>NZ_JBEPDM010000011.1:0-170949 GCF_040300305.1 Streptomyces sp. NPDC000410
TGACAGCGGAGCGGTTTGTGGCGAGTCCGTATGCGGGCGCTGGTGAGCGGATGTATCGGACGGGGGATCGGGTTCGGTGGAATGCGGACGGGCAGTTGGAGTTTTTGGGGCGTGTGGATGAGCAGGTGAAGATCCGTGGGTTCCGGATCGAGCCGGGTGAGGTTCAGGGGGTGCTGGCGTCGCATCCGTTGGTGGCGCAGGCCGCGGTGATCGCGCGGGAGGACGTACCGGGCGACAAGCGCCTGGTGGCCTACCTCGTACCCGCAGACGGGGACAAGGACGGCGACAGCGGCGATCTGTCCGGCGTGGTGAAGGAGTTCACCGGGCGCCGGCTCCCGGACTACATG
The DNA here is from genome assembly GCF_040300305.1 of Streptomyces sp. NPDC000410. Classification (NCBI taxonomy): domain Bacteria; kingdom Bacillati; phylum Actinomycetota; class Actinomycetes; order Kitasatosporales; family Streptomycetaceae; genus Streptomyces; species Streptomyces sp. NPDC000410. The sequence goes on from NZ_JBEPDM010000011.1 coordinate 348, forward strand.
GTGCCGTCCGCCTTCGTCGTACTCGACACGCTGCCGCTCACATCGAACGGAAAGCTCGACCGCAAGGCCCTGCCCGCCCCGGAACAAGCCGCAGCGGGGACCGGCCGGGAGCCGGCCAACCAGCAGGAGGAGCTTCTGTGTGCCGCGTTCGCGGAGGTGCTGGGGGTGCGGAGCGTGGGGGTCGACGACGACTTCTTCGAACTGGGCGGGCATTCCCTGCTGGCGGTCAGATTGGTCAGTTTGATTCGTGCGCAGTTGGGCGTGGAGCTGCCGCTGCGGGTGCTGTTGGACGCGCCGACAGTGGCCGAGCTTGCGCAGCAGATCGGTAAACAAAAGTCAGCTAGGCCGGCGCTGCGGCCGATGCGCAAGCGGGAGGACTCCTGATGATTCCATTGTCATTTGCACAGCGCCGGTTGTGGTTCCTCTGGCAGCTCGAAGGTCCGAGCGCCATTTACAACATTCCGATGGCGCTGCGGCTGTCCGGCCAGGTGGACCGGGCGGCACTCAACGCGGCCCTGCGGGACGTCATGGGGCGGCACGAGGTGCTGCGCACGGTCTTCCCCATGGCCCAGGGCGAGCCGTACCAGCACATCCTGGATCTCGAGGATCTGGAGTGGCAGCTGACCGTGGTCGAGACGGCCCCGGAGGACCTTTCGGACACGGTCGCCGAAGCGGCGGGGCACGCGTTCGACCTGGCGGCAGAGGCGCCGATCCGGGCATGGCTGTTCGCGACCGGCCCCGACGAGCACGTGCTGCTGGTTGTGGTGCACCACATCGCGGGCGACGGCTGGTCGAGAGGACCACTGGCCCGCGACATTTCCACCGCGTACGCGGCGCGCTGTGAGGGGCGGGCCCCGGAGTGGGAGCCGTTGCCGGTGCAGTACGCGGACTACGCGCTCTGGCAGCGCGAGCTGCTGGGCGATGACCAGGATTCCGACAGCGTGATCTCGCGCCAGGTCGCCTATTGGCGAGCAGCGCTGGACGGGGCTCCGGAGGAGTTGGAGCTTCCCTTCGACCGCCCGCGTCCGGCGATGGCCGGCTACCAGGCCCACATCGTGCCGCTGGAGATCCCGGCCGAGGTGCATGCGCGGCTGGCGGAGCTGGCACGGGCCGAGGGCGCGACCGTCTTCATGGTGCTGCAGGCCGCTCTGGCCACGCTGCTCTCCCGGCTGGGTGCGGGCACCGACATCCCGATCGGTGCCGCGGTGGCCGGGCGCACCGACGTGGCGTTGGACGATCTGGTGGGGTTCTTCGTCAACACGCTGGTGCTGCGCACGGATCTGTCGGGGAACCCGACGTTCGTCGAGGCGCTGTCACGCGTGCGGGAAGCCGGATGGGAGGCCTTCGCGCACCAGGACGTGCCGTTCGAGCGCCTGGTGGAGGAACTCGCCCCGACCCGATCGCTGGGCCGCCACCCGCTGTTCCAAGTGATGCTTTCGGTCGAGAACTACGCGCAGGCGGACGTGGATCTCCCGGGCGTGCGTGCTGGGGGGACGTCCGCTGGTTTGGCGGCGGGCGCGCAGGTGGCGAAGTTCGACGTCGAGGTGAACATGGGGGAGGTGTTCGACGCGAAGGGCGCACCGGCGGGGCTGCGGGGCGTGCTGATCGTGGCGGCGGACCTCTTCGATGCCCTCACCGCCGACCGGCTGGCCGAGCGCTGGACGCGGGTGCTGGAACTGCTGGCGTCCGATCCGCGGGTTCGGGTCGGTGCCCTGGATGTGCTTGACGCGGAAGAGCGGCGTCGGGTGCTGGTGGAGTGGAACGACACCGGCGCGGAGGTCGAGGCTTCGACGATTCCCGGTCTGTTCGAGGCGCAGGTGGCGCGGACTCCGGATGCGGTGGCCGTCATTTCCGACGGGGTCGAGGTTTCGTACGCGGACCTTGACGCCCGGGCGAACCGGCTGGCGCGCCATCTGGTCCGGCAGGGTGTGGGGCCGGAGTCCGTGGTGGGGGTGGCGTTCGAGCGCGGGATTGATCTGCTGGTCGCGTTGTTGGGCGTGCTGAAGGCGGGCGGCGCGTATCTGCCGCTGGATCCGGCCTACCCGGGTGAGCGGATTGCCTTCATGCTCGCCGACGCCGGTGCGCAGGTCGTTCTGGCGGCGGAGAACACGGCCGAGGCGGTGCCGGAGTCGGCCGCGACGGTGGTGATCGTCGATTCACCGGAGGTGGTCGCGGAGCTGGCCGCTCTCGACGGTGGGGTGCTCGCGGACGGCGAGCGTACGGGCACGTTGCTGTCGGAGCATCCGGCGTATGTGATCTATACGTCGGGTTCGACGGGTGTGCCGAAGGGTGTGGTGGTCGAGCACCGCTCGGTGGTGAGTCTGCTGTCGTGGGCTGCGGCGGAGTTCTCGTCGGCGGACTTCTCCCGGGTGCTGGCGTCGACGTCGTTGAGCTTCGACGTGTCGGTGTTCGAGGTGTTCGGGCCGCTGGTGTCGGGCGGCACCATCGAGCTGGTGCGGGATGTGCTGGCGCTGGCCGACCGTGGAGCCGACAACGAGCCGCTGAGCCTGATCAGCGCCGTGCCGTCCGCACTGTCGCAGGTGCTGGCCGGGGGTGGGGTGGAGACCCGGGCGCGGACGGTGGTCCTGGCGGGTGAAGGTCTTTCCGCCCCCGTGGTGCGGACCATTCAGGACGCGTTGCCGGGTGTGCGGGTCGCCAATATCTACGGCCCGACCGAGGCGACGGTGTACTCGACGGCGTGGTTCGCCGATGGCGCGGTGGAGGGGGCTCCGCCGATCGGCCGGCCGATCGCCAACGCCCGTGCGTTCGTGCTCGACGGGGCCATGTCGCCGGTGCCGGTGGGCGTGTCCGGTGATTTGTACATCGCGGGTGCGGGCCTCGCACGTGGCTATCTGAATCGCGCGGGTCTGACCGGTGAGCGCTTCGTGGCGGATCCCTTCGGCGCACCGGGTTCGCGGCTGTACCGGACCGGTGACCGTGTCCGCTGGAACGCGGACGGGCAGCTGGAGTATCTGGGCCGGGCCGACGAGCAGGTCAAGATACGCGGCTTCCGGATCGAACCCGGTGAGATCGAGACCGTACTGACCGAGCACATCGCCGTCGCCCAGGCCGTGGTCGCGGTACGTGAGGACAGCCCGGGAGACAAGCGCCTGGTCGCCTACGTCGTACCCGGCGACGGAACGGCCGGCGCGGGGCGGGAAACGCTGCCCGACGCGGTACGCGGGTTCGTGGCCGGGCGGCTGCCCGCCCACATGGTGCCCTCCGCCGTGGTCGTACTCGACGCGCTGCCGCTGACGTCCAACGGCAAGCTGGACCGCAAGGCACTGCCCGCGCCCGAGTACACGGCGGGCGAGGGCCGTGCCCCGGCGAACGCGCGCGAGGAGATCCTGTGCGCCGCGTTCGCGGAGGTGCTCGGCCTGGAGCAGGTCGGGGTGGACGACGACTTCTTCCGGCTCGGCGGGCACTCGCTGCTGGTGGTGTCGCTGGTGGAGTGGCTGCGGGTGCGTGGCGTGTCCGTATCGGTGCGGGCGCTGTTCCAGACGCCGACGCCGGCGGGCCTCGCCGCGGCGGCCGGTGCCGAGCGGGTGGACGTACCGGCGAATCTCATTCCCGGGGACGCCGTGGAGATCACGCCGGAGATGCTGCCGCTGGTGCGACTCTCCGCCGAGGAGATCGAGCGGATCACCGCGGTCGTGGACGGCGGGGCGGCCAATGTCGCGGACGCGTACCCCCTGGCCCCGCTCCAGGAAGGACTGCTCTTCCACCACCTGCTCGCCGACGGGGGCGAGGACGCGTACGTCACACCGACGGTGCTGGAGTTCCGGTCCCGCGAGCGGCTCGACGCCTTCACCGACGCGTTGCAGCGGGTGATCGACCGGCACGACATCTTCCGCACCGGCGTGGTCTGGGACGGACTGCCGGAGCCGGTGCAGGTGGTGTGGCGTCGAGCCGTGCTCCCGATCAAGGAAGTGGTGCTGGATCCGCAGGGAGCGGACCCGGCGGCCGAGCTGCTCGCCGCCGGTGGCCTGTCGATGGATCTGGGCCGGGCGCCACTGATCGACGTGCACGCGGCGGCGGTTCCGGGCCAGGGCCAGAGCCAGGGCCAGTGGCTGGCGCTGGTGCGGGTGCACCACATGGTGCAGGACCACACGGCACTGGCGGTCCTGTTGGACGAGGTGGAAGCGTTCCTCGACGGGCGCGGGGGCGAGCTGGCCGAGCCGCTGCCGTTCCGGAACTTCGTCGCTCAGGCGCGAGGCGGGGTGCGGCGCTCCGAGCACGAGCGGTTCTTCGCGGAACGGCTCGGGGACGTCACCGAGCCGACCGCACCGTTCGGAGTGGTCGACGCCCGAGGCGATGGCGCCGGGGTGGAGCGGGCCGGGCTGGAGTTCTCGCCCGAACTGACGGTACGTGTACGGGAGACGGCACGGCGGCTGGGCGCGAGCCCCGCGACGCTGCTGCATGTGGCGTGGGCCCGGACGCTGGCTGCGGTCAGCGGCCGTGACGATGTGGTGTTCGGGACGGTGCTGTTCGGCCGGATGAACGCGGGCGCGGGCGCCGACCGGGTCCCGGGCCCGTTCATGAACACACTGCCGGTACGGGCGCGCGTGGGTGAGGCGGGCGTGCTGGCGGCGGTGTCCGCCATGCGCGGGCAGCTGGCGGAGCTCCTCGAGCATGAGCACGCCCCGCTGGCCCTGGCGCAGCAGGCCAGTGGTGTGCCGGCGGATGTGCCGCTGTTCACCGCGCTGTTCAACTACCGGCACAACCCCGGCCGCGCCCCCGGCCAGGACACGGACGAGAGCCGGAACGGGGGGCTCGCGGGGATCACGACGCTGTTCTCGCGGGAGCGTACGAACTACCCGCTGACCGTTTCGGTCGACGACGACGGTGACGGGGCCGGGATCAGGCTGGCTGTCGACGCGGTGGCCTCGATCGACCCGGGAGCGGTGTGTGTACTGCTGCGCACCGCGGCGGACAACCTCGTCACGGCGCTGGGAGAAGCGCTGGACGGCGGTGCGGACCTCCCGCTGGCCTCGGTCCAGGTGCTGGGCGAGGACGAGCGGCACCGGGTGCTCGTGGAGTGGAACGACACCCGGGAGGAGGTCGAGGCTTCGACGATTCCCCGTCTGTTCGAGGCGCAGGCGGCGCGGACTCCGGATGCGGTGGCGCTCGTGTTCGAGGGCGCGGAGGTGTCGTATGCGGACCTTGACGCCCGGGCGAACCGGCTGGCGCGCTACCTGGTCCGGCACGGTGTGGGACCGGAATCCGTGGTGGGCATGCTGCTGGAGCGCGGCGTGGATGCCGTGGTGGCGCTGCTGGGGGTGCTCAAGGCGGGCGGCGCGTATCTGCCGCTGGACCCGGCGTACCCGGCGGAGCGCATCGCGTTCACACTCGCCGACGCGGGCGCGGCGGTCGTGCTGACCGGTGGGGACGTACGTCTGGCGGACCGGCCGGGAGTACCGGTGGTGGCTCTCGACGATCCGGAGGTGGTCGCGGAGCTGGCCGCTCTCGGCGGTGGGGTGCTCGCGGACGGCGAGCGTACGGGCACGTTGCTGTCGGAGCATCCGGCGTACGTGATCTATACGTCGGGGTCGACGGGTGTGCCGAAGGGTGTGGTGGTCGAGCACCGCTCGGTGGTGAGTCTGCTGTCGTGGGCTGCGGCGGAGTTCTCGTCGGCGGACTTCTCCCGGGTGCTGGCGTCGACGTCGCTCAGCTTCGACGTGTCGGTGTTCGAGGTGTTCGGGCCGCTGGTGTCGGGCGGCACCATCGAGCTGGTGCGGGATGTGCTGGCGCTGGCCGACCGTGGAGCCGAAAACGAGCCCCTGAGCGTGATCAGCGCCGTGCCGTCGGCGTTCTCCCAGGTACTGGGTGGAGTCGGGGCCGGGGCGCGGACCGTGGTCCTGGCGGGTGAGGCGTTGTCCGCCTCGGTGGTACGCGGCATTCAGGACGCGTTGCCGGGTGTGCGGGTCGCCAATATCTACGGCCCGACCGAGGCGACGGTGTACTCGACGGCGTGGTTCGCCGATGGCGCGGTGGAGGGGGCTCCGCCGATCGGCCGGCCCATCGCCAACGCCCGTGCGTTCGTACTCGACGGGGCCATGTCGCCGGTGCCGGTCGGCGTGGCCGGAGAGCTGTATGTCGCGGGTGCGGGCCTTGCGCGCGGCTATCTGGGACGCGCGAGCCTGACCGGTGAGCGCTTCGTGGCCGATCCCTTCGGCGCCGCGGGCGAGCGGCTGTACCGGACCGGCGATCTGGTGCGCTGGAACGCGGACGGGCAGCTGGAGTATCTGGGCCGGGCCGACGAGCAGGTCAAGATACGCGGCTTCCGGATCGAACCCGGCGAGATCGAGACCGCGCTCACGGCGTACCCCGGTATCGCGCAGGCCGCCGTGGTGGCGCGCGAGGACAGCCCCGGGGACAGGCGGCTGGTCGCCTACGTCGTACCCGCCGACCCCGACCCCGACGACAACGCCGGACTACCCGCTGCCGTACTCGCGTTCGTGGCCGACCGGCTGCCGAGCCATCTGGTGCCCTCCGCCGTCGTCGTACTCGACGCGCTGCCGCTCTCGTCCAACGGCAAGCTGGACCGCAAGGCGCTGCCCGCGCCGGAGTACGCGGCGGGCGAGGGCCGTGGTCCGGCCGGCCCCCGGGAGGAGATCCTGTGCGCCGCGTTCGCGGAGGTGCTGGGGCTGGAGAGCGTCGGAGTGGACGACGATTTCTTCCGCCTGGGCGGTCATTCGCTGCTGGCGGTGCGGCTGGTGAGCCGGGTGCGAGCGGTACTCGGTGTCGAACTGCCGCTGAGGGTGCTGTTCGAGACGCCGACGGTGGCCGGTCTCGCGGCGCGGCTCAGTGGAATCGACGCGGCCAGGGCGCCGCTGACGGCCGGGGCGCGCCCGGAACGGGTACCGCTGTCGTTCGCGCAGCGTCGGCTCTGGTTCATCGGGCAGCTGGAGGGCCCGAGCGCCACGTACAACGTGCCCGTCGCGATGCGGCTGACCGGAGATGTGGACCGGGCCGCGCTGGGCCAGGCCCTGCGGGATGTCCTGGGGCGGCACGAGGTGCTGCGGACGGTCTTCCCGACGGCCGACGGCGAGCCCTACCAGCAGGTGCTGGATCTGGAGGATCTGGCCTGGGATCTGTCGGTGGTGGAGGTTGCCCCGGCGGAGTTGGACCACGCGGTCGCGGCGGCGAGCAGGCACGCGTTCGACCTCTCGGTGGACGTGCCGTTCCGGGCGTGGCTGTACTCGGCCGGGCCCGACGAGCAGGTACTGGTCGTGGTCGTGCACCACATCGCGACCGACGGCTGGTCGAGGGAACCGCTGGCCAGGGACCTCTCCGTGGCGTACGAGGCGCGGCGCGCGGGCCGGGCCCCGCAGTGGGCGGCGCTGCCGGTGCAGTACGCCGACTACGCGCTCTGGCAGCGCGAGCTGCTGGGCGACGAGCAGGACACCGACAGCGTGATCTCCCGACAGGTCACCTACTGGCGTGACGCGCTGGACGGCGCACCTGAGGAGCTCGCGCTGCCCTTCGACCGTCCACGGCCCGCGGTGGCCAGCCATCGCGGCCACAAGGTGCCCGTGGAGGTGCCCGCCGAGGTGCACGCGCGGATGGTCCAGGTGGCACGGGCCGAGGGCGTCACGGTGTTCATGGTGCTGCAGGCCGCGCTCGCGGTGCTGTTCTCCCGGCTCGGCGCCGGTACGGACGTCCCGATCGGATCGGCGATCGCGGGACGCACCGACGAGGCCCTGGACGATCTGGTCGGCTGCTTCGTCAACACGCTGGTGATACGCACCGACCTGTCCGGGGACCCGACGTTCCGGCAGGTGCTGGCGCGGGTCCGGGAGACGGGCCTCTCGGCGTTCGCGCACCAGGACGTGCCGTTCGAGCGACTGGTGGAGGAGCTGGCCCCGGTCCGCTCGCTGGCCCGCCACCCGCTGTTCCAGGTCGTCCTCACGCTCCAGAACACCGCGGACGCCATCCTCGACCTGTCCGGAGTACGGGTCGGGGGAGCACCGGCCCGCTCGTCGGAGGAGGTGGCGGCCAAGTTCGACCTGGACGTGATCGTGGGTGAGGCGTTCGACGACGAGGGGAAGCCGGCCGGGCTGCACGGTGTGGTGATCGCCGCGGCGGACCTGTTCGAGCCGGACTCCGCCCTGCGGATCGCAGCGCGTTGGGCACGGGTGCTCGACGTGGTGACCGCCGATCCGGGCGTGCGGCTGAACGCGGTGGACGTGCTCGACGAGGATGAGCGCCGGCGCGTTCTCACGGACTGGAACGACACGGCGGCGGAGGCGACCGCGGAGTCGGTGATCGGGCTGTTCGAGGCGCAGGTGGCGCGGACTCCGGACGCGGTGGCGATCGTCGCCGGCGGCCGCGAGGTGTCGTACGCGGAGCTGGACACGCGGGCGAACCGGTTCGCCCACTACCTGAACACGCAGGGCGTGGGTGCGGAGTCGGTGGTGGGCCTGTGCCTGCCGCGGGGCGAGGAGATGATCGCGGGGATCCTCGGGGTGTGGAAGGCCGGCGCCGGCTATCTGCCGATCGATCCGGAACAGCCCGCGGAACGGGTCGCCTTCATGCTGGCCGACAGCCGGGCGGCGCTGACGCTGACCACCGAGGAGATCCTCGACGAGCTGCCGGCCGGACGCGCGCGCCTGGTCGCGGTGGACGGTCCGCTGGTCGCGGGGCAGCTGGCGGCGGCCCCGGCCACCGTTCCCGGGGTGTCGGTGGTGCCGGGTGGGCTGGCCTATGTGATCTATACGTCGGGTTCGACGGGGCGGCCGAAGGGTGTGGCTGTCACCCATGGCTCGCTCGCGAACTATGTGTCGTCGGTGCCGGGGCGTGTCGGGCTGGGTGAGGAGGGTGGTCGGTACGCGCTGTTGCAGGCGCAGGCGACCGACCTGGGCAACACGTTGGTGTTCGCGAGTCTGGCCACGGGTGGGCAGTTGCACATCCTCGACGCGGAGGCGGTCACCGACCCGGCCGCGGTGACGGCGTATTTCGCGGAACACCGGATCGACTACCTGAAGGCGGTGCCGTCGCATCTGTCGGCGCTGGGCGCCGACGGGGGCCTGGAGGGCGTGCTGCCCGCCAAGTCCCTCGTCCTCGGCGGTGAGGCGGCCTCCTCGACGTGGGTCGGACAGCTCCTCGAGGTGGCCGGGACCCGAGAGGTGTTCAACCACTACGGACCGACCGAGACCACCATCGGTGTCGCCACGACACGTCTGTCCCCGCGGATGACGGACGAGGGTGTGGTCCCGATCGGGGAGCCGATCGCCAACACCCGCCTGTACGTCCTCGACGAGTCGCTGGCCCCCCTACCGGTCGGTGTGACCGGTGAGCTGTATGTGGCCGGTGCGGGTCTCGCGCGTGGCTATCTGGGACGCGCGGGACTGACCGGCGAACGGTTCGTGGCATGCCCGTACGGCACTGCCGGCGAGCGGATGTACCGGACCGGTGACCGGGCCCGCAGGCTGCCCGACGGGAAGCTGGTGTTCTCCGGCCGGGCCGACGAGCAGGTCAAGGTCCGCGGATTCCGCATCGAACCCGGTGAGGTCCAGGCCACCCTGACCGCCCACCCGGAAGTGGCGCAGGCGGTGGTCGTCCCCCGCGAGGACGTCCCCGGCGATGTCCGGCTGATCGCGTACGTCGTACCCGCCGACCCCGACCCCGACGACAACGCCGGACTGCCGGACTCCGTAAGGAAGTTCGCCGCGCAGCGGCTGCCCGAGCACATGGTGCCCTCGGCGGTGGTCGTGCTCGAAGGGCTGCCCCTGACAGCGAACGGAAAGCTGGACCGCAAGGGCCTGCCCGCCCCCGAATACGGCTCCACCTCGAGCACCGGCCGACGACCCGCCAATGTGCGCGAGGAGATCCTGTGCGCGGCCTTCGCCGATGTGCTGGGCCTTCCCTCGGTCGGCGTGGACGACGACTTCTTCGCGCTGGGTGGGCACTCGCTGCTCGCGGTCCGGCTGGTCAGCCGGATCCGTACCGTACTCGGCGTCGAAGTCGAGATCCGGGTGCTGTTCGAGACACCGACCGCGGCCGGGCTCGCGGCCCGGCTGGACGACGCGGGCCGGGCCAGGGCGCCGCTGGCGGCCCGGGAGCGGCCCGAGCGGGTGCCGCTGTCGTACGGACAGCGACGGCTGTGGCTCATCGGACAGGTGGAAGGCCCGAGCGCCACGTACAACATCCCCATGCCGGTGCGGCTCTCCGGTGACGTGGACAGCGAGGCGATGAAGGCGGCCTTCCGGGACGTCCTCGGGCGGCACGAGGTCCTGCGCACGATCTACCCGATGGCCGACGGGGAGCCGTACCAGCAGGTGCTGGGCATGGCGGAGCTGGCGTGGGAGCTGTCGGTGGTGGAGGTACCCGCCGCGGATCTCGACCGTGCGGTCGCGGAGGCGGCGGGGCACGCGTTCGACCTGGCTGTGGAAGTCCCGATCCGGGCCTGGCTGTTCACGGCCGGACCTGACGAGCACGTGCTCATGGTGGTGGTGCACCACATCGCGGGCGACGGCTGGTCGTGGGCCCCGCTGGCCAGGGACGTCTCCGTGGCGTACGAGGCGCGGTGCGCGGGCCGGGCGCCGCTGTGGGAGCCGCTGCCGGTGCAGTACGCGGACTACGCCCTGTGGCAGCGCGAGCTGCTCGGGGACGGCGAGGATCCCAGCAGTCTGATGTCGCGTCAGATCGCTTACTGGCGACAGACGCTGGACGGCATCCCCGAAGAGCTGGAGCTGCCGGCCGACCGGGTACGTCCGCCGGTGGCGAGCTATCGCGGCCACCGTGTGCCGTTCCAGGTCCCTGCCGAGGTGCATGAGCGGCTGCTGGAGATCGCGCGGGCCGAAGGCGTGACGCTGTTCATGGTGCTGCAGGCCTCGCTGGCGATGCTGCTGTCCCGGCTGGGGGCGGGGACCGACATTCCGATCGGCTCGGCGATGGCAGGCCGGACGGACGAGGCGCTCGACGACCTGGTGGGGTACTTCGTCAACACCTTTGCGCTGCGCACGGATCTGTCCGGGGACCCGACGTTCGAGGAGGCGCTGGTGCGGGTGAGGGACGCCGGTCTCGGCGCCTTCGCCCACCCGGACGTGCCCTTCGAGCGGCTGGTCGAGGAGCTCGCCCCGGCCCGTTCGCTGGCGCGCCATCCGCTGTTCCAGGTGATGCTGCTGCTGCAGAACACCGCGGACGCGGTACTGGACCTGCCCGGTCTCGGCGCCGGCGGTGCGGCTCCGGTCGGCGGCACCGCGGTGGCGAAGTTCGACCTCGACGTGAGCATCGGTGAGGTGATCGACGCCCAGGGAGCGCCGGCGGGTCTGCGGGGCGGTGTTGTCGGGTCCTCGGACCTGTTCGAGCCCGCTTCGGTCGAGCGGATCGCCGAGCGCTGGGTGCGCGTGCTGGAGACACTGGCCGCCGACCCGGCCGTGCGGCTGAGTGAACTGGACGTACTGGCCGAGGGGGAGCGCCGGCGCGTGCTCACCGAGTGGAACGACACCGCGGCCGAGGTGCCGGACTCGACGGTGGTCGAGCTGTTCGACGCGCAGGTCGCCCGCACCCCCGAGGCGATCGCCCTGGAATTCGGCGACGTGGAGCTGAGTTTCGCCCAGCTGGACGCGCGGGCCAACCGGCTGGCGCGGTACCTCATCGGCAGGGGCGTGGGGCCGGAGCAGGTGGTCGCGGTGGTGTTCGAACGCACCGTTGATCTGGTCGTGACGCTGCTGGCGGTCATCAAGGCGGGGGCCGCCTATCTGCCCATCGACCCGGCCTATCCGTCCGAGCGGACCGCGTTCGTGCTCGCCGACTCGGGCGCGGTGTGCCTGCTGACCAGCGAGACCCTGCGCGGACGGCTGGCCGAGTTCGACATCGACCCCGAGGGCCGAAGCGGCGTGCCCGTGGTGATGGTCGACGCCCCGGCGGTGGTCGACGAGCTGACCCGCTTCGCGGACGGCGCCCTGACCGCGGAGGACCGTGGCAGCGTCCTGCTGCCCGAGCACCCGATGTGGGTGATCTACACCTCCGGGTCCACCGGGCGCCCCAAGGGTGTGCTCGTCGAACACCGGGCGATCGTCAACTTCCTGGCGTCGATGCAGGACCGCTTCGCGCTCGGCGCGGACGACCGCCTGCTGGCGGTCAGTACCGTCGGCTGCGACATGGCGGGCCTGGAGTTCTATCTGCCGCTCGTCAACGGCACGAAGATGGTGCTCGCCTCACAGGACCAGGTGCTCGACCCCTGGGCGCTGCGGGCACTGATCCGCTCGTCCGGCGCCACGATCGTGCACGCCACGCCGAGTCTGTGGCGCGGCCTGGTCTCCGACACCGACGACCCGCTGGACTGGACGCGTGTGGGCGTGCTGATCGGCGCGGAGGCGCTGCCCGACGAACTGGCACGCACGCTGCTGGACCGGGCGGGCTCGCTGACCAACCTCTACGGGCCCACCGAGACCACGGTCTGGTCGACCGCCAAGCTGACCGGACGGGACGCCGGAGGCAACCCGACCTCGATCGGCGGACCCATCGGAAACACGCAGGTGTACGTGCTCGACGAGGGGCTCGCCCCGGTGGCGCCGGGTGTCGCCGGAGAGCTCTACATCGCGGGTGCCGGCCTGGCACGTGGTTACCTGGGACGGCCCGGACTGTCGGCCGGACGTTTCGTGGCCTGCCCGTTCGGCGCCCCCGGTGAGCGTATGTACCGCTCGGGCGACGTGGTGAGGTGGAGCGCGGACGGTGACCTCGAATTCGTCGGCCGCGCCGACGACCAGGTGAAGATCCGGGGCTTCCGGGTCGAGCTGGGCGAGATCGAGACCGTGCTGGCTTCGCACCCCTCGGTGGCGCAGGCCGTGGTGGTGGTGCGCGAGGAGGCCCCGGGCGACAAGCAGCTGGTGGGGTACGTGGTTCCTGCCGCGGACACCGCACGGGACGACGGCGACAAGGGCGAGGCGCTCGGCGACGCGCTCGGCGAGGCGGTTCGCGCGGCGGCCCAGGAACGGCTGCCCGGGTACATGGTGCCCGCGGCGGTGGTGGTGATCGAACGTGTGCCGCTGATGCCGAACGGCAAACTGAACCGTAAGGCGCTGCCGGCCCCCGAGTACACCGGCCGGGCCGAGGCGGACAGGTCCGTCACCGCGCTCGAGGCGAACCTGTGCGAGATGTTCGCCGAGGTCCTCGGCGTGGAGACGGTCGGGGTCGACGAGGACTTCTTCGCGCTGGGAGGGCATTCGCTGCGCGCGGTTCAGCTCGTGGAGCGGTTGCGGGCTCGAGGAGTGACGATCGCGGTGCGCGACGTGTTCGCGGCCCCGACCGTCACCGGACTCATGAAGCGGATGAGCCTCTCGTCCGTACAGGACTCGCTCGATGTGCTGCTGCCGATCCGGGAGGACGGAACCCGGCCGCCCTTCTTCGCCGTCCACCCCGCGGGAGGGCTGAGCTGGTGCTACATGCCACTGGCCCGGTACGTCCCGAAGGACATTCCGCTGTACGGACTTCAGGCGCGCGGCCTCGCCGGAACGGACGGCCTCGCCGGCTCGGTGGAGGAGATGGCGGCGGACTACATCGCACAGCTGCGTACGGTGCAGGAGAGCGGCCCGTACCACCTGCTGGGATGGTCCTTCGGAGGAACGGTCGCGCACGAGATCGCCGTCCAGCTGCGGGCCGCGGGGGAAGAGGTGGCGGCGCTGGTCATCATGGACGCGTTCCCGCCGGTCCGGAAGACGGACGGGGGCGGGGACGCTGACGCCGGCGAGCCGGAGCCCGAGCCCGAGCGTGATCCGGCCGCCGAGCTGGAACTCCTGGTCGACATGGTGCGCCGGGAAGCCGGTCATGTCTTCGAGGCGACGTCGGACGAGGAGTTCAGGACCCTGGCGCGAGTGTTCCAGAACAACGGAGTGATCGGGCGCGCCCATGAGTTCGGGAGGTTCGACGGGAACGCTCTGCTGATCGTCGCGGAGGAGAGCAAGCCGGAGGGCGCGCCCACCGTCGAAGCCTGGCAGCCTCATGTGACCGGAGAGATCACGGAGGTCGGCCTTCCGTGCGATCACTACGACTTGTCCCTGCCTGAGATGCTGGCCCGGGTGTGGTCCGCCACATCGGACTGGCTGGAACTGGAGGACTGAGACTCAGCCGCCGTGGGTCATCGGGCCCGGCCGGAGTGGTCCGTCAACAATGACGCGACCAGGCCGGGCTCGATGTTCCCGCCGCTGAGCAGCACCCCGACATCGGTGGCGTGGCCGGAGGCGTAGTCCAGAGCCGCGGCGAGCGCGGTGGCCGCCGCGGGCTCGATGAGCAGCCGTGCGTGCAGGAGGGCCACTCGCAACGCCTCGGCGATGGCAGTCTCCGGCACCGTGATGACCGAGGCGATGGTCCGGTGCGAGAGTTCGAAGGGGAGGCTGCCGATGCGATCGGGGCGGAGCCCGTCGGCGATGGTGGGCCTCGCGGGCACCGTCACGGGTCCGCCCGCGTCGAGTGCGGCGGTGAACGCGGGCACGGTTTCCGGCTCCGCCCCGACCACCGCCAGATCGTGCCCGCAGGACGCCAGGCAGGCGCCGGCGATCGCGCTGCCGCCGCCGATGGGTACCACCACGGCGTCCAGCCGGCCGCCTGCCGCGGCGACTTGGCTGATCAGTTCCGCCGTGGCGGTTCCCTGACCGGCGACCACATCGCGATTCTGATACGGATCGACCACGTCGTACGCGTACCGCTCGCGCAGCTCTTCCACCACGGCCACCCGCTCGGCGAGCGTCGTGCCGACGAGCACGGCCTCGGCGCCGGTTTCCCGGATGCGCCGGATCTTGGTCGGCGGCGCGTCGGACGGCAGTACCACCACGGTGGGCAGTTTGTGCTCCGCGGCGGCCAGGGCGACCGCGATCGCGTGATTCCCCGTGCTCTGTGCGATCACTCCCCGGCTTCCCGCGGCTGCCAGCCGTTCGACGGCCAGCAGGGCTCCCCGGACCTTGAACGACCCGCCGCGCTGCAGGTTCTCGGCCTTCAGCCACAAGCGCGCGCCCGCGAGCGCGTCCAATTGGTCGCAGCGTACGACCGGGGTCTTCCATAACCGGCCGGCCAGTCGCCGTTCGGCTCGATCCACATCAACGCGGCTGAGGGCGGTTGTCTCCACTGGGGCTCCTTTTCGGCCGAAAGGCCGGACAGAGATCGGGAGTCGAGTGAGCGCGATCCTCGCACGGCGGCTCCTCGGAGTGGAGTGTTCAACCGAACGGCCGGGATCCGGGGGCGTACCGGGCGAAAAGCCGTGGCGGCCGACGACTGGCACGTCGTCGGCCGCCACGGCTTCCTTCGGTTTCCGCGCTGGACGATCACTCGTTGCGCAGTGCCTCCGCAATCGTGAGGCGCGCTGCCGATCTGGACGGAACGAACGCGCCGAGCAGTGCGAGCACGGTCCCCGTGAGAGCCAGCAGGATGAGTGACGGCGCGTGCCAGACGTCCATCAGGAAATCCGGGATGTCGATGTTCGCCGCTTCGACGGCCACCGGCACGATCAGACGATGGGCGGCGACCCCCAGAGGAATCCCGAGCAGTCCCCCGGCGACTCCGAGAGCGGCCATCGACGTCAGCATCATCACGATCACCTGGCGGGGCGTCATTCCGATGGACTTGAGCATCCCCAGGTCACGACGGCGCTCGCGGGTGTTGAGGACAACGGTGTTGAAGACGCCGAGCGCGGCGACCGTCCCGAGCATCACGGTCAGGGCGGTCGCGAGGCTGACCATGGTCAGCGCGAAGGCGTTGGCCGTGTCGGTGGCGTCCTTCGGGTAGAGCTCGGGGTCGGCCTTTTTGACCGCGTTCATGTAGGCGTCGATATCCGTACCGGGTGCGAGCTTGACCTGATACTGGATCTGGATGGGCTTGTACGTCGGCGCGAGCGGGGTGAGCGTCCCCCAGTCGGAGAAGAGGGCGGCGGGATCGCCGGACATGGTCGCGCCGACGACCGTGACCCGTGTCTGCTTGCCGTCCTTCTCCAGCGTGACCCGGTCGCCGACCGCCAGGCCACGTTCCTTGAGGAACGCCGACGGGACCACGACCTCACCGGGCTTGTCCAGCCAGCGCCCCTTGACGATCTCTTCCCGGAAGCCCAGCTCCGAGGAGTCCCCTCGGAAGAACCGGCCTTCGACCTCCTGCGTGGACCCGGCCATCGAGAGCGAGAGGTTCAGGCCGGCGGTCACCTCGGCCGTACCGTCCAGCGAGCGCAGCATCGCCTCCGTCTCCGTATCACCCTTCTTCGACTCGACCTGCGCCATCGGGTCACCCCGCTCCACCACGACCTGGACGGCTCCCTTGTGCGCCGAGGTGTCCGCGTACGCGCCCACCGTGCTGACCAGCCCCGTCGCGAACGTCACGGTCGTCACGCCGAGAACGATCGCCGCCATGGTCAGGGCCGTGCGGCCGGGACGCGTGAACGGCAGGCCCAGGCCCAGGCTGACGGAGCGGGGCAGCCGCGTGCCGCTGAGCCGGCGCTGGACCCGCAGCCCGTGTCCGGTGCGTGGTGCGCTGCCCGCGCTGATCGCCTCGGCCGCCGGCAGCCGATGGGCACGCACGGCGGGGATGAGCGCGGCGAGGACGACGACGGCGGGCATCCCCAGCAGGGCGACGACATTCACCAGGGGGCTGATGCCGACGTTCCCCAGGCCCATCCCTCTGAAGGCGTCGACGAGTAGCGGTCGCGCCGCGAGATTGCCGAGGAGGGTGCCCAGCACGCAGCCGAGGACCGCCGGTACGGAGACCATCAGGAGATAGACCGCGACCACGTCCCGTGGAGTGAATCCCAGGGCCTTGAGGATCCCGATGTGCCGGAATCCCGAGACGACCGCGCCGCTGATCACGTTGCCGACGATCAGGACCGCCGCCAGGAGACCGAGACACCCGAAGACCATCAGGAAGGGCACGTACACGCCCAGCGCCGAGGCGACCTCCCGTTTGATGACGAGATAGGACCTGGAGCCGACGAACGATCCTTCCGGCAGCCCTTCGACGACCGAGGCGACGCCTGCCTCGATGTCGGAGTCGGTCGCCGAGGAGGAGAAGCGGTAGAGCATCTGGGCGGACGTCGGGCGCAGGGCTTCGATCTGCTCGGGCGAGACCCACGCGTCCGCCGTCTTGCTCAGGCTGTACGCGTAGCCGACGACGGTGAGCGCCGGCTTCCCGGGGACCTGGATCGTCTCGCCGACAGGAAGCGGCTCCTCCTTCGAGCCGAAGGGGAGTGCGCTGTCGCCCGGGGGATACCGGTGCAGGACGATCTCGCCGGGCGCGGTGGCCCAGCGACCCTGCCACAGGTCCAGGCGGTCCACCGATGCTCCCGGATCCGGGCGTCCCACCACGGTCTGGGGACCCCGGACGAGGGGGGTGATGCCCTCGGGGACGTTCAGGACGGCCTGCTCGAACGGGCCCGCGACCGCCTCGACTCCCGACCGCTCCGCGGCCTGAGTGAGCTGTGCTTCCGAGGCCTTGCGGGTGTCGAAGGCCGCGACGGCATGGGCGCCGCGCTGACCAGCGAAGCCGCGGTCGTAAGGCGCCGAGGCGGACTCGAGCAGGCCCAGCGCGACGACGATCGACGTCGTGGAGAGCAGGATGACGACGCCGATGACGACGGTCTGGAGCCGACGCCGCCGCACGGCCGCGCGCGCGGCGCGCCAAACGGCCCTCACGCGCTTCGCTCCAGACTGCGCTCGCGGGCCAGTCTGCCGTCGGCGACCTCGATCACACGGCTGGCGCATCGCGCCGCCAGGCGCTCGTCGTGCGTCACCATGAGCAGCGTCTGGCCGATCTGGTTCAGGTCGAGCAGCAGGTCCATCACCTGCTCGCCGGAGCGACTGTCAAGGGCGCCGGTCGGCTCGTCGGCCAGCAGCAGCGACGGCCGGTTCATCAGGGCCCGGGCGACGGCGACCCGCTGGCGCTCGCCGCCACTGAGCGCTGCCGGATAGATGTCCTTCCGGCCCGCGATGCCGAGCTCGTCGAGGAGCTCCAGCGCACGCTTGCGTGCCTGCCGGGCCGGGGTACCCGTCAGCTGTCCGGCGAGCGCGACGTTGTCCAGAGCCGGCAGATCGTCCAGGAGGTTGAAGAACTGGAAGACCATGCCGATCCGATGGCGCCGGAAGAGTGAGAGACCCTTTTCGTTGAGGGTGCCCAGGTCCTCGCCGAGGACGACGACCCTCCCGGACGTCGGGCGGTCCAGCCCGGCGACCATGTTGAGCAGTGTGGACTTACCACTGCCCGAAGGCCCCATGACCGCGACCGCCTCACCGGTGCGGATCTCCAACGACACGCCGCCCAGCGCCACTGCGTCGCCGAATTCCTTGCGCACACTGTCCAGCCGTACGACGACGTGGTCCGTGCTGTCTTCAATGGTCATGGAAAGAAGCTAGAGACGCCCGGACGGTCCTCGCGTCAATCGGGCGACGTAACTTCCCGGCCGGGTCATCCTGTGGATGTAGGGAACTGGGACCGGAGGATGACGCACGCACCGGGGGCGGGCGTCCTGCTGTGCGAGGCGATGTCCTTCGCGGAATCTCCAAGATAATGTGACCGCGCCGAAATGGGAACGTGTTGGCGAGTGGTCCGGCAGTGTCGCGGTGTTCCGGACCGCGTACACGTCGCGGAGCCGATCCGGCGCGGCTACGATCCAGCGGTGTTGTCAGGGCAAGGGGCCCGATCTTGTTGGGGGTTGGCATGGCTGCTGGGCGCGTGGTCAGGTTCGACGGTACGCGGGGTTACGGGTTCATCGCTCCCGATTCGGGTGGCGACGACGTCTTCCTGCACGTGAACGACCTGCTGATACCGGAGTCGTACATACGATCCGGACTGGAGGTCGAGTTCGAGATCGAGGACGGTGACCGCGGCTTGAAGGCGTCGTCCGTCCGGCTCGCCCACGGAGCCGAGGCGCCGCCGGCGAGGCCCGACTCGACGTGTGACGTGCTCGGCAAGGAGGAGTACTCCCGGGAGGTGACCGAGCTCCTGCTGAAGGCGGGCCCGTGGCTGACGGGAGAGCAGATCCTGGAGATCCGCCATGAGCTGGTGAAGTTCGCGGAGAAGCACGGCTGGACCGAGGACTGACGACGCGCTATTTCGTGCGGCGCGCGGTAATGCGGGAAATTTCCGCGTCGGACGGCGGCGTCGTTCAACTGCTGTGGTGCGGCAGTTGAACGACGCCGTTGTCGTCTCCCCGGAGTGCCCGACTGACCGCTTGGTCGGTGAGCCTTGTTCTGTGGAGCGGCATGGCGTCATAGTGCTGCGGGTGCGCACTGCGTTCGCAGTGGCGCGGCCCGGTCGTCGAGACCGAGGCCCGGATCGGAAACCGCCTGTCCCTCATTAGCTGGAAGGCCGATCGAAATGCTGACAGCAGTACGTCGTCCGCGCACAAAGCCCCGTATGTGGGGGTGGACATTCCGATGACCACGAGCTCCGTCCTCGCCGGTGCCGACCTGTTGGAACTGTCGGAACTCGATCAGAAGAACACCCAGAACCCCGCGAGTATCGTCGGTGTCGGAACTGCCGTAACAGCGAATTCGTATTCGCAGCGGGAACTGCTCGACATATTCCGGATCACTGACCCCAAAATCCGCTCCGTCTTCCTCAACAGCGCGATCGAGCGGCGCTTCCTCACGCTCCCCCCGCAGGATGCCGAGGGCACCTGCCTCCCCGAGATCCAGGGAGAGCTGCTCGCCAAGCACAAGAGGCTCGCACTCGACATGGGCGCGAGGGCCGTGCGGGAGTGCCTGGACAACGCCGGCATCGAGCTGTCGGACATCGACTACCTGTGCTGCGTGACCACGACCGGTTTCCTCACCCCCGGTCTGAGCGCCCTCCTCATCCGCGACATGGGGATAGACCCCGGATGTCACCGGGTGGATGTCGTGGGGATGGGCTGCAACGCGGGCCTGAACGCTCTCAACGCCACAGCCGCCTGGTCCGTGGCCCACCCCGGACAAGTCGCCGTCATGGTGTGCGCGGAGGCCTGCTCCGCCGCCTACGTCATCGACTCGACCATGCGAACCGCCGTCGTGAACAGCCTCTTCGGCGACGGCGCGGCCGCCGTCGCCCTGGTCGCCGACACCCCTGACGCCGCCGGTCCGCCCGAGCCGCGCGTCGACATGGCGGCCACATCGTCGGGGGCGCGCCTGCTGTCCTTCGCCAGCCACCTCATCACCGACGCGATCGACGCGATGCGCTACGACTGGGACGACGAGCAGGGGAAGTTCAGCTTCTACCTCGATCCGCACGTCCCGTACGTGGTCGGCGCCAACGCCGAACAGGTCATCGATCGCCTGTTGTCCGGCGCCGGTCTGCGCCGCAGGGACATCGACCACTGGCTCGTGCACTCCGGCGGCAAGAAGGTCATCGACGCGGTCCGGGTCAACCTCGGCCTCACCCGCCACGACGTGCGGCACACCACAGAAGTCCTGCGTGACTACGGCAACCTGTCGAGCGGCTCGTTCCTGTTCTCGTACGAGCGGCTGCTCCGGGAAGGTGTCGCGAAGCCCGGCGAGTACGGCGTACTGATGACCATGGGCCCGGGTTCGACCATCGAGACAGCGCTGATCCAATGGTGAACGGGGAGCAGATGACAGACGACCTGGTACTCAGGATCGACGGTACGCAGCCGCTGTCGGCCGAGGCGGTCGCGGCCGTCGGAGCCGTCTGCGACAGCGCCGAGGACGGCGACAGCGGCGGCAGACTGATCGTTGAGGTGACGGGAGCTCCCGAGGGGCCCTGGCCGAGCGATCTGACGGTGTCGCTGGTCAGCAAGTGGGAACGCGTCCTGCGTCGGCTGGAACGCCTGCCCGCGACCGTCATCGCGGTCGCCGACGGGGAATGCGGAGGACTGGCCCTGGACGCGCTGCTCGCCACCGACTACCGCATCGCGACGGAGTCGGTGCGTCTGAGGCTGCCCGTCGGCGACGGGGCCACCTGGCCGGGCATGGCGCTGTACCGGCTCGCCCACCAGGGAGCGAACGCGGCCGCGATCCGCAGGGCGGTGCTCTTCGGAGCCCCCGTCGAGGCCGGGGACGCGCTGGCCCTGCAACTGATCGACGAGGTGACCGGCGACGCGACCAGTGCTCTGGCGGCGGCAGCCGAAGTGGCCAGCACCTTCTCGGGGACGGAGCTGGCCATACGGCGGCAGCTGATGTTCGACGCCTCCACCACCAGCTTCGAGGAGGCCCTCGGCGTTCACCTGGCGGCCTGCGACCGTGCGCTGCGGAGGGCCTCCTCCGGGGCGGCGTCGTGACGGGCGGCGCCACGGCAGGGGGCGAGCTCCGGCCCGGGTTGCGCGACGGCCTCCGGGACGTCTCGGCCGGCATCGCCGACGCCCGGCAGGCGCTCGCCCGGGCAGCGGACCGCACCGAGCGGCTGCTGGCGGGGCTGCCCGAACCGGAGCACCGGTCGGCGGAGCAGCGGGCCGCGGGAGAGGCGGCGAAGGACACCGCGCGGGTACTGCGCCGCGCCTTCATGGACGCGCACGCCGACGCCGTCTATGACGAGCTCACCGACGGTCGCAGACGCCACCTGCGCCTCGCGGAGCTCTCTCGGGCGGCTGCCGCCGCCTTTCCCGGACTCATCCCCGACGAGGGGCGGCTCGCCGCCGAACGGGAGCGGCCGCAGTCCGGCAAGGAGGGCCACGAGGTCGATCAGGGCATCTTCTTCAGCCGGATCCTGCGCTCCCCGACGGCAGGTTCGCATCTGCTCGACGCGATGCTGCGGCCGACGCCCCGCGCGCTCGGCCTTCTGCCCGAATTCACCGAGACCGGAACGGTCGACCTGGGATCCGTACGGCTGGAGCGGAGCGGCGGTGTCGCGCGGCTGACCATGTGCCGTGACGACTGCCTGAACGCGGAGGACAACCGGCAGGTCGACGACATGGAGACCGCGGTCGACCTCGCACTGCTCGACCCGGGCGTCGAGGTCAGCCTGCTGCGCGGCGGCGAGATGACCCACCCCCGATACCGGGGCAAGCGGGTGTTCAGCGCCGGCATCAACCTCAAAGCCCTGCACGGGGGCGGCATCTCACTGGTGGACTTCCTGCTCCGCCGCGAACTCGGCTACATCCACAAACTCCTGCGGGGTGTGCTGATCGAGGACGAGGCGGTCTGGCAGTCCCGGACCCGGCAAAAGCCCTGGGTCGCCGTGGTGGACACGTTCGCGATCGGCGGCGGTGCGCAGCTGCTCCTCGCGTTCGACCACGTCCTCGCGGCTTCGGACTCGTACATCAGTCTCCCGGCCGCGCAGGAGGGAATCATTCCCGGTGCCTCCAGTTTCCGGCTGACCCGGTACTGCGGACCGCGTCTGTCGCGCCAGATCGTCCTTGAGGGACGCCGGATCCGGGCGACCGATCCCGAAGCGAGCCTTCTGATCGACGAGGTCCACGACGCCGACGAGCTCGACCTGGCCGCCGAGCGCAGCCTCGAACGTCTTCGGGGCCCCGCGGTCGTCGCCAACCGGCGCATGCTGAACCTCGCGGAGGAGCCATTGGACGAGTTCCGCGGCTACATGGCCGAGTTCGCGATGCAGCAGGCGATCCGGCTGTACAGCGCCGACGTGATCGACAAGGTCGGCCGCTTCTCCGCCGTACGTGAGCAGGCCCCGACGCTCACGTAACCCGGGCCTCGAGCCCGGAGGGTGCCCGCCGGCTTCGGCCGGCGGGCACCTGCCCGGCATCTGCGGCCGCACTTGGCCGGCGCGCCGCCGTCGGTTGACGGACGCGGTGCTCGAGCACTCCGTCGAGGTGGCCGACGCCGCCCTTCAGACCCAAAGGGACGTCCCCGACGTCCTGCGGACGCCCGGCACCGGCTGACGTGCCTGCTCGCGCGCACGGCTGAGGCGCACGGCCGACTCGCACGTGGATCGCCGCGGCGGCAGGCGGGCCGGTGTCGGAGGCCGGGACGAGCCGTGGTGTTACCCTCCGGTCGGACAGTCGCGCCCAAGAAGCAGCTGCCCGCAGGGGGAGGAAAACGACGGGGGCGTGGGGGTATTTCAGGACATGACTGACACATCGATGCGCCGGAACGGTCCGATACGTGCCCAGTCCGGTGGTCGCCGGCACGCGAGGGTGCGGGTGGCATCGGTGGCGCTCGCGCTGCGCTGGGCGTCAGGCCGTTGGCCTTTCGTGGAGGACGAGGTGGCGGGGTTGCGGCCGTTGGTGCGGCCGGGTGCTGTCTGCCTCGACGTAGGTGCCGAATACGGTCTTTACACCTGGAGCCTGTCGGCGCTGGCCGGGCCGTCCGGGGCGGTGCACAGCGTCGAGCCGCTGCACGGCCCCGCGCAGTGGCTGCGCACCACGGCCGCCGCCCTCGGCTGCGACAACGTCACCGTCCATCGCACGGCCCTCGGCGAGCGAGCGCAGCGCCAGGGCACGATGAGTGTGCCCCGCCGTCGTCTGCTGCCCGTCCACGGCCGCGCCTACCTCACCGAGGGCGCGTCGGGGCCCGGCCCCAACGTCGAATTCACCGGCTCCAGGCCGGTGGCCACCCCGGTGCGGACGGTGGACGGCCTGTGCCACCACATGGGGCTCGACAGGGTCGACTTCATCAAGGCCGATGTCGAGGGGGCGGAGGCGGCGGTGCTGTCAGGGGCCCGGAACACCCTGCTGCGCCACCGCCCCGCCCTCCTGTTGGAGATCGAGGACCGCCACCTCGCGAAGTACGGCATGAACGCGACCGGTCTGGTGGGACGGCTGGGCGAGTTCGACTACGGAATGTACCGCTGGCGGAACCGGGGTTGGGAGCCCGTGACCGAGGTCACGGACGACTGCCGCAACTATCTCTTCACGGCTCGACCGATTCACTCCAGCTGAAGGAACTGACAGATCCATGGGCTCGACCCTCGTCATCACCAACGACTTCCCGCCCCGCCAGGGCGGGATCGAGACATTCGTGCACGCCATGGTCACGCGCATGCCGCACGACGACGTCGTCGTCTACACCTCGCACGAGCCGGGCGACACCGCGTATGACGCGACCCTTCCGTTTCCGGTCGTACGGGACTCCACGGGCATGCTCCTGCCGACCCGGCGGGTCACCAGGAAGGCCATCGAGATAGCCGAGGCCCACGGCTGCGACCGGGTCTGGTTCGGAGCGGCGGCGCCGCTCGCCCTGATGGCACCGGCCCTGCGCCGCAGTGGCATACGGCGCATGGTGGCGACCACCCACGGCCATGAGATCTGGTGGGCCAGGATTCCCGGCGCACGCCGGATGATGCGGCGGATAGGCGACGGCGTGGACGTCGTCACCTACCTCGGCCAGTACACCCGCGACCGGATCGAGTCCGCCCTCGGCCCGCACGCGCGGATGAGCCGCCTCGTCCCCGGCGTCGACGTCGCGGTCTACCGGCCCGACGCCGAGGACGACTACGACACCGCCACCGACCTGCGCACCGAACTCGGCCTGCAGGGCA
The DNA here is from genome assembly GCF_040300305.1 of Streptomyces sp. NPDC000410. Lineage (NCBI taxonomy): Bacteria > Bacillati > Actinomycetota > Actinomycetes > Kitasatosporales > Streptomycetaceae > Streptomyces > Streptomyces sp. NPDC000410. The sequence continues at coordinate 24,696 of NZ_JBEPDM010000011.1, forward strand.
AGCGGGTGATCGTGTGCGTGGCCAGGATGGTCCCGCGCAAGGGCCAGGACACGCTGATCCGCGCCCTGCCCCTGATCCGGCGCGAGGTCCCGGACGCGGTGCTGCTGCTGGTCGGCCAGGGGCCCGACGAGGCGCGGCTGCGCAAGCTGGCCCGGAGCCACATCGCCGACGGCTCGGTCGTCTTCGCGGGCGGCAAGACGCACTCCGAGACGCCGCGCTACTACGCCGCCGCGGACGTCTTCGCGATGCCGTGCCGCACCCGCAAGGCCGGTCTGGAGGCGGAGGGGCTCGGGATCGTGTTCCTGGAGGCGTCGGCGAGCGGTCTGCCGGTCGTCGTCGGCGATTCCGGCGGCGCTCCGGACACCGTGCTCGACGGCAGGACCGGCGACGTCGTGGACGGCACCGACCCGGCGGCGGTGGCGGGCGCGCTCACCCGGATACTGACCGACGCCGACCGGGCCGCCGAGATGGGTACGGCGGGCCGCCAGTGGGTCCGGGAATCCTGGTCCTGGGACGCGTCGGCCCGGCATCTGACCGACCTCCTGACACCCGAGCGCGCCCCGGTGACGGTGCCCGGCCAGGAATAGGAGCAGGACAGGAACAGGGCAGGCACAGGGCAGGCACAGGAACAGGAACCGTCGGCCGTCGCAGGGCGGTCGCGGCGGTACCGGCGCGGTTCTAACGTGGGAGATGTCACGACAAAGCGGCCGGTGACAAAGCGGCCGGTACTGCCTGCCCGGTCCCCTGGGAGGGCTCATGACCCGCATCTCGGTGACGGTGAACGGCGCACACGGCGAGGACGTCCGCCGCACCCCCGGAACGATCTTGGCGGCGCGGCGAGATGCGTGACATCCTGCCCGCGCTGAGCCGCTGGTACGCGGGCGGCAAGCCCTTCGCGCTCGCCACCGTCGTCGCCGTCAGCCAGAGCGCCCCGCGCGGCCCCGGCGCCGCCATGGCGGTCGGGCCGGACGACGAGGTCGTCGGCAGTGTGTCCGGCGGCTGTGTGGAGGCCGCGGTGTTCGAGCTCGCCAAGGAGGTGCTCGCCGACGGGGAGGCGCGCCTCGAAACCTTCGGGTACAGCGACGAGGACGCCTTCGCGGTCGGGCTGACCTGCGGGGGCTCGATCACCCTGCTCGTACGGGACGTGTCGCCCCGCACCGATCCGTCCTTCGGCGCGGTCGCCGGTGCGGTGGCCGCGCACCGCCCGGTGACCGTGGCGACGGTGACCGACGGCCCGGCCCGGCGCGGCGCCGCGCTCGCCGTGTGGCCGGACGCGGTGGGCGGCTCACTCGGATCGGAGGGGCTGGACACGGCCGTCACCGCCGACGCGCGCGGCGAACTCGCGCAGGGCGTCACCATGCTCCGCCACTACGGGCCGGACGGCGGGCGCCGCGAGGACGCCGTCACCGTCTTCCTGCACTCGTTCGCGCCGCCGCCCCGGATGCTCGTCTTCGGCGCGATCGACTACGCCGCCGCCGTCGCCCGGATCGGCGCGTTCCTCGGCTACCGGGTCACGGTGTGCGACGCACGGCCCGTGTTCGCCACGCCCAGGCGCTTCCCCGAGGGCGTCGAGGTCGTGGTCGACTGGCCGCACCGCTATCTGCGCGACACGGAGACCGACGCGCGCACGGTGATCTGCGTACTGACCCACGACCCGAAGTTCGACGTCCCGCTGCTGGAGGAGGCGCTGCGCCGCCCCGCCGCGTACATCGGCGCCATGGGCAGCCGCCGAACGCACGACGACCGGGCGAAACGGCTGCGCGAGGCCGGGCTCGGCACACCGGAACTCACGCGGCTGCGCTCGCCCGTGGGCCTCGACCTCGGGGCCCGTACCCCGGAGGAGGTGGCCGTCTCCGTCGCCGCGGAGATCGTCGCCCTGCGCTGGGGCGGCAGCGGCGCGCCGCTGACGGACATCGCCGGTGCGATCCACCACTCCTGAGCCTTCCCCGGGCTTCCCCCCGAGGCCCCCTGGTCGCGCTGTGAGACGGCGATGTTGCGATCGTTGACCGGACGGCATACTGACCCTCCCTGAGTGATCACCAATGACTCGTCCAGGAGGAGCCCATGGCCAACCAGTTCAAGCGGATCTTCGAGGTCGACCCGTCCCACCTGGGGCAGGCCCAGGACATCGCGGACACCATCCAGCAGGCGATCGACCCGGCCTCCCCGGACTTCGACTTCGCCCGCATACGGCAGGCTGCCGGCGCGCTCCCGGACGCCTCGCTCGTCAAGTTCGTCCCCGGTTTCGGTCTTCAGGAGACGACGCCGGTGAGCGTGCTCGCCCACTCGCTCACGGAGTCCCTGCGCCAGGCCCTGTCACGTCCGTTCGCCAACGAAGCCTTCTGGCGGAAGGCCGAAGAGGCCCTCACCGACGCCTTCGTGAACCTCGGTGCGCAGGAGGGCTCGTCCCACCTCGCCTTCCACGCGGAGAGCGCGGACAGCACGAGTTACTTCTACGACCTGCTGTTCGCGCTCCAGGACGACGAGACCGAGGACTCCGTCTGGGCCGTCGTCTTCTGCCTCGACGTGACCCTCGCGCTCGACGGGGCGGCGACCCGGTCCCTGACCCCCGAGGACAGGGCCACGTACGCGATCCGGCTCAACGCCATCACCGTGCGGCAGGATCTGCGCAGCGTCGCGGCCTGAGCGATCCGGCAGCTATTCGCTTGTGGCCCGTCGCCAGTCCGGGCAGGCTGACGCGATGTGACGGATTCCCACACCTTGCCCCGCCAGGACAGTTCGGCCGATGACCCGTCGGAGCCCACAGCGAAGCCGGAGGCGGCGGCCAACCCGCCCGCCGGCCCGGCGGCCTGGCGCGTGCTGCTCGGCTACGTACGCCCGTACAAACGCTGGCTGTTCCTCGGCGCGCTGCTGAGCCTGGCCACCGGAGCGACCGGCCTCATCCTGCCGCTCGCCGCCAAGCGCCTCGTCGACAACCTCGGCGACGACCTCCCGGTGACCGGCCCGCTGCTGGCGATGACCGGCCTCGTGCTCGCCAACGCCGCGATCGGGGCGGTCGGCGCGTACGTCCTGCGGCGCACCGCCGAGTCCGTCGTGCTCACCGCCCGGCAACGACTCGTCTCCCATCTGCTGCGGCTGCGCGTCTCCGCCGTGGACCACGCCGAACCAGGCGACCTGATGTCGCGGGTGACGTCCGACACCACCCTGCTGCGGTCCGTCACCACCGACTCGCTCGTCGGCGCGGTCACCGGAGCGCTCACCCTGATCGCGACCGTGGTCATGATGGGCGTGCTCGACGCGGTGCTGCTCCTCGTCGCCCTCGGCGTGCTCGTCTTCGCCGGAGCCGTGATCGGCGTGCTGGTCCCCCGTATCAACAAGGCCAGCAAGCGTGCCCAGGAGTCGGTGGGGCTGATGGGCGCGGCACTGGAACGGATGCTCGGGGCGCTGCGCACCGTGAAGGCGGCCGGCGCCGAGCACCGCGAGGAGATACGTATCCACGACGCGGCCAAGGAGTCCTGGCGGGCGAGCGTACGCGCCGCCAAGTGGGAGGCGCTCGCCGGGAACACCGCGGGGCTCGCCTCCCAGATCGCCTTCCTCACGGTCCTCGCCGTCGGCGGCGCCCGGGTGGCGTCGGGCGCGATCGACATCGGCACGCTCATCGCGTTCCTGATGTACGTCTTCTATCTGATGCCGCCGATCAGCCAACTCGTGGGCGCGGTCACCGACTACCAGGTGGGCGCGGCCGCCGTGGCCCGTATCCAGGAGGCCGAGCGGCTGCCCACCGAACCGCACCGCCCGGCGGCCGAGCTGCCCGAGCCCGGCGCGACGCCCGCCTCACTCGCCTTCGACGAGGTCCACTTCCGTTACGCCCCCGATCTGCCGGAGATCCATCGAGGGGTCGGCTTCACGATTCCGCCGCGCGGTATGACAGCTTTCGTCGGCCCCTCCGGCGCGGGCAAGACCACGGTCTTCTCCCTCATCGAGCGGTTCTACGAGCCGACGGGCGGCAGCGTCCTCCTCGACGGGCGCGACGTACGGGACTGGGACATCCAGCAGTTGCGCGCCGCCATCGGTTACGTCGAGCAGGACGCGCCGGTCCTGTCCGGCTCCCTGCGGGACAACCTGCTGCTCGGCGCCCCCGACGCCACGGAGGAGGAGCTGCGCGAGGTCCTGGGCACGACGCGGCTCGACGGGCTCGTCGCGCGCCTGCCGAACGGCCTGGAGACCCTGGTCGGTCACCGCGGCACCAAACTCTCCGGCGGTGAACGCCAGCGTGTCGCGATCGCCCGTGCGCTGCTGCGCCGCCCGCGCCTGCTGCTTCTGGACGAGGCCACCTCGCAGCTGGACGCCGTGAACGAGGCGGCTCTGCGCGACACCGTCGCGGCGGCGGCCGAGAGCACGACGGTGCTCGTGGTCGCCCACCGGCTGTCCACGGTGACGATGGCCGACCGGATCGTGGTCATGGACGCGGGTACGGTGCGGGCCGTGGGCACGCACGCCGAACTGACCACCGCCGACGCGCTGTACGCGGAGCTGGCGGCCACGCAGTTCCTGACGGCCGAGGACTGACGGCCGACGACTGACGGCGGTGGACTGATGGCCGACGATCGACGGCCGTGGACTGACTGCGCGGCAACCGATCGTCGGCTGCTGACGGCGGCCGGCTGACGCTCGGCTGCCGGTGGCGCCGAGGTCAGACGAGCGGGCGCGAAGTCCGGCCGGAGTCCTCGTCGATCTCGCCGTGTGCCTTGGTGAGCAGTTTCATGGCCAGTTCGTTGAGTGCTCTGGCCCCCGCGATCTCCTCGCCGACCCTCGGCTGGTTGGAGTCGGAGGGGTGGCGGCTCGCGTATCCGTGAGCCCGTACCTCGGATCCGTCGGGCAGCCGTACGAGGGCGGCCGCGCGGGTGCGATGGGTGTCCTCCTGGAATTCCAGCTCGACATGCCATCCGACAGCGGTCTTCAACATAGGGGTTCACCTCCGAACGACAGTACGAGCGTGCGCCCGGCCCCGGGCGCACGCAAGTCGTCAGTGCCCCGTGCCGTGATCGGGCTTCTGTTCCACGGGGTGCTCCACGTGCTGTGCGGGGGAGTCGGCGACGGGGCCGACCGCCTGGCCCACTCCGTAGGTGACGGCGAACGTCGCGGCGAGCGCGACGGCGAACGCGGTGATCCTGGCTGCGGTATTCATGCTGCCCACTATACCCCCCCAGGGTATTTAGCCAAGCCTGCGAAATGCTTGCCATGGATACGGGGAGGGGGTATACATGACGTCGTTGGATACCCCCTGCGGGTATATGCTGGTGCAGACACCGTTCCGAGGAGCAGCAACGATGACCACGACGACTTCCGGCGCCGCCCGTGTCGAGCTCGCCATCGGGGGCATGACCTGCGCCTCGTGCGCGGCCCGCATCGAGAAGAAGCTCAACCGCATGGACGGCGTCGAGGCCACCGTCAACTACGCCACCGAGAAGGCGCGGGTCACCTTCGGTGACGGTCTCGACGTGGCGGACCTCATCGCCACCGTGGAGAAGACCGGGTACACGGCCGAGCCGCTCGGGGCCGCGACGACCGAGGCCATCGAGGCTACTGGGGTCGCTGGGGTCGCTGGGATCGATGCCGGGGAGGCGGCCGACACCGCTTCGCCGCCGCCCCCGCCGCCCCGCGGCTCCGCGGATCCACGCGCCGCCGCCGAAGCCGCGCGTGAGGCGCGGGCCGCCGCCGAGCTCGCCGCGCTCCGCGGCCGGGTGCTGGTGTCGGCCGGGCTCGCGCTGCCCGTCGTACTGATGGCGATGATCCCCGCCCTCCAGTTCACCAACTGGCAGTGGCTCTCGCTGACCCTCGCCGCCCCCGTCGTCGTCTGGGGCGCCCTCCCCTTCCACCGGGCCGCCTGGACCAACGCCCGGCACGGCGCGGCCACTATGGACACCCTGATCTCGGTCGGCACGACGGCCGCGTTCCTGTGGTCGCTGTGGGCGCTGTTCTTCGGGACCGCCGGCACGCCGGGTATGACCCACCCCTTCGAGCTGAGCATCGGCCGCAGCGACGGCGCGGGCAACATCTACCTGGAGGCCGCGGCCGGAGTCACCGCGTTCATCCTGGCCGGCCGGTACTTCGAGGCCCGCTCCAAGCGGAAGGCGGGCGCCGCCCTCAAGGCGCTGCTGGAGCTGGGCGCCAAGGAAGTGACCGTGCTGCGGGACGGCCGCGAGGTCCTCATCCCCACAGCCGAACTGGCGGTGGGCGACCGCTTCCTGGTCCGCCCCGGCGAGAAGATCGCAACCGACGGCACCGTCGTCGAAGGATCGTCGGCCGTCGACGCCTCCATGCTCACGGGTGAGTCCGTGCCGGTGGAGGTCGGCACCGGCGACTCCGTCACCGGTGCCACGCTGAACGCGGGCGGCCGCCTGGTCGTCGAGGCCACCCGGGTCGGTGCCGACACCCAACTGGCCAGGATGGCCAAGCTGGTGGAGGACGCGCAGAACGGCAAGGCCGCGGCGCAGCGGCTCGCGGACCGCATCTCCGCGGTCTTCGTCCCGGTCGTGATCGCGCTCGCGATCGGCACGCTCGGCTTCTGGCTGGGCAGCGGCGAGGGGCTGACCGCGGCGTTCACCGCCGCCGTCGCCGTACTGATCATCGCCTGCCCGTGCGCCCTGGGCCTGGCCACCCCCACCGCCCTCATGGTCGGCACGGGACGCGGCGCCCAGCTCGGCATCCTCATCAAGGGCCCCGAGGTGCTGGAGACCACGCGCAAGATCGACACCATCGTCCTCGACAAGACCGGCACCGTCACCACGGGCCGGATGACCCTCCTGGCCGTCCACACCGCCGAAGGCGAGGACGAGCGGCAGGTCCTGCGGCTGGCCGGCGCCCTGGAGCACGCCTCCGAGCACCCCATCGCCCAGGCCGTCGCCACCGGCGCCGCGTCCAGGGCGGGTACGCTCCCCACCCCCGAGGACTTCGCCAACGTCCCCGGACTCGGCGTCCAGGGCGTCGTCGAGGGCCACGCCGTCCTCGTCGGCCGCGAGAAGCTGCTCGGCGAGTGGGCGATCGACCTTCCGGTGGACCTCGAGCGGGCCAAGTCCGAGGCCGAGGCGGCCGGGCGTACCGCCATCGCGGTCGCCTGGGACGGCGCGGCGCGGGCGGTCCTGGAGGTCGCCGACGCCATCAAGGAGACCAGCCCCGAGGCGATCCGCCGACTGCGCGCACTCGGCCTCACTCCGATCCTGCTCACCGGCGACAACCAGGCCGTCGCGGAGTCGGTGGCCCGTGAGGTGGGCATCGACGAGGTCATCGCCGAGGTCATGCCCCAGGACAAGGTCGACGTGGTCAAGCGCCTCCAGGCGGAGGGCCGCAGCGTCGCCATGGTCGGCGACGGCGTCAACGACGCGGCGGCACTCGCCCAGGCCGACCTGGGCCTGGCGATGGGCACGGGCACGGACGCCGCGATCGAGGCCGGCGACCTGACGCTGGTACGCGGTGACCTGCGGGCGGCCGCCGACGCGATCCGGCTGGCGCGCAAGACCCTGGGCACGATCAAGTCGAACCTGTTCTGGGCCTTCGCGTACAACGTGGCCGCGCTGCCGCTGGCCGCGGCCGGACTGCTGAACCCGATGATCGCGGGGGCGGCGATGGCGTTCTCGTCGGTCTTCGTGGTCGGCAACAGCCTGCGCCTGCGGGGCTTCCGGGCGGCGGCCGAGTAGGGCCTGACCGGCCGGACCGGTTCGGTACGGCAGCGCATGCGAGACGATGAGGCCGTGGTCCTGAGGACCGCGGCCTCATCGTTCGCGGCGAAGGAGCGCCGCCACGGGACTCATCACGCGGGGTGCTCACAGGCAGGCGATCGACGCGATCGCGTTCGGGGCCGTGTCCCGCGTGGTGAGGCGGGGTGGCCACTGTTGTGCCGTCCAACTGCGTCCGGGCCCTGAGGCCCACCGCCCACCGTGTCCAGGCGCCTCAAGCACATGGCTCCAGACATGACAGCAGCCCCGGGGGCGTCCGATCAGGACTCCGGAGTGCCGGCGCCGCTATCCCCCGTCGGTGGTTTCGGTGGCCTTGGGACAGGTCACCTTGGCGAACTTCGAGGTCACGGTGTACGTGTCGTTGGGATACCACGAGAACTCGAAGTAGCCACCCGTGGTCGTCGTGGTGGTGGTCACCGTCTCGCCCTTCGAGTTCTTCAGCGTGACCGTCTCGACCTCGGGGAACCCGCGTCCGGATATTCCGTAGTTCTGCCCCGGCCCCTTGGTGAGTTTGCAGGTGATCGCGGCCTCCTCGTCCGAGACGAACCTCAGACAGGCCGCTCGCCCGGACGCCGCGTAGACGCGGTAGTTGTCATTGGGCATTCCGGTGACCTCGAAGAAGCCGTCGCTGATCGCCTTGGTCACGCGTATCTTCTTGCTCGTCACACCCCGGACGGTGACCGTCTCACCCGCCTTGAAGCCGGTGCCCGACACCCCGTAAAGACCACCAGGCCCTTCTGTGACCATGCATGTGGCACTGGGAACAACCGCCCCGGCCTCCCCGGCCGTCGACATGGTGACGGCGGTCCACCCACTCAACGCCACGGCAGTCGCCACCGCTGCGGACACGACCCTCTTCCTCATCGCCTTCTCCTTCGCGGAGCACATATCGGTCGCAGCCATGCTGGCGCAGAGGGCGCAACGGGAGCGTGACGCGAGCGTGACGCGGAAGGCGGCGCCTGTCGAGAAGGCCGCGGGCGCAGGGCTTCGCCGAGCCTGTCCGGCATGCCTTGTTCCGGCGTACGCGGGTCGGCTCCGTCGCTGTCCTAGTCCAGCCCCGACGCCTTGAAGACCTCGCGCGCGGTCTCGCGGTCGACCCGCTCCGCCAGCTGCCGCAGCGCCGTCGCCCCGCACAACAGCGTCCCCCGCGCGAGAGCGGACCGCGCGTTCTCGGAGACCACGTGCCACAGCGCCGGGTTGGCGACGAACACCCGGGGGTCGACCTCGACCCGGGCGCCGGCCGCGTCGCGCAGGACCAGGCGCTGGGCGACGCCGCTCGACCAGCGGGCCGAGACCAGGCGGTCCGTGCGGACCACACTCCGGCGCAGCAGGCCCTGGGAGGCGAGCCAGCCCTCGCCCGCGGAGACCCGCGGCGGGATCAGGACGACGAGGAACAGGGCGGCGAGAGCCGTCCACAGCAGGGCGCGGGCCCAGTTCAGACACGTGGCTCCGGCGTCGACCACCAGGAGCAGGCCGAGGAGCAGCGCGGCGCAGCAGAGCGCGTCACGGGCCTCCCGGGGCCAGGTGGTGTCGTGGGCGGTGGGGGCCATCGCGAACGGTGGCACGGATCGCGCGATACGTCGTCCCATGGCGGCGACGGTAGACACAGAGGACGTGCCCACGGCCCGACTTGACGGACCGCTGACGAGTGCCTGACGGGATCCGGCGCTCGGCATTAAGAAGACGTGAAGACCCGGGCGATCTGCGACAAGAACGCGCCAGAAGCGTGCGCTGCCGTCCGGAAACGACCCCACGCTGAGCGGACCTGAACAAAAGGAGCCCCACCCTATGTCCGCCCTGGCCACCGAGACCCCCGCTGAGACCGGCGTCGAGGAACCCCCGGATACCCACGCGCGCCACAAGCTCACGCCGTCACCGGCCTCGCCGCGCTCTCGCTCGACGCGATGGCGTCCGTGGCGTACGGACCGGAGGCGATCGTCCTCGTCCTGGCCGCGGCCGGCGCGCACGGGCTCGGCTTCACCCTCCCCGTCACGCTCGCGATCGCCGCGCTGCTGGCCGTGCTGGTCGCCTCGTACCGGCAGGTCATCGCCGCCTTCCCGGACGGCGGCGGCAGCTACGCGGTCGCCAAGGCACACCTCGGCCGCCGCACCAGCCTGGTCGCCGCCGCCTCGCTCGTCCTGGACTACGTCCTCAACGTGGCCGTCGCGGTCACCGCCGGTGTCGCCGCGCTCACCTCCGCCTTCCCCGAGCTCTACGACGACCGCCTCACGCTCTGCCTCGTCGTCCTCGTCCTGATCACGGGCGTCAATCTGCGCGGCATCGTCGACTCGGCGCGCGCGTTCATCGTGCCGACGGTCGTGTTCATCGGCTCGATCCTGGTACTGATCGCGGTCGGCCTCTTCCGCGACGGGCCGGTCTCCACCGAGGCCGCCGCCGGGCAAGCCTCCGTACTCGCCGACAACGCGACCACCATCGGCGCGCTGCTCCTGCTCAAGGCGTTCGCCTCGGGCTGTTCGGCCCTGACCGGCGTCGAGGCCATCGCCAACGCCGTCCCCTCCTTCCGGGCCCCCGCCGCCCGCCGAGCCCAGCACGCCGAGATCGCGCTGGGTGCCCTGCTCGGCGTGATGCTGATCGGCCTGTCCGTGCTGATCTCCCGCTTCGGGCTCCAGCCGGTGGAGGGTGTCACCGTCCTCGCCCAGCTCGCCGACGCGTCCGTCGGCCACAACTGGGCCTTCTACGTCATCCAGTTCGCGACGATGACGCTGCTCGCGCTCTCCGCCAACACCTCGTTCGGCGGGCTGCCGGTGCTGCTGAAGCTGCTGGCCCGCGACAACTACCTGCCGCACGTCTTCGGGCTGAAGGCCGACCGCCAGGTCCACCGGCACGGCGTACTCGCCCTGGCTCTCGTGTCCGCCGCGCTGCTGGTGTTCTCCGGCGGCGACACCAACACCCTGGTGCCGCTCTTCGCGATCGGTGTCTTCGTCGGCTTCACCATCGCTCAGACCGGCATGGTCCTGCACTGGCGCAAGGCGCGCGGTCCGCGCTGGGCGGCCAAGGCCGTGCTCAACGGGCTGGGCGCGCTCCTCACCGGGGTCAGCGCGGTCGTCGTCACCGCCACCAAGTTCCACGACGGCGCCTGGCTGATCGTCGTCGCGCTGCCCCTGCTCGTCGCCGTCTTCGAGGTGGTGCACAGCGCGTACGGCCGGATCGGCGCGCGCCTCGGCCTCGGCCGTATCCCCGAACCCCCGCACCGCGAACGGTCCGTCGTGATCGTCCCCGTCTCCTCCCTGACCCGGCTCACCAGCGAGGGCCTCAGCGCCGCCGTGTCGCTCGGCGACGAGGTGCGGGCCGTCACGGTCTGCCACCCGGACCCGGAGGACCGTGAGCGGACCGAGGCGCTGGAGCGCGACTGGGCGCTGTGGAACCCGGGCGTCCCGCTGGTCCGGGTCACATCGGACCGGCGCGATCTGGGCCGCCCGGTGGCCGGGTACGTACGGGACCTGGAGGGGTCCGAACCCGGTGTACGGATCACCGTGCTGATCCCCGAGGTCGAGCCGGCGCACCTGTGGCAGCGCGTCCTGCAGAACCAGCGCGGCGCGGTCGTCGCACACGCGGTGCGCCGCGACACGGACGCGGCGATCTGCCGGCTGCGGTTCCGGCTGTGACGCCGGATGACGATCTCGGTCGCCGGATCGCACCGGCGGGCTACATGGGAGGCCCCTGGTGGGCGTAGAGCGGGAGCAGCGTGGTGTCGCACATGCCCGGGCGGACCGAGACGGCACTCGGCGGTGCGGTCGTGCACGAGCACGGTGAGGTCGGTCGCCGCCACGGGCCTCGGTCTGGGCCCGGTCCAGGTCGGTGCCGTACGCCAGTGGCGTAGCCGCAGCGCGACCGTGTCCGTACGGGCCCGGCGCAGGGGCGCCCCCGCGCCGGCGGGCTGCGTACGGACGTACCGGGGCCATCGGCGCGCCGGCCCGTCCGCTGGTGACCGGAAACCGCCCTCTCCGACGGCCGGGCGGCATCCTCCGGGCGTATCCCGGGGCGCCGCACCCCGATCCCCGCCTGGCATTTCCCGTCCCGGACGGCGGACGCGTAAGAGTCGCGTCAAGGGCGTGTCAGTGGCCGTAAGGGCACCGTCAACGGCGCGCTGATCCCCCCGATCCGGAGGTTTCCTCTTCAGGTCAGATTCGTTCCGAGCCTCACCAAGGAGCACACGATGGCCGACGTGGCCTTCGTCGTCACCACGATCGCGGTCTTCGCGCTGGTGGCTCTCATCGCCAAGGGGGTGGCAAAGCTGTGACTGCCGAGAACATCGTCGGCCTGATCGTGGCCGCCGCCCTGCTGGGCTACCTCGTCCTCGCCCTCGTCAAGCCGGAGAGGTTCTGAGTCGATGAGCCCCGTTCTTGCCGGTGTGCTCCAGCTGCTCGCGCTGATCGCCGCGCTCGCACTGGCGTACCGTCCGCTGGGCGACTACATGGCCCGCGTCTACTCCTCCACCAAGCACCTCCGCGTGGAGAAGTGGATCTACAAGGCCATAGGCGCCAATCCGAACGCAGAGATGCGCTGGCCCGCCTACCTGCGCGGTGTCCTCGCCTTCTCCGTGGCCGGCGTCCTCTTCCTCTACCTGCTGCAGCGCGTCCAGGGCAGCTTGCCCGGCTCGCTCGGCTTCCAGGCCATCGACCCGGACCAGGCGTTCAACACCGCCGCGTCCTTCGTGGCGAACACCAACTGGCAGTCGTACTACGGCGAGCAGGCCATGGGCCACGTCGTGCAGACCGGCGGCCTCGCGGTGCAGAACTTCGTCTCCGCCGCCGTGGGCATCGCCGTCGCGGTCGCGCTCGTCCGCGGTTTCGCCCGGTCCCGCACCGGTGAGCTGGGCAACTTCTGGGCCGACCTGGTCCGCGGCGTCGTCCGCATCCTGCTCCCGATCTCCGTGATCGGAGCGGTCCTGCTGGTCGCGATGGGCGCCATCCAGAACTTCTCCGGCATCCACGAGGTCGGCCAGTTCATGGGGGGCTCGCAGCAGTGGAACGGCGGCGCCGTCGCCTCCCAGGAGGTCATCAAGGAGCTGGGCACCAACGGTGGCGGTTACTTCAACGCCAACTCGGCCCACCCCTTCGAGAACCCGAACCCGCTCTCGAACCTCTTCGAGATCTTCCTCATCCTGCTGATCCCGTTCGCGCTGACCCGCACCTTCGGCAGGATGGTCGGCTCGGTCAAGCAGGGCTACGCGATCCTGGCCGCGATGGGCCTCATCTGGGTCGGCTTCACCGCCCTGATGATGTGGACCGAGTTCCACCACGGTGGCCCCGCGTTCGATCTCGCGGGCGGCGCCATGGAGGGCAAGGAGACCCGGTTCGGCATCGGCGGCTCGTCGATCTTCGCCGTGGCCACGACCCTGACCTCGACCGGCGCGGTCAACTCCTTCCACTCCTCGTTCACCGGCTTCGGCGGCGGCATCACCATGCTCGGCATGCAGCTGGGCGAGATCGCCCCCGGCGGTGTCGGATCCGGCCTCTACGGCATGCTGATCATGGCCGTCATCGCGGTGTTCATCGCGGGCCTGATGGTCGGCCGTACGCCCGAGTACCTGGGCAAGAAGATCGGCACCCGCGAGATCAAGCTCGCGGCGCTCTACATCCTCGTCACCCCGGCGCTGGTGCTCTGCTTCACCGCCGCGGCGATGGCCCTGCCGACCCCGCCCGAGTCGATGACCAACTCCGGTGCGCACGGCTTCTCCGAGGTCCTGTACGCCTACACCTCCGGTGCCAACAACAACGGCTCCGCGTTCGCCGGCCTCAACGCCGACACGGAGTGGTTCAACACCACGATCGGTCTGGCCATGCTGCTCGGCCGCTTCCTCCCGATGGTGTTCGTCCTGGCGCTCGCGGGCTCGCTCGCCGAGCAGAAGCCGGTCCCCGCCACCGCGGGCACGCTGCAGACCCACAAGCCGCTCTTCACGGGCCTGCTGGTCGGCACGATCCTGATCATCACCGGTCTGACCTACTTCCCGGCCCTGGCGCTGGGTCCGCTCGCCGAGGGGCTGGCGTCATGACGACCGACACGAAGAAGCAAGAGGAGCCCGGCTCCATGACACCCAATCCGACGTCCGCGCCGACCCGGGCGCCGCACAGCGATGTGCCGACCGGCCACAAGCCCGACGCGGGCCGCGTCGGAGCGGGTCTGTTCGACCCCAAGCAGCTGGTCAAGTCCTTCCCGGACGCGATCCGCAAGCTCGACCCCCGGGTGATGGTCAAGTCCCCCGTGATGTTCGTGGTCCTGATCGGCTCCGTGCTGACCACGGTCTTCGCGATCACGAACCCGACCGACTGGTTCGGCTGGGCCATCACCGCCTGGCTCTGGCTCACCACGATCTTCGCCAACCTGGCGGAGGCCGTGGCCGAGGGCCGCGGCAAGGCGCAGGCGGACACCCTGCGCAAGGCCAAGACCGACACCGTGGCGCGCCGCCTGTCCAAGGACGGCACGTCCGAGGAGCAGGTGCCGGGCACCGACCTGCGCATCGGCGACCTGGTCGTCTGTGAGGCCGGCGACATCATCCCCGGCGACGGTGACGTCGTCGAGGGCGTGGCCTCGGTGGACGAGTCCGCCATCACCGGCGAGTCCGCTCCGGTCATCCGCGAGTCGGGCGGCGACCGCTCGGCCGTCACCGGCGGTACGAAGGTGCTGTCCGACCGGATCGTCATCAAGATCACGACGAAGCCGGGCGAGACCTTCATCGACCGGATGATCAACCTGGTCGAGGGCGCCGCGCGCCAGAAGACGCCCAACGAGATCGCGCTGAACATCCTGCTCGCCTCGCTGACGATCGTCTTCCTGCTCGCGGTCGTGACCCTGCAGCCGTTCGCGACGTACGCGAAAGCGCCGCAGACGATGATCGTTCTCGTCGCGCTGCTGGTCTGCCTGATCCCCACCACGATCGGCGCGCTGCTCTCCGCGATCGGCATCGCCGGTATGGACCGCCTCGTCCAGCGCAACGTGCTGGCGATGTCGGGCCGCGCGGTCGAGGCCGCCGGTGACGTGTCGACGCTGCTGCTCGACAAGACCGGCACGATCACCCTCGGCAACCGCCAGGCCGCCGAGTTCGTCCCGGTCGGCGGCGCCACCGCCGCCGAGCTCGCCGACGCCGCGCAGCTCTCGTCGCTCGCCGACGAGACGCCGGAAGGCCGCTCGGTCGTCGTGCTCGCCAAGGAGAAGTACGGCCTGCGCGAGCGCCACCAGGGCGAGCTGGAGCACGCCACCTGGGTTCCGTTCACCGCCCAGACCCGAATGTCGGGTGTGGACGTCGACGGGCACAAGGTCCGCAAGGGCGCCACGGCCTCGGTCATCGCCTGGGTCCAGGAGCGCGGCGGCACCGTCGCCGACGACGCCGACCAGGTCGCGAACCGCATTTCGGAGCAGGGCGGCACGCCGCTGCTCGTCGCGGCCGAGGACGGCGACAAGGGCGCCCGGATCCTGGGTGTCATCCACCTCAAGGACGTCGTCAAGGACGGCATGCGCGAGCGGTTCGACGAGCTGCGCCGCATGGGCATCAAGACCGTCATGATCACGGGTGACAACCCGCTGACCGCCAGGGCGATCGCGGAGGAGGCGGGCGTGGACGACTTCCTCGCCGAGGCCACCCCCGAGGACAAGATGGCGCTCATCAAGCGGGAGCAGGCCGGCGGCAAGCTCGTCGCGATGACGGGTGACGGTACGAACGACGCCCCGGCTCTCGCCCAGGCGGACGTGGGTGTGGCGATGAACACCGGTACCTCGGCCGCCAAGGAGGCCGGGAACATGGTGGACCTCGACTCCAACCCGACCAAGCTCATCGAGATCGTCGAGATCGGCAAGCAGCTGCTCATCACGCGCGGCGCGCTGACGACCTTCTCGATCGCCAATGACGTGGCGAAGTACTTCGCGATCATCCCCGCGATGTTCGCGGTGGTGTACCCGGGCCTGGACAAGCTGAACATCATGCAGTTGTCCTCGCCCGAGTCCGCGATCCTGTCCGCGGTCATCTTCAACGCGCTGATCATCGTCGCGCTGGTGCCGCTCGCGCTCAAGGGCGTGCGCTACCGGCCGACCAGCGCGGACAAGATGCTCCGCCGCAACCTCGGGATCTACGGCCTCGGCGGCCTGATCGCCCCGTTCATCGGCATCAAGATCATCGACCTGCTCATCTCCCTCATCCCCGGGCTGCGTTAACCAGAAAGCGTGCTGATCGCCATGAACAACTCGTTGGGAAACGCGGCGCGGCTGATCTGGGCCGGGTTGCGTGCCCTGCTCGTCCTCACCGTGGTGACGGGCATCATCTACCCCCTCGTCGTCACGGGAGTCGCCCAGGGCCTGTTCAGCGACCAGGCCAACGGCTCCGAGATCACGTCGGACGGCAAGGTCGTCGGCTCCTCGCTGATCGGCCAGACCTACAACCTGCCGCTGGAGAAGGGCGAGGAGACGGCGGCACCGGACCTGAAGTGGTTCCAGCCCCGCCCGTCCAACGGTCTCGGAACCAACAGCGTCAACACCCAGTACAAGCTGATCCTCTCCGGCGCGACGAACCGATCCGGCGACAACGCCGAACTGATCCAGTGGGTGAAGGATGCCAGGGCCGCCGTGGTCAAGGACACCTCCACCGCCACCTACAAGGTCAAGCCCTCGGACGTGCCGGCCGACGCCGTCACCTCCTCCGGCTCCGGCCTGGACCCGCACATCTCCCCGGAGTACGCGAAGCTCCAGGCCCACCGGGTCGCCGAGAAGAACAACCTCGACGTCGAGCAGGTCGAGAAGCTCGTCGCCGACCACACCGACAGCCGGATCCTCGGCTTCATCGGTGAGCCCCGCGTCAACGTCCTCGAGCTCAACATCGCGTTGAAGCAGCTCACGAAGAAGTGACCCGACGCCCGGGCGGCGGACGGACCACCGCCCGCCGCCCGGGACCGTACGACAGAAAGGCCTGCCGATGACCCGGGTGCTGGTGGTCGAGGACGACCCGCAGCTCGCACGGGCTCTCGTGATCAACCTCAAGGCACGGCAGTTCGAGTGCCTCACCGCGGCGGACGGGAGTACGGCCCTCAGGCTCGTCGGGGAGCACTCCCCGGACGTCGTCCTGCTCGACCTCGGACTGCCCGACATGGACGGCACCGACGTACTGCGCGCGCTGCGCGCCTGGAGCCGCGTGCCCGTCCTGGTGGTCTCCGCCCGCCGGACCTCCGACGAGAAGGTCGCGGCGCTCGACGCGGGAGCCGACGACTACATCACCAAACCGTTCAGCATGGACGAACTCCTCGCCCGGCTGCGGGCGGCGACCCGCAGGACCACACCGGCGGCCACGGGAGCCGCCGGTGACCGGTCGCTGATCGTCAGGACCGCGGCGTTCACCGTCGACCTGCTGGCCAAGAAGGTCAGGCGGGACGGGAACGATGTCCGTCTCACTCCCACCGAGTGGCATTTACTGGAGGTCCTGATCCGCAACCGAGGCCGGCTCGTCGGCCAGAGACAGCTGCTCCAGGAGGTCTGGGGTCCCGCCTACGGAACGCAGAGCAACTATCTGCGGGTCTACATGGCCCAGTTGCGACGCAAGCTCGAACGTGACCCCTCGCACCCCCGCCACCTCATCACCGCCCCCGGCATGGGCTACCGCTTCGAGAACTGAGCCCCTCGAAAACCGAAGCGGTCCCCTCGTGTCGTTGTTGGGCCGAACGGGTGAGGGGCGCGAGGATGGTCCCATGAGCAGGTACGAGAGATACGACGTCACCGACGCGCAGTGGGAGGGCCTGGCCCAGGTCGTCCCCCTGCGCGGTCGTAACGAGTGGCCGTCGCGAGTGGACCACCGCACCGTCCCGAGGGGGCACCGGGCGGCCGAAGCGGCTGCCGCCGCCGAGGCCGAGCAGCGCCGCATGATCGTCCTGCGGGTGCAGGTCTTCGCGGACGCGCGCGAGGTCGCCGAGTACCTCATCGCCCAGATCCCGGTGCTGCTGGATCTGACCGGCGCGGACACCGAAGTGGCCAAGCGCATCCTGGACTTCAGCAGCGGTGTCGTCTTCGGTCTCGGCAGCGCGATGCACCGGGTCGACCGCAATGTCTTCCTGCTCGCACCGGTCGGCACGGAGGTCGAGGGGGCCGCCGCGGCGGCCATCCCCCATACGTAGTCGCTCGTTCGTAGGACGCCCTTTCTGGCGGAACGATTCGCTGTACGAGGCCCTGCGTAGCGTCCCCCACATGGACGCACCCAGCCCGAGCCCAGTCCCTGGCCCGAGCCCGGCCCCCGGCCCGAACCCCGCCCCCGGCCCACGACCGGCGGCGGGCCTACGCCCGGCGGTCACCGAACTCAGGCTCTCCGCCTTCGCGTCGCACCGCGGGGCCGCGTTCCGCCTCGGCCCGGTGACACTGTTCGCGGGTCCGAGCGGCAGCGGGAAGTCGCAGGCGCTGCGCGCGTGCGAGGCGCTGGCGCGGCTGGGCTCGGGGGCCGGGCTCGGCGAGGTGTTCCCCGATCCGGCGGAGTGCGTGCCCGAGCGGACGGGCGTGGACGCCCAGGGCCGCCGGGGATTCAGGCTCGGCTGTGCGGTCGACGGCCCGGCCGGCCGCGTACGGCTCGATCTCGCCGTCCAGGCGGAGCCGGAACTGCGCGTCGTCGGCGAGCGTTTGACCAGCGACGGACGGACGTTGCTGAGCACGGCGCTGCGCGACCCCGCCCGCTCCGTCGTGCAGGCCGCCTGGCACACGGCGGGCAGCGCCACCGTCACCCGTGCCCCGCTGCCTGACGACCGGCTCGGTACGGCGCTGCTCCCGCTGCGCGTCGCCGGCCGGACGGACGGGGAGCTGCGTGTGCTGGCGGCCGCCGAGCAGGTGGTGCTGGGGCTCCGTTCGGTGTTTCCGTGCGATCCGCAGCCCCCGCTGATGCGCGAGCCGGTGGCGCCGGGGGAGGGGCGGCTGCGGCGCGGCTGCGACAACCTGGCGGCGGTGCTGCACCGCACGCGCAGCGAGTGCGGCAGGCGTCATGCGCGCCTGATCGAGGTGGCGCGGGCGGGCTGTGCCGGACCGGTCTCGGACGTGGGCGTCGAGGAGCTGCCGGACGGGACGGTCCGGGCGGTCCTCGGCCGGGCCGCAGGCCGCCGCGCCACTCCGCTCGGACGGCTCGGCGACGGCGAGTTGCGCTATCTGGCGCTCGCTCTGGTCCTGCTCACCGGACCGGGCGTGCTGGCCATGGACCAGCCGGCGGAGGTCCCCGGCGCGCTGCAGTCGCTCACGGTCCTCGCCGACGGTCTGGACCGCTGCCTGGACCGGGCCCAGCTGAGGGAACTGGCCTCGCTGGCCGGGGAGATCTGCGCGGGAGGGCATGTGCGGCTGGTGGGGGCGGTGAGCGACAGCACGTCCGTGCGCGGAATCGAGGGGGTGACCGTGGTGGACCTGGTGTAGATCTGGTGCCGTGACAGAACTTGACGTGAAGACACTTCAGCGCAGACTGGCCGAGTTCGCGGCGGCGCGGGACTGGGGGCCGTACCACACGCCGAAGAACCTCGCGGTGGCGTTGACCGTCGAGGCCGCCGAACTGGTCGAGATCTTCCAGTGGCTGACGCCGGAGGAGTCCGCCCGGGTGATGGACGACCCGGACAAGGCGCACCGGGTGGCGGACGAAGTCGCGGATGTCCTCGCCTATTTGCTGCAGTTCTGCGAGGTGCTCGGGGTCGACGCGCTGGCCGCCCTCGCCGCGAAGATCGACCGGAACGAACTGCGGTTCCCGGCGGCCGGGCGGCCGTCGGACGACTCGTCATGACGGCTTCGTCACTCTACGGAGTGATCGACCTCTCCCCAACCGGCTTCCTGTCCACAGATTTCCGAATTCCTCTGGCTTTTCGTCTGGAGCGCCTTCACTCTGGGTAGTGACTCAGTGGGCAGAAAGTCGTACGAACGGGGGCGGCGCACATGGAAGCGGAGCGGCTCATCGCGACCGGCCGGCACGCACTGGCGCAGAGCCGGGATGCGCTGGATGTCGTGGCGGAGGCCTGGCAGGCCCAGGCCCTCGCCCAGGCGCTGGGGGGCCGACTGGCCCTGCACGGACCACAGGAGCTGAGAGGCGAGGCGCGCGGCCTCTGTGAGGCCGGCGCGCGCGGCTGCGGACCGCTGGACCACCCGTGCGGTGGCGTGCCGAGAGCGGCCCAGCTGTCCGAAGTCTCCGATCTCCAGAAGGCGTTGACCGGCCTGAGCACCCTGCTCGGGGAGGTCGGCATCGCCCTCGTCGGAGTGGCGTGCGCCACGGACGAGGAGGGGCTCTACTGGCAGTGCATCGAGGCGATCGACGCGGCCGACGAATCGAACGACCGCGTCCGTGCCCTGCTCCGCCGCCTTTCCTTACGCGACCGCACCCGCCCCCGCGACCCCGACCGCCTCCACCCTCCCGACCCGGCGACGAGCCCGCCCTGATGGCAGTGACGGCTCGTCACGGTCCGGGCGCCGGTCCGCCCGAGGGTGCCGGGGCGCCCGGCGACGGGACCGGGCGGCGGATGCGGCCCCGGCAGGGTGTGGGGGTACGGAGCACCCCCACGTTCAGCCCCGGGCGCCGTCGTCCGGGGCGGGGGCGGACACGGCGTCCCGGGACTGGAGGTCCGCGTCCAGCTGTGACAGATCCGCGGAGAGCGACGCCATCAGCTCCTCCATCTGCTGCAGCAGCCCCTTGGGTGCCTCGGCGCCCCTCTGCTCGGGCATGGCTTCCTCGGACATGGTGGCCTCCTCGGCCCAGGCCCCTCCCGGCGCGGGAAGGGCGGCACGTACGAAAGCGCACCGGCAGCTTCCGCCGGCGCGCGGGCCGGGCGGTCCGGCTCCGCCGAGGGCAACGATCACGGTCCGACCGGGTCACTGGCATGGACGACGGCGCCCGCCGCGTTGACGGATATTCACCCGACGGCACGTCGGGGTTGACGCACGTTCGACGGTGCAGGATGGATGCATGGACCTCCGAATCTTCACAGAGCCCCAGCAAGGGGCCTCCTACGACACCCTGCTGACGGTGGCAAGGGCCACCGAGGACCTCGGCTTCGACGCCTTCTTCCGGTCGGATCACTATCTGAAGATGGGATCGGGCGACGGGCTGCCCGGCCCCACCGACGCCTGGATCACCCTGGCCGGCCTCGCCCGGGAGACCAAGCGGATCAGGATCGGCACCCTCATGACGGCCGGCACCTTCCGGCAGCCCGGCGTGCTGGCCATCCAGGTGGCCCAGGTCGACCAGATGTCGGGCGGCAGGGTCGAGCTCGGCCTCGGCGCGGGCTGGTTCGAGGAGGAGCACAAGGCGTACGGCATCCCCTTCCCCAAGGAGAGGTCCGCCCGGCTGGAGGAGCAGCTCGCCATCGTGACCGGGCTGTGGGCAACGAAGCCCGGCGAGACGTTCTCGTACGAGGGCAGGCACTACCGGCTGACCGACTCACCCGCGCTGCCCAAGCCCGCCCAGGCCAAGGTGCCGGTTCTCATCGGCGGCCACGGGCCGAGCCGCACCCCCCGGCTGGCCGCGCGGTACGCCGACGAGTTCAACATGCCGTTCGCGTCGCTGGAGGACAGCGAGCGGCAGTTCGGCCGGGTCCGGGCCGCCGCCGAGGAGGCCGGACGCAAGGCCGACGACCTCGTGTACTCCAACGCCCTCGTCGTATGCGTCGGCAAGGACGACGCGGAGGTGGCGCGCAGGGCGGCCGCCATCGGCCGCGAGGTGGCGGAGCTCAAGACCAACGGCCTGGCGGGCTCGCCCGCCGAGGTCGTGGACAAGCTCGGGCGCTACGCCGCGATCGGGTCGTCCCGCGTCTATCTCCAGGTCCTCGACCTGCGGGATCTCGACCACCTGGAGCTCGTCTCCGTCCAGGTCCAGTCCCAGCTGGGCTGAGAGCACCCCCGGGAGTACCAGTGAAGCCCGCCCGCACCCTCGCCGCAGCCCTCGCCGAAGGGCCGCTCGTCCTCGACGGCGGCCTGTCCAACCAGCTTCAGTCGCAGGGCTGCGACCTGTCCGACGAGCTCTGGTCGGCGCGGCTGCTCGCCGACGGCCCCGAACAGATCGAGGCCGCCCACACGGCGTACGCGCGGGCGGGTGCACAGGTGCTCATCACTTCCAGCTACCAGGCGACGTTCGAGGGCTTCGCCCGGCGCGGGGTGGGCCGCGGCGAGACCGCCGCCCTGCTGGCCCGCAGCGTGGAGCTGGCCCGCGCCGCGGCCGAGCGCGCCGATCAGGAGGTCTGGGTCGCGGCGTCGGCCGGTCCGTACGGGGCGATGCTCGCGGACGGCAGCGAGTACCGCGGCCGGTACGGGCTGACCGTGCGGGAGCTGGAGGAGTTCCACCGGCCCAGGATCGAGACGCTGGCCGCGGCCCGCCCCGACGTGCTCGCTCTGGAGACGGTGCCGGACACCGACGAGGCGGTGGCGCTGCTGCTGGCGGCCGAGGGGTGCGGCGTGCCCCTCTGGCTCTCGTACACCATCGCGGGGGAGCGCACCCGGGCCGGTCAGGACCTCGCGGCCGCCTTCGCCCTCGCCGCGTACAACGATCAGGTGATAGCCGTCGGGGTGAACTGCTGCGAGCCCGCCGACGCCGGCCGTGCCGTGGCGCTCGCGGCCCGGGAGACGGGAAAACCGGTCGTCGTCTACCCCAACAGCGGCGAGCGCTGGGACGCCGCCGCGCGGGCCTGGCGGGGCGATGTCACCTTCGACCCGGCCGAGGCGCGCGACTGGACCGGGGCCGGCGCGCGCCTGGTGGGCGGATGCTGCCGCGTGGGCCCGGACCGTATCGCCGCGCTCGCGGCCCGTACAGGTACAGGGCCGTGACGAAATTGCCTGGTCACATCGGGACAGGGAGGGAGATACTCGGACGCGTGTTCCTGACGATCAGCACCACCGGCACCCCCGAGCGTCCCGCCACCGATCTGGGCTTTCTGCTGCACAAGCATCCCGACAAGGCGCAGACGTTCTCCACCTCGCACGGCACGGCCCATGTCCTCTACCCGGAGGCCACCGCCGAGCGCTGCACCGCCGCGCTGCTGCTGGAGGTGGACCCCGTGGCGCTCGTGCGGCGGGGCAAGGGCAAGGGCCGCGGCGGCGCGCCCGACTCCGCGCTCGCGCAATACGTCAACGACCGGCCGTACGCCGCATCGTCGCTGCTCTCGGTCGCGATGAGCACGGTGTTCAAGAGCGCCCTGCGCGGTGTGTGCCAGGCGATGCCGGAGCGGGCGGAAAGCACCCTGCCGCTGCGCATCGAGGTCCCCGCGCTGCCCGCGCGCGGCGGGGCCGAGCTGGTCCACAAGCTGTTCGGACCGCTCGGCTGGACCTCCGTCGAGGCGCAGCCGGTGGCGCTGGACGAGCAGTTCCCGGAGTGGGGCGACTCGCGGTACGTCCGCCTCGTGCTGGAGGGCGAGCTGCGGCTCGCCGACGCCCTGCGCCAGCTGTACGTCCTGCTGCCGGTCCTCGACGACGCCAAGCACTACTGGGTCGCCCCCGACGAGGTCGACAAACTGCTGCGCGCGGGAGAGGGCTGGCTGGCCGAGCACCCCGAGCAGCAGCTGATCACCAGCCGGTACCTCTCGCGCCGCTGGGGGCTGACCCGGCAGGCGATGGAGCGCCTGGAGCTGGTGCGGCTGGCCGAGAGCGACGACCTCGAGGTCGAGGACGTCGACAACGCCGTGGACGAGACGAGAGACACGGAGGAGCGGCCCGTGCCGCTCGCCGAGCACCGGCGCGAGGCCATCCTGACGGCGCTGCGCGCGGCCGGCGCGAGCACGGTGCTCGACCTCGGCTGTGGACAGGGCCAGCTGGTCCAGGCGCTGCTGAAGGACGTGCGGTTCACTGAGATCGTCGGCGTGGACGTATCGGCGCGCGCCCTCGCCGTCGCGGCCCGCCGGCTCCGGCTGGACCGCATGGGCGAGCGGCAGTCCGAGCGGGTCACCCTGTTCCAGGGCTCGCTCACGTACACCGACAAGCGGCTCGGCGGCTATGACGCGGCCGTTCTCAGCGAGGTCATCGAGCATCTCGACCTGCCCCGCCTGCCCGCCCTGGAATACGCGGTGTTCGGCTCCGCACGCCCCCGCACCGTGATCGTGACCACGCCGAACGTCGAGTACAACGTGCGCTGGGAGTCGCTGCCCGCCGGGCACGTACGCCACAGCGACCACCGCTTCGAATGGACCCGCGAGGAATTCCGCCGGTGGGCGGAGCAGGTCGCCGTGCGGCACGGATACGGCGTCGCGTTCGTGGGCGTCGGCGACGACGACCCCGAAGTGGGCGCCCCCACCCAGATGGCCGTATTCACCATGACCAGCGCGACCACGAAGGAGGTGGAGGCGGCATGACCACCACCACCCGCACACTGCCCGTCACCGACCTGTCCCTCGTGGTCCTCGTCGGTGCCACCGGCTCCGGCAAGTCCACGTTCGCCCGCAAGCACTTCAAGCCCACCGAGGTGATCTCCTCGGACTTCTGCCGCGGACTGGTCGCCGACGACGAGAACGACCAGAGCGCGAGCAGCGACGCCTTCGACGTCCTGCACTACATCGTCGGCAAGCGGCTCGCCGCCGGCCGGCTGACCGTCGTCGACGCGACCAACGTGCAGCAGGAAAGCCGCAGACAGCTCGTCCAGCTGGCCCGGCAGCACGACGTGCTGCCGATCGCGATCGTCCTCGACATGCCCGAAGCGGTGTGCGCCGAGAGGAACGCGCAGCGCCCGGACCGGGCCGGAATGCCCGGTCACGTGATCCAGCGCCACCGGCGCGAGCTGCGCCGCTCGCTGCGCGGCCTCGAGCGCGAGGGCTTCCGCAAGGTGCACGTGCTGCGCAGCGTGGAGGAGGTCGAGGCGGCGGAGGTCGTCCTGGAGAGGCGCTACAACGACCTGCGCCACCTGACGGGTCCGTTCGACATCATCGGCGACATCCACGGCTGCCGCTCCGAGCTGGAGACGCTGCTCGCGAAGCTCGGTTATGTGGACGGAGCACACCCTGACGGTCGGACCGCCGTGTTCGTCGGTGACCTCGTCGACCGTGGGCCGGACAGCCCCGGCGTGCTGCGACTGGTGATGGGCATGGTGGCCGCGGGCAACGCGCTGTGCGTGCCCGGCAACCACGAGAACAAGCTCGGACGCTGGCTCAAGGGAAGGCAGGTCCAGCACACCCACGGGCTCGCCGAGACCATCGAGCAGCTGGACAAGGAGAGCGACGAGTTCCGCGCGCAGGTCCGGGAGTTCATCGACGGACTCGTCAGCCACTACGTGCTCGACGAGGGCAAGCTCGTCGTCTGCCACGCCGGACTGCCTGAGAAGTACCACGGCCGCACCTCCGGCCGGGTCCGCTCGCACGCGCTGTACGGCGACACGACCGGCGAGACCGACGAGTTCGGCCTGCCCGTGCGCTACCCGTGGGCCGAGGACTACCGCGGCCGGGCCGCTGTGGTCTACGGCCACACTCCCGTGCCCAACACCTCATGGGTCAACAACACGATCTGCCTGGACACGGGGGCCGTCTTCGGCGGCAGGATGACCGCGCTGCGCTGGCCCGAGCGTGAACTGGTCGACGTACCGGCCGAGAAGGTCTGGTACGAGCCGGTCAAGCCGCTCGCGACCGAGGCACCCGGCGGACACCAGGGCCGTCCGCTCGACCTCGCCGACGTGCACGGCCGGCGGATCGTGGAGACCCGCCACATGAGCCGGATCGCGGTGCGCGAGGAGAACGCGGCGGCGGCACTGGAGGTGATGAGCCGGTTCGCGGTCGACCCGCGGCTGCTCGTGTACCTCCCGCCGACGATGGCCCCCACCGCGACCTCGGGGGAGGAGGCCCGCGGCGGAGACGCTGACGGACCCTTCCTGGAGCACCCGGCCGAGGCGTTCGCGCAGTACAAGGCGGACGGCGTCCAGCGGGTCGTGTGCGAGGAGAAGCACATGGGTTCGCGGGCGGTCGCCCTGGTCTGCCGGGATGCCGAGGCGGCGCGCGAGCGATTCGGTGTGGAAGGGCCCACGGGTTCGCTGCACACCCGAACCGGCCGTCCCTTCTTCGACGACGACGCCGTCACCGAGCAGATCCTCGACCGGCTGCGCACGGCCATCACCGGAGCCGGGCTCTGGGACGAGCTCCGGACGGACTGGCTGCTGCTCGACGCGGAGCTGATGCCCTGGTCGCTCAAGGCGTCCGGACTGCTGCGCAAGCAGTACGCCGCCGTCGGCGCCGCCTCCGCCGCGGTCTTCCCGGGCGTCACGGCCGCCCTCGAAGCGGCGGTCGCGCGCGGTGTCGACACGGGCGGACTGCTGGAGCGCCAGCGTGAGCGGGCCGCGGACGCGGCCGCCTTCACCGAGGCGTACCGGCGGTACTGCTGGACGACAGAGGGACTGGACGGAGTGCGCCTCGCACCGTTCCAGATCCTCGCCGTGCAGGGCCGCTCGCTGGCTGCCGTGCCGCACGACGAGCAACTGGCGTGGCTGGACCGGCTGGTGGACGCGGACGCCGCGACAGCACCGGGTGCCGGATCCGGACTGCTCCAGCGCACCCGCCGGCTCGTCGTCGACACGAGTGACGAGGAGTCGATGCGCGCGGGTGTCGACTGGTGGCTGGAGCTGACCGGCACGGGCGGCGAGGGCATGGTCGTCAAGCCGCTCGAGTCCCTCGTGCGGGACGGCAAGGGCCGGCTCGTCCAGCCCGGCATCAAGGTCCGCGGGCGCGAGTACCTGCGGATCATCTACGGCCCCGAGTACACGCGACCGGACAACCTGACCCGGCTGCGCAGCCGGTTCCTCGGCCACAAGCGGTCGCTGGCGCTGCGTGAGTACGCGCTCGGTCTGGAGGCGCTGGACCGGCTGGCCGACGGTGAGCCGCTGTGGCGGGTCCACGAGGCGGTCTTCGCGGTGCTCGCGCTGGAGTCGGAGCCGGTCGACCCCCGGCTCTGACGCCGACCGGTCATTTCTCCTGTTCATCCCCCGAGTGCCGGGCCGTTACTGCACTCGGGGGAACGACCGGGGGGATCACGGCCTTGGGCTCGTTCTTCCGGGCAGCGGAGTGTCCGCGATTTCTGGAAGGACGGAAGACAGCATGAAGTTGATCGTGCGCGGGAGCCTCGGTGTGTTCATGACGTGCGTGGCCGCGGCGGTGGCGGCGCCGTCCGCCGCGGCCGGGACGCATGTGCCCGTGGCCGTACCCCTGGGCGGCCTGGAGCACGCCCTGCCCCTGGACGCGCCCACGCTGAGGACGGGGGTGCCGGTCCCCCTGCCGGGCGTGCCCGAGGGCCCGCGCTACGTGAAGGGCCGGATGCTGCCCGCGGGCCTCCTGCCCCAGGTGCCCGTGACCACCGAGCTTCCGCCGACGCGGGTCGGGCTTCCGCTGCCCCACCCCCTGAGTGAGAGGGAGAGCGGCACGGCTCAGCTCGTGGTCCCCGTCTCGGACCTGACGACGGTCACCCCGGGCGCGGAGGCCCAACCGCCCCTGACGGCGCCCGGCGGGGCCGACTTCGGCCTCCCCGGAACCGCGTTGCCCCAGGCCGGAATCGTGGCCCCGGTCCTGCGCGGGGAGCCGGGGGCCGTCCTCGGCCTGGGTTGAGCGCCTCGGCGTCACGATCGCGGCCGTCGGCTTCGCCGTGCTGTCCCCAGGTGGACGGCGACTCCGGCATCGGACTCGTCGTCACGGCCGCGTCGCTGCTCTTCGTCGGCCTGATGCCGGTGTCGTCCCGGTGACGCCGGCAGCGGCGGGACATCAGTCCGTGCGTTCGCCGAGTGAACGGGGGTCCCCCCGGTGAGGATGGGGACATGGGATTCCATGTCGACTCCGAGACCGGGCGGCTGCGCCGGGTCATACTGCACAGGCCTGACCTGGAGCTGAAGCGGCTCACCCCCACCAACAAGGACGCGCTGCTGTTCGACGACCTCCTCTGGGTGCGCCGTGCCCGCCACGAGCACGACGGGTTCGCGGATGTGCTGCGCGACCGGGGTGTCGAGGTGCATCTCTTCGGCGATCTGCTGCGCGAGGCCCTGGAGATCCCGGCGGCCAGGAAGCTGGTCCTGGACCGGGTCTTCGACGAGAAGGAGTACGGCCCCCTGGCCACGGACCATCTGCGGGCCGCGTTCGACGCGTTGTCCACGCCGGACCTGGTCGAGGCGCTGGTCGGGGGGATGACCAAGCGGGAGTTCCTCGCGGGCCACTCCGAGCCGACGTCCGTCCGCTTCCACGTCATGGATCTCGACGACTTCCTGCTCGACCCGCTGCCCAACCACCTCTTCACCCGCGACACGTCCGCCTGGATCTACGACGGGGTGTCCATCAACGCGATGCGCTGGCCCGCCCGGCAGCGGGAGACCGTGCACTTCGAGGCGATCTACAAGCACCATCCGCTGTTCACGGGTCCGGAGGCGGGCGACTTCCACCACTGGTCGGAAGGCCAGGACGACTACCCCTCCACCATCGAGGGCGGCGACGTCCTGGTCATCGGCAATGGCGCGGTGCTCATCGGGATGAGCGAGCGCACCACCCCGCAGGCGGTCGAGATGCTGGCCCACAGGCTGTTCGCGGCCGGTTCCGCACGGACGATCGTGGCGCTGGACATGCCCAAGCGGCGGGCGTTCATGCACCTCGATACGGTGATGACCATGGTCGACCGCGATGTCTTCACCCAGTACGCGGGCCTGGGCATGCTGCGCTCGTACACGATCGAACCGGCCGACGGGCAGCAGGCCCTGCGTGTCACCGACCACCCGCCCGAGCACATGCACACCGCCATCGCCGCGGCACTCGGGCTGCGGGACATCAGGGTCCTCACGGCGACTCAGGACGTGCACTCGGCGGAGCGGGAGCAGTGGGACGACGGGTGCAACGTGCTGGCCGTCGAGCCCGGGGTGGTCGTGGCGTACGAACGCAACGTCACCACCAACACCCATCTGCGCAAGCAGGGCATCGAGGTCATCGAGATCCCGGGCAGCGAACTGGGCCGGGGCCGCGGCGGTCCGCGCTGTATGAGCTGTCCCGTGGAGCGGGACGCGGTGGACGAGGGGAGGGCTGACGCGTAGCGAAGCGGAGGCGGCGGAGGTGAACGTGCGGCGACGCCGGGGTGACCGTATAGCAATACAGTGCTTCGTATAGACTTCCAGGAGTCCCCTCATTCGTGACCCAGGAGCAGCCACCATGGCGACACACCTCGCAGGCCGCCACTTCCTCAAGGAGCTGGACTTCACCGCCGAGGAGTTCCGCGGCCTGGTCGATCTGGCCGCCGAGCTCAAGGCCGCCAAGCGCGCCGGCGGCGAGGTCCAGCGACTGCGTGGCAAGAACATCGCGCTGATCTTCGAGAAGACCTCGACCCGTACCCGCTGCGCCTTCGAGGTCGCCGCCGCCGATCAGGGCGCCTCGACGACGTACCTCGACCCCTCCGGCTCCCAGATGGGACACAAGGAGTCGGTCAAGGACACTGCCAGGGTGCTCGGCCGGATGTTCGACGGGATCGAGTACCGCGGGGACAGCCAGGACGCCGTCGAGGAGCTCGCCGCGCACGCGGGCGTACCGGTCTTCAACGGTCTCACCGACGACTGGCACCCCACCCAGATGCTCGCCGACGTGCTCACCATGACCGAGCACAGCGACAAGCCGCTCACCGGTATCGCCTTCGCCTACCTCGGCGACGCCCGCTTCAACATGGGCAACTCCTACCTGGTGACCGGTGCGCTGCTGGGTATGGACGTACGGATCGTGGCGCCCAGGGCTTATTGGCCGTCCGACGAGGTCGTCGCCGCCGCGCGTGCGGCCGCCGCGACCAGCGGGGCCAGGGTCACCCTCACCGAGGACGTCACCGAGGGCGTCGCCGGCGCGGACTTCGTCGCGACCGACGTCTGGGTCTCCATGGGTGAGCCCAAGGAGGTCTGGGACGAGCGGATCAAGGTGCTCGCCCCGTACTCCGTGACCATGGACGTGCTGCGGGCGACGGGGAACCCGGACGTGAAGTTCCTGCACTGCCTGCCGGCCTTCCACGACCTCGGTACCAAGGTGGGCCGCGAGATATACGAGCGCCACGGTCTGACGGAGCTGGAGGTCTCCGACGAGGTGTTCGAGTCCGCCCACTCGGTGGTGTTCGACGAGGCCGAGAACCGTATGCACACGATCAAGGCGGTACTGGTGGCGACGATGGCCGCGGCTCCCGCCCCGGCCTGACAGCCGTACGGTCAGGCCACGGGTGCCGCGCCGCCCAGCGTGAACCACACCGCCTTGCCGTACCTGGTGGGGCGGTGGCCGCAGGCTGTGCTCAGGGTGCGGACGAGGAGCAGTCCGCGCCCGTGCTCCTGCCAGGGATCGGGCCGCTCGGAGCCGGGCGCGTGCGGGCGGCCGAGCTCGCCCGGCGGGGCGGGGTCGGGGTCGTGCACCTCGACCTGGCAGCCCATCGGCAGCGGCTCCACGACCAGCTCGACCGGTTCCGGGCCGGGAGTGTGTTCCACCGCGTTGGCGACGAGCTCCGCCGTGAGCAGCTCGGCCGTGTCGATGTCCGCCGGAGCCTCGACGTCCGCGAGCACCGTACGGACCAGGGCACGCGCGATCGGCACGGCCGCGGTGGTGTGCGGCAGCGCGATGCGCCACGTGTCGGCCGTGTGGGCCGTGGTGGCGGTCGCCGTGGCGGCGGCTTCGGACATGGCAGGTGTTTCCGTTCGCGGTGCTGCGGGGCAATGCTTTCTCCTTAAACTTTACGGAATGAAAATCGCCCGGCCAGGGCCGCTCGGCGGTCTCCGACGGGACCTTGGTCACACGCGCCCCGCGCCACCGCGGCATATCGCGCCCCTGCCACGCTCACACCATGCCCCTATCGCGTTCTCGTGACGGAAGTCATATCCGGGTGATAGCTTCGTGGGGCAGGCAGTAGCCGGCAGCCCGAGGGAGGCCGCGTCCATGAGCCCGTTCCCCAGCTCCGCGTCCCACACCGACGAGTGGCGACATCTACGGCTGACCAGGCAGGACGGCGTCGCCACGGTCACGCTCGACCGCCCCGAGAAGCTCAACGCGCTCACCTTCGGCGCCTATGCCGACCTGCGCGACCTGCTCGCCGAACTGTCCCGGGAGCGATCGGTGCGCGCCCTGGTCCTCGGCGGCGAGGGGCGCGGGTTCTGCTCCGGCGGCGATGTCGACGACATCATCGGTGCCACGCTCGCCATGGACACCGCCCAGCTCCTCGACTTCAACCGGATGACCGGGCAGGTCGTACGGGCCCTGCGCGAATGCCCCTTCCCCGTGATCGCGGCCGTGCACGGCGTCGCGGCGGGTGCGGGCGCGGTGCTCGCGCTCGCCGCGGACTTCCGGGTCGCCGATCCGTCCGCCCGGTTCTCGTTCCTCTTCACCAAGGTCGGGCTGTCCGGCGGCGACATGGGCGCGGCGTATCTGCTGCCGCGGGTCGTCGGGCTCGGCCACGCCACGCGGCTGCTGATGCTGGGCGAGCCGGTCCGGGCCGCCGAGGCCGAGCGGATCGGCCTGATCAGCGAGCTGGCCGAGGAGGGCCGGGCCCACCAGGCGGCCGAGGCCCTCGCCCGGCGCCTCGCGGACGGCCCCGCCCTCGCGTACGCCCAGACCAAGGCACTGCTCACGGCGGAGCTGGACATGCCGCTCGCCGCGGCGGTGGAGCTGGACGCGGCGACGCAGGCGCTGCTGATGAACGGCGAGGACTACGCGGAGTTCCACGCGGCGTTCACGGAGAAACGCGCGCCGAAGTGGCGGGGGCGGTGACGATGCCGTCGTACGCGGGCGAGCCCCGCGGCACCTCCGACGCCGACGGCGAGCCGACCCCGCAACCCGAGCCTCCCCGCAGTGCCGAGGTGCCACTCCGCCGCGTGGAGGGCGAGCCCTCGGCGCCCCGGGCGGGCTCAGAAGGAGCCCCGCCGGCGGCCGACGCAGGGCGGATCGGGGACGCGGCGCCCGCAACGGGGTTCGGGGCGCAGCCCCGGTCCCCGATGTCCGGGCGAAGCTCCGGGGGAGCGCGGGGCGGGCAGCGGCCCGCCGCGGACGACGCCCCCCTCCGCGTCGCCGTCATCGGCGGCGGACCCGGTGGGCTGTACGCCGCAGCCCTGCTGAAGCGGCTCGACCCCGACCGCGAGATCACCGTGTGGGAGCGCAACGCCCCCGACGACACCTTCGGCTTCGGTGTCGTCCTCTCGGACGAGACCCTCGGCGGCATCGAGCACGCCGACCCCGCCGTCTACCGGGCGCTCCAGGACGAGTTCGTACGCTGGGACGACATCGACATCGTCCACCGGGGCCGCACCCTCACCTCGGGCGGGCACGGTTTCGCCGCGCTCGGCCGACGGCGGCTGCTGGAGATCCTGCACGGGCGGTGCGCGGAGCTCGGCGTACGGCTCCGGTTCCGCACGCAGGCGCCGCCCGCCGCCGAGCTCGCCGCCACCCACGATCTCGTCATCGCCGCCGACGGCGTACACAGCCTCACCCGCGCCGCGCACGCGGAGACGTTCAACCCCCGCATCACCACCCACCGCTGCCGCTACATCTGGCTCGCCGCGGACTTCGCCTTCGACGCGTTCCGCTTCGAGGTCGCCGAGACCGAGCACGGCGTGATGCAGCTGCACGGCTACCCCTTCTCCCGCCCGTCGCCGGACCACCGCCCCTCGACCAGCCTCTCCGGGCCGCAGGATCAATCCGGCCGCAGCACCGTCATCGTGGAGATGCGCGAGGAGGTCTGGCGGGCCGCCGGGCTCGACGAGTGCGACGAGCAGCAGTCCGCCGAACGGTGCGCCAAAATCTTCGCCGACGCCCTCGGCGGACGGCCCCTGCGGGGCAACGCCTCCACCTGGACCGCCTTCCGCACCGTCGTCAACGACCGCTGGTCCCACGGCAACACGGTGCTGCTCGGCGACGCCGCCCACACGGCGCACTTCTCCATCGGCTCCGGCACCAAACTCGCCGTCGAGGACGCGCTCGCCCTCGCCGCCTGCATCGAGGAGCAGCCCGCACTCCCCGAGGCACTCGCCGCGTACGAAGCCGAGCGCCGGCCCGTCGTCGAATCCACCCAGCGTGCCGCCGCCGCCAGCCTGCGCTGGTTCGAGGACCTCGCCACCTATCTCGGCCAGCCACCCACCCAGTTCGCGTTCAACCTCCTCACCCGCAGCCGCCGCGTCACGCACGACAACCTGCGGCTGCGCGACCCCGACTTCACCGCCTCCGTCGAGCGGGACTTCGGCAGTGCGCCGGACACGCCCCCGATGTTCACCCCCTTCCGGCTGCGCGGACTGACCCTGCGCAACCGTGTCGTCGTCTCACCCATGGACATGTACTCCGCCGAGGACGGCGTCCCCGGCGACTTCCACCTCGTCCACCTCGGCGCCCGCGCCCTCGGCGGCGCGGGACTGGTCATGACCGAGATGGTCTGCGTCAGCGCACAGGGCCGCATCACCCCGGGCTGCGCCGGCCTCTACACCGACGAACAGGCCGCCGCCTGGCGCCGGATCACCGACTTCGTCCACGCTCGCTCGCCGGGCACCGCCATCGGCGTCCAGCTCGGCCACTCCGGCCGCAAGGGCTCCACCCGGCTCATGTGGCAGGAGATGGACGCCCCGCTCCCCGACGGCAACTGGCCCCTCGTCGCCGCCTCACCGCTCCCGTACCGCCCCGGCGTCAACCAGATCCCGCACCAGCTCGACCAGGCCGGACTCGCCGACATCCGCGGCCAGTTCACCGCGGCCGCCACCCGCGCCGCGCGCAGTGGCTTCGACCTGCTGGAACTCCACTGCGCGCACGGCTACCTGCTCTCCGGCTTCCTCTCCCCGCTGACCAATCAACGCACCGACGCCTACGGTGGTTCCCTCGCCGCCCGGCTGCGCTTCCCGCTCGAAGTCTTCGACGCGGTCCGCGCCGTCTGGCCCGACGACCGGCCCATGACGGTCCGGATCTCCGCCACCGACTGGGCGGCGGGCGGCACCACCGCCGCCGACGCCGTCCGGATCGCCCGCGCCTTCGCCGAGCACGGCGCCGACGCCATCGACGTCTCCACCGGCCAGGTCGTCCCCGACGAACGCCCCGAATACGGCCGCTCGTACCAGACCCCGTACGCCGACCGCATCCGCAACACCCTGCGCGTCCCGGTCATCGCCGTCGGCGCGATCTCCTCCTGGGACGACGTCAACTCCCTGCTCCTCGCGGGCCGCGCCGACCTCTGCGCCCTGGCCCGCCCCCACCTCTACGACCCCCACTGGACCCTGCACGCCGCCGCCGACCAGAACTACACCGGCCCGGCCGCCCCCTGGCCGCTCCCGTACCGCGCGGGCAGCCGCAAACCCCCGACGGGCCGCACGGACGCGCCGAAGCCGCGCCTCACGCTGCCGTAATACTGCCGCAGCGCCGGTGAGAGCCCGCTCACGCCGCCGCCGGGTCGTCCGGTTCCACGAACTGTGCCCCCGCGTCCCGCAGCCGCTCGTGCAGCCCCGCGAAGACCGCCGCCGAGCGCGCGCCCGGCCAGCCCGACGGAAGGAGCTCCTCCGGCAGGCCGGGGTCCGCGTACGGCAGTCGACGCCAGGAGTCGAGGGCGAGGAGGTAGTCGCGGTAGGCCTCGTCGGCCGGGGCGCCGGTGCGCGACTCCCAGGCCCGCAGGACCGGTTCGTGGGCGTCCAGGAACTCCTCGTGCTGCTTCGCGACGGCCGCCAGGTCCCACCAGCGCCCGACCGCCTCCGCCGTCGCGGTGAAGCCCAGGTGCTCGCCGCGGAACAGGTCGACGTACGGGTCGAGCTGGAGGCGGCGCAGGGTGTGGCGGGTCTCCTCGTAGAAGCGGGCGGGGGCGATCCACACGCCGGGCGCGGCCGTGCCGAAGCCCAGCCGGGCCAGCCGGGATCGCAGCAGGTGACGCTTGTGGCGTTCGGCCTCGGGGACGGAGAAGACCGCCAGCACCCAGCCGTCGGAGAGCTCCGGCGCCGGGTGCCCGTAGATGCGGCGGTCGCCGTCGTCGAGGAGCTGGCGGGCGTCGTCCGACAGGGCGTATCCGGCGGCCCCGCCCGCCGTGCGCTGCGCGACGAGCAGCCCGCGCCGCTTGAGCCGGGAGACCGACGAGCGTACGGACGGCGCGTCGACACCGACCGCGCCCAGCAGACGGATCAGCTCCGCCACGGCCAGCGATCCGGCGCGCTCGCGTACGTACGCGCCGTACAGGGTGACGATCAGGGAACGGGGGGTGTGCTGCTCGGCCACGTGATCACTCTAGGGCCCGCGGCTCCGGGTCCCGCAGCCGGAAGCGCTGGAGCTTGCCCGTGGGCGTGCGGGGGAGCGCGTCGAGGAAGACGATCGCGCGCGGGCACTTGTACGGCACCAGCCGGGCCCTGACGTGCTCGCGCAGTTCCTCCGCCGTCGCCTCGTCGCGCCCGACCCCCTCGCGCACCACCACGTACGCCGCCACGATCCGGCCCCGCAGTTCGTCGGGGCGGCCGACCACCGCCGCCTCCACCACGGCGGGGTGGTCCAGCAGCGCGTCCTCGACCTCCGGGCCCGCGATGTTGTACCCGGCCGAGATGATCATGTCGTCGGCGCGGGCGACGTAGCGGAACCACCCGTCGGGCTCCCGTACGTACGTGTCGCCGGTGAGGTTCCAGCCGCCCCGCACGTACTCGCTCTGCCGGGGGTCCGACAGATACCGGCAGCCGACCGGTCCGCGCACGGCGAGCAGCCCCGGCTCCCCGTCGGGCACGGGTTCGCCGTCGCGGTCCACCACCCGCGCCTGCCAGCCGGGCACCGGCACCCCCGTCGTGCCCGGACGGATGTCCCCGTCCGCCGCGGAGATGAAGATGTGCAGCAGTTCGGTGGCGCCGATGCCGTTGATGATGCGCAGTCCGGTCCGTTCGTGCCACGCCTGCCAGGTCGCGGCCGGCAGGTTCTCGCCGGCCGACACGCACCGCCGCAGGGATGCCACGTCGTACGCGTCGAGCTCGTCCAGCATCAGCCGGTACGCCGTCGGCGCCGTGAACAGGACCGAGACCCGGTGCTCGGCGATGGCGGGCAGCAGCTGCCTGGGGCCCGCCTGTTCGAGCAGCAGCGCCGACGCCCCCGCCCGAAGCGGGAAGATCACCAGCCCGCCGAGCCCGAAGGTGAAGCCGAGCGGCGGGCTGCCCGCGAAGACGTCGTAGGGCGTGGGCCTCAGCACCCGCGCCGCGAACGTGTCGGCGACGGCCAGCACATCCCGGTGGAAGTGCATGCACCCCTTGGGCCGTCCGGTGGTGCCGCTGGTGAACGCGATCAGCGCGACATCGTCGGCGGCGGTGGCCACGGGGGTGTACGACGACGGTTTCCCGTCCGCCAGCCGCAGCAGATCGTCCGGCGCGTCCCCGCCGTACGCCGTGATCCGCAGGCCCGGCACCTCGGCCTTGACCAGGTCGTCGACCGAGCGGATGTCGCACAGCGCGTGCCCGACCCGTGCGATCGCGCACATCGTGGCGAGCTCCTGCGCGCGCTGCTGGGCCAGTACGGTGACGGCGACCGCGCCCGCCTTCATCACCGCGAGCCAGCAGGCCGCGAGCCAGGGGGTGGTCGGGCCGCGCAGCAGCACCCTGCCGCCCGGCTCCACGCCCAGGTCGTGCTCCAGGACGTGCGCGATCCGGTCGACGTGGTCGCGCAGTTCACCGTACGTCCAGACCGCCCCGGTGCTCCCGTCGCGGAAGACCGGCCGGTCGGCCCCGTACCGCGCGATCGTCGCGTCCAGCAGCTCCGCCCCGCAGTTGAGCCGCTGCGGATAGCGCAGCTCGGGCAGTTCGGGCGGGTCGAGAAGCAGCCGGGGCCACTGCTCGGCGGGCGGGAGATGGTCGCGCGCGAAGGTGTCGCGGTGGGCCGAGGGTGTCAGCTCCATGTTCGCCCCCTTGTCGTGGTGGGGTCGCACATGGAGCGTATCGTGATGGTGACGACAGTCAACGGTACGCGATAGATACGTCAACGCGTCGCAAGAGGGGGCTCGGATGTCCGCATTCTCTCTCGATCCGGTACAAATCGCCTGGTGCGCCACGTTGCGCACTTTGGCCGCCGAGCGTCTGCGACCCCTCGCGGAGAAGGGCGAGCCCGGCCGCGTCAACCGCCCGCTCCTTGCCGCACTCGGCGAACTCGGCCTGCTGAAGCGCCTGTTCAGCGATGGCGGCGCCCTCGATCTGTGCCTGCTGCGCGAATCGCTCGCCCACGGCTGTACGGAGGCCGAGACCGCGCTCGCGCTCCAGGGCCTCGGTACGTACCCGCTCGTCCAGGCCGGCACCGCCGCGCAGCGCGAACGCTGGCTGCCGGAGGTGATCGCGGGCCGCGCCGTCGCCGCCTTCGCGCTCAGCGAGCCGGACGCCGGATCCGACGCCGCCGCGCTCGCACTCGAAGCGGCCCCCGACACCGGCACCAGCGCAGGCACCGGCGGCAGCACCACCACCGGCGCAGGCGGCACCGGCTGGCGGCTGACCGGCGAGAAACGCTGGATCTCCAACGCCCCCGAAGCCGACTTCTACACCGTCTTCGCCCGCACGGGTGAGCGCCCCGGCGCCCGGGGCGTCACCGCCTTCCTTGTCCCCGCCGACCGCCCCGGACTCACCGGCAGCGCGCTGGAGATGCTCTCCCCGCACCCGATCGGCGCCCTCACCTTCGACGGCGTCCCCGTCACCCGCGACGACGTCATCGGCGAGCCGGGCGGCGGTTTCCGGGTCGCCATGACGACCCTGAACCTGTTCCGCCCCAGCGTCGGCGCCTTCGCCCTCGGCATGGCGCAGGCCGCGCTCGACGCGACACTCACGCACACCACCGAGCGGGTCGCCTTCGGCGGGCGGCTGAAGGACCTCCAGGCCGTCTCGCACAGGGCGGCCGAGATGGCCACCCGCACGGAGGCGGCCCGGCTGCTCGTCTACGCGGCGGCGGCCGCGTACGACTCCGGCGCGGCGGATGTGCCACAGCGCTCCGCCATGGCGAAACTGTTCGCGACCGAGACCGCGCAGTACGTCGTCGACACCGCCGTGCAACTCCACGGGGCCCGCGCCCTCCAGCGCGGCCATCTGCTCGAACACCTCTACCGGGAGGTCCGGGCGCCGAGGATCTACGAAGGTGCCAGCGAGGTCCAGCTGAGCATCATCGCGAAGGAGCTCTACGCATCCGCGCAGCAGGGAAGGACGCCGACGCCCGATGAGTCTTGAACGGATCAACCCACCCGGACTGTCCCCCGCCAGCGGTTTCTCGCACGCGGTCGCCGCGACCGGCTCCCGGCTGGTCTTCCTGGCCGGGCAGACCGCACTCGACGCCGAGGGCAAGGTCATCGGGACCGGCCTGGTCGACCAGTTCGAGACGGCCCTCTCCAACCTCCTCGCCGCCCTGGCCGCGACCGGCGGCACCCCGCACGACCTGGCCCGCGTCACCGTCTACGCCGTCGACGTCGCCGACTACCGGGCCCACGCGGCCGAACTGGGGCGGGTCTGGCACCGGCTGGCGGGTCGCGACTACCCCGCGATGGCGGTCATCGGGGCCGTACGCCTCTGGGACGAGCAGGCGCTCGTCGAACTGGACGGAATCGCCGTACTGCCGTGAAGCCGCCGCGTCCCGGGCCCGCCCGCCGGGCCGGCGACCCGACCGCGTGATCGACCGCCTGACAGGCCGCCTGACCGGCAGGTGACTAGACCGGCGGCTCGACGGGCGACTCGACTGGCGAGGCCTCCGGCCGCGGCCTACGGTCGAATGGCGGACTCAGCCGTCCGCCGACCCTCCGCCAAGGGCGTACGCGCCATGCCCAGCTCGCAGCCGATTCCCACCAGACCGCGCGCCACCGCCCCGGAGCGGGGCGACGGCAGCCCGATGGCGTTGTTCGTCATCGCCTCCTGTCAGCTGATGGTGGTCCTCGACGTCACCGTCGTGAACATCGCGCTGCCGCACATCCAGCGCTCCCTGGCCTTCTCCACGGCGAACCTCTCCTGGGTGGTGAACGCGTACACGCTCACCTTCGGCGGCCTGCTCCTCCTCGGCGGCCGAGCGGGCGACATCCTCGGCCGCCGCCGGGTGTTCGCCTTCGGGGTCCTGCTCTTCGTCCTCGCCTCGCTGCTCGGCGGACTGGCCCAGAACTCCGCACAGTTCCTCGCCGCCCGCGCCCTCCAGGGCGTGGGCGGCGCCATCGCCTCCCCGACCGCCCTCGCCCTGATCAGCACGACCTTCAGAGAAGGCCCGGAACGCAACCGGGCCTTCGGCGTCTTCGCCGCCGTCTCGGCCGGCGGCGGCGCCATCGGTCTGCTCGTGGGCGGGGTGCTCATCGAATGGGCCGACTGGCGCTGGGTGCTGTTCGTCAACGTGCCCATCGGTCTCCTCGTCGTGCTCGCCACGCCCCGCTGGATCAGGGAGTCCGAGCGCCGTCCCGGCCGCTTCGACCTCGCGGGCGCGCTGCTGTCCACGGCCGGCATGGTGCTCCTGGTGTACGGCTTCGTCCGCGCGGCGCAGCACGGCTGGCGGGACGGGCTCACGGTGGCGGCGTTCATCGGGGCGGTGACGCTCCTCGCGCTGTTCCTCCTCGTCGAACGCCGCTCCAGACAGCCGATCACCCCGCTCCACCTGTTCGCCGACCGCAACAGGGCGGGGGCGTACGGGATGATGCTCTGCCTCGCCGCCGCGATGTTCGGCATGTTCTTCTTCCTGACCCTCTTCGTACAGAACGTCCTCGGCTTCGGCCCGCTCCACACCGGCCTCGCCTTCCTGCCTGTCAGCACGGTCGTCGCGCTGAGCGCGGCCACGACGTCGCACCTCCTGCCGCGCTACGGCCCCAAGCCGTTCATGGTGACCGGAGGCCTGCTCGTGGTGGCGGGCCTGACCTGGCTGACGCGGGCCGACGCCCACTCCACCTATCCGGGCAGCGTCCTCGGCCCGCTGCT
This sequence comes from Streptomyces sp. NPDC000410, assembly GCF_040300305.1. NCBI lineage: Bacteria > Bacillati > Actinomycetota > Actinomycetes > Kitasatosporales > Streptomycetaceae > Streptomyces > Streptomyces sp. NPDC000410. Next base: position 64,164 of record NZ_JBEPDM010000011.1, read on the forward strand.
CCTCTTCAGCCTCGGCATGGGCATGGAGTTCGTCTCGCTCACCCTGACGGCGCTCTCCGACGTCCCCACCCACGAATCGGGCGCGGCCGCCGGACTCCTCAGTGCGCATCAGCAGATCGGCGGCTCGCTCGGACTGTCCATCCTGATCACGTCGTTCGGCACGTCCGGCGCCGACAAGATCCTCACCACCGGCGCCTCGTCGGCCTTCACCGTGGGTGCGGTGTTCGCGTCCGTCGCCGTGCTGATCGCCCTCTTCGTCATCCAGACGCGCCGTTCGGACATCGAGCGCCTCAACGGCGACCACACCCCTCGGAGGTGACCGCTCGGTACCCGGAGACTGTCAGAGGCGGCGCGTACGGTCGATGCCATGACCGTGAAAGCGCTCGCCGCCTCCACCCTGACCACGACCGCCGTCCGTGAGCTGCTGGCGCTCCCCACGATGGCCCCCGTGCCCGACGAGGAGTTCCTCGATCACAGCTCGAAGGTCCTGGGCTGGGATTTCACGGACCTCGTGTGCGAGGCGGAGCGCACGCGGCACGGGCACGTGCTGTCGTACGACGCGGACAATCCGCTGGGCAACGAGAAGGCGACGTTCAATCTGGTCTTCGCACAGGCGTATCCGTACGATCCGGACGGGCTGAACAACGTGGAGTGGCTGACCGGCGACGTCCGCGCGTGGGCGGACGAGCTCGGATGGCGGTTTCGGGCGGACCCGACGCTCGACGACTGCGAGGCGGTGCTCGCCGAGGCGGCCGGCACGGTGAGCGAGGTGCTCGGCCGCCCGCCGGAGCGGACCCTGCGCACCGACGAGTCCTTCAGCATGGGGCCGTTCGCCCTGTGCCGGATATGGCGCAGCGGGGAGCACGCCGTCGTCGTCAGCCCCTTGGAGGACCACGGTCCGTACGGCTATCTCACGCACTTCGTGCTGGTCCTGACGCCATGCCCGGCCGACGAGGAGCTGCCGGCCGACGAAACGGCGCTACGGGACTGGGTCGTGGGGCGGATCAACTGGTAGGCGGCAGAGCGCGCATGTGCGCGAGCCGGTGCCCTACCGGAAGGCCGGGGCCGACGCGACCGTCTCGACCGCGTCGGTGCCCGGGCTCCGCCCTTGCTCGATGTCCTGGTGCGCCAGGGACGGCCTAGTAGTCCAGGGGATCGTCGCCGCTGTCACTGGACGAGCTGCTGTCGTCGCTGGACGAGCTGCTGTCTTCCTTCTCCTCGGCCTTGATGCCGTAGGTGCTGTCCCAGGCCTCCTTGGGCATGCCGTAGAGCTCGTGGCAGTCGAGGCCGTCCGTCTCCTCACCCCAGGTTTCGGGGTCCTCGTGGGCGTAGACGCATGTGCGCAGGCGGTTGTCCTGCTCGATCTCCTCGATGGTGTCCGGGGTCTGGACGTAGATGAGGCCGGTGAAGACCGCTGTGGCGACGAGCGAGGCGACGGCTATACAGCCCGCGATGATCTTGAAGGGGCTGCGGCTCCGCTTCGGCTTCTCGCCGGGGAGGGGCGGAGGGAATGGCGGAGCGGCCGGCGGGACGGGGGTGTTGGCGTCCATAGTGGTCTCTCTGATCAGGCGAGTGGAAGATCCAAGTCTCCACGCATGGACCAGGGAGGCAACGGGCACCCCTGCGCCGCGACGGCGAAGGTGAGCCTTTGCGTGCCGCGTCAGCTCGCGTAGCCCCAGCGACTGAGCGCACGGTGCCGGCTGGGCGAACGCTCTCCCGCTGCCGCCCGTTGTTCAGAACTTGCGCAGATGGGCGAGGGTCATGGGGCGGGCTGAGCCCTGGCTGGCGGGACGGGATCGTCACATCGCCGAGTGGGCGAGGTGGAGAAGGCCGCTGCGTATCCGCTGTTCGCCGAGTTCTGGCAGGAGTGCGGCGATGTGGTCGGCCGCCAGCGCGGCGAGCAGGGCGTGGGCGGTGTGGTCCGGGTCGGGTGCGGTGGCCAGGAGGATCGCCACATGACGGTGCCAGAACCGGTAGGCCCCGATCCGGTATCGGGCACCAGGGGAGGCGGTTTCGGACATCCGGACCAGCGCCAGATGCTCCAGCAGGTAGTCGAAGTAGGCGTTGAGGAACGCGGCCAGGCGCTCGCCCGCCGGGGCCCCGGGGCCGAGCGGGGGTGGCCCGTGCAAGACCGCCTCCTGCAGCACACGCTCGCGGGAGTCCAGCAGCGCGGCGGCCAGCCCTGACTTGTCGCCGAACCGGCGGAACAGGGTGCCTTTGCCGACGCCGGCGGCTGCGGCCACCTGATCCATCGACACCGCCTCGACGCCCTGCTCGGCGAACAGCCTGGCGGCCGCCTCCAGTACCGCGACCCGGTTGCGGGCCGCGTCCGCGCGCTCCTTGGGCGGCGGCGTCCGCAGCAGTTCCAACGGCATTGCCGAACCGGACCGCAGTCCGTTACTGTCGTGAGCCATAACAGGACTGTAGTCCGATTCCCTTGGAGGTAGTGACATGACCGCACTCATCACCCGCGACGAGCTGGCAGCAGCGATCGAGGCCGGCGCCGTGACCGTCGTCGACACGCTTGGCGGCGAGTACTACGCCCAGCAGCACCTGCCCGGCGCCCTGGCGCTGATCCCGGCCCACGTCGACGCCCAGGCGCCCGCCGTGCTCCCCGACCGCGACGCCGCGATCGTCACCTACTGCTCCAACCCGGCGTGCCCCAATAGCGGACAGGTCGCCGACCGACTCACCGCCATCGGCTACACCAACGTCCGCAAGTACCGCGAGGGCATCCAGGACTGGACCGAGGCCGGCCTCCCCACCGAAACCGCCTGACCTTCGTCCCGGGGCGAAGACCCGCACGGAGTCTTCGCCCCTTCCCGCGGTCGCACGCCATGCACATCCCGCACGCCACGGGCCGCTCGACCGGCAGGCAGAACAGCCCGCAGAGGTACGGAGGCTGACCCGAACGCATCGGCCTCGAGCATGAGGCTGTGACACCCAGTGATCACCTGGAAGGCCCGTGCCTGTATTGCCGTCCTGGCCGGCCGAACCGCTGTGGGAACAATTCTCAACACTCCTGCCCGAGCGGCCGACCTACCACCCGGATCATCCGCTGCGCTGCCACCGCCCTCGCATCGGCGACCGGATCATCTTCGACAAACTGCTCCAGGTCCTGACACGACCTGCTCGACATCACCGTGCACCTGGACGCCGGCCACGACTCGGACAAAACCCGCGCCCTTCTCGACGAACGCGGCCTGCGCGGTCGCATCGCGCACAAGAGCGAGAAAGCGCCGATCCAAGCGAGCCGGCGCTGACGCGTGGAGCGCACTCACGCCTGGCAGCACACCTTCCACCGCCTCGCCCGCTGCTACGAACGCCGCGCTGCTGTGATCGACGCCTTCTTCGATCTCGCCGATGTGATCATCACCGTCCGCAGCCTCATCCGACGCGCCTGGACAACCCACCGCTGGGACAACCGCCCGAATCGGCGCCCTTGAACTCGCCCATCTGTGCGAGCTCTCAGTTGCCGGGCTTCTCGACGGCCGGACTGTTGAGACACTCGGTCTGCTTGTTGTTCTGGAAGATGATGTACTTGCCGTTCGTCTGGTCCTTGAGCGTGAACCCGCCGTTCATGACCTCGACACTGGCGCCTTCCAGCTCCGTCGAGTTGAACACGAAGACACGACCCGGCTCGTACCCGCCCCCGGAGACGTGCACCTTTCCGTTGGGGAGCAGACCTGACAGCGAGCATGTGGCGGTCGGGGCGGCCGCCGACGACTGGGTGAGCGCCACGGGGCCCAGGGCGGTCGCCGAGGCGACGAGAGCGGTGAGGACGGCGATGCGGGTACGTCGATACATGACTGTTCCCCTCGATGAGGGCTGGTTGGTGCGGCGGGCGGCCACGTGAGGACGCGTCATGAGGCCGCGGCAATGAAGCGGATCCGCGTCGGTGCCCGTGCCGAGGCGCCTGGCGCGTCGACACGGGCAGGGAAGACGGCTGGGCCTAGGGGCAGTACTTCTTGATCGCCGCGTTGTAGGCGGTGTCGTAGGCGAGCTGCTTGGCCTCCTGCGCCTGCGCCTGCGTATCCGGCAACAGTCCCTTGAGCGCATTCGGTCCCGGCGGCTTTGCGTCACGGGCGCCGCTCTCGGCCACTTCCCTTCCCATCGTGCGCCGCCCGGCCGACCGTGTCGACCTGGAACCGTGAAGGCCCCGCAGTGCGCAGAGCGGGGCCTTCGTACGGCCGAGGCGCCGGGGAGCGCGGGCCGGTCAGATGTCGCGGAAAATCTCGATCTGCGCCCCCACCGAGTTGAGGCGCTCCGCGAGCTCCTCGTACCCGCGGTTGATGACGTACACGTTGCGCAGCACGGACGTACCCTCCGCCGCCATCATCGCGAGCAGCACGACGACCGCGGGCCGCAGTGCCGGCGGGCACATCATCTCGGCCGCGCGCCAGCGGGTGGGGCCCTCGACGAGGACGCGGTGCGGGTCGAGGAGCTGGAGGCGGCCCCCGAGGCGGTTGAGGTCGGTCAGATAGATGGCGCGGTTGTCGTAGACCCAGTCGTGGATGAGGGTCTGGCCCTGGGCGACGGCGGCGATGGCCGCGAAGAACGGGACGTTGTCGATGTTGAGGCCGGGGAAGGGCATCGGGTGGATCTTGTCGATCGGCGCCTCCAGCTTGGAGGGCCGGACCGTCAGGTCGACCAGCCTGGTACGACCGTTGTCCGCCGTGTACTCCGCCGTACGGTCGTGGTCGAGGCCCATCTCCTCCAGCACCGCGAGCTCGATCTCCATGAACTCGATCGGGACCCGGCGGATCGTCAGCCGGGATTCCGTGACGACGGCGGCGGCGAGCAGGCTCATCGCCTCGACCGGGTCCTCGGAGGGGGAGTAGTCGACGTCCACGTCGATGGTCGCCACGCCGTGCACGGTCAGCGTCGTGGTGCCGATGCCGTCGACCCGTACGCCCAGTGCCTCCAGGAAGAAACACAGGTCCTGGACCATGTAGTTGGAGGAGGCGTTGCGGATGACGGTGACGCCGTCGTGGCGGGCGGCGGCCAGCAGGGCGTTCTCGGTCACGGTGTCGCCGCGCTCGGTCAGGACGATCGGGCGGCCCGGCGTCGTCGTCCGGTCGACGACGGCGTGGTAGAGCCCCTCGGTGGCGGTGATGTCGAGCCCGAAGCGGCGCAGCGCGATCATGTGCGGCTCGATTGTGCGCGTACCGAGGTCGCAACCGCCCGCGTAGGGCAGCCGGAAGGTGTCCAGCCGGTGCAGCAGCGGCCCGAGGAACATGATGATCGACCGGGTCCGGCGCGCGGCCTCGGCGTCGATGGTGTCCATGTCGAGACGGGCCGGCGGGACGATTTCGAGGTCGGTGCCCTCGTTGATCCAACGGGTGCGGACGCCGATGGAGTTGAGGACCTCCAGAAGCCGGTAGACCTCCTCGATGCGGGCCACCTTGCGCAGTACCGTACGGCCCTTGTTCAGCAGCGAGGCACACAGCAGCGCGACACAGGCGTTCTTGCTCGTCCTGACGTCGATGGCCCCGGACAACCGCCGTCCGCCGACGACCCGCAGATGCATGGGACCGGCGTAGCCGAGCGACACGATCTCGCTGTCGAGCGCCTCACCGATACGGGCAATCATCTCAAGGCTGATGTTCTGGTTGCCGCGTTCGATGCGATTGACGGCGCTCTGACTGGTGCTGAGGGCCTCGGCAAGCTGCGTCTGTGTCCAGCCCCGGTGCTGACGGGCGTCACGGATGAGCTTGCCGATACGTACGAGGTAGTCGTCTGCCATGGCTGGAGGCTATCTCAGATATGAGATGTGATCGCGCGGGGGTGGGCTGTTCGGGTGACGGAGCATCCGAGGGTGCCTCGCGTGCGGGTGTCGCAGGACACAGGGGCGACCGGGCATGACCGGACGGCGGTCATGTATTAGAGTTATCTCGACATCGAGATATCTGCCGAAGGCGTACCGCACCACCTTCCGTCCGGGATCACTAAGTAAGGGTGACCTAACTAAGCCTTACCTTAGCGGATCGCTGAGAAGACGCAGGCGGCAGGATGCGGTCAGTAACGCGCACATTGATGAAGGAGACTGTCGTGTCGGCGAACAGCTTCGACGCCCGCAGCACGCTGCGCGTGGGCGACGAGTCCTACGAGATCTTCCGGCTGGACAAGGTCGAGGGCTCCGCGCGCCTCCCTTACAGCCTCAAGGTCCTGCTGGAGAACCTGCTCCGTACCGAGGACGGCGCGAACATCACCGCCGACCACATCCGGGCGCTCGGCGGCTGGGACTCCCAGGCGCAGCCGAGCCAGGAGATCCAGTTCACGCCGGCCCGCGTGATCATGCAGGACTTCACCGGCGTGCCCTGTGTCGTGGACCTCGCCACCATGCGTGAGGCCGTCAAGGAGCTCGGCGGCGACCCGGCGAAGATCAACCCGCTCGCGCCCGCCGAGCTGGTCATCGACCACTCCGTCATCGCCGACAAGTTCGGCACCAAGGACGCCTTCGGCCAGAACGTCGAGCTGGAGTACGGCCGCAACAAGGAGCGCTACCAGTTCCTGCGCTGGGGCCAGACCGCCTTCGACGAGTTCAAGGTCGTCCCGCCCGGCACCGGCATTGTCCACCAGGTGAACATCGAGCACCTGGCCCGCACCGTCATGGTCCGGGGCGGTCAGGCGTACCCCGACACCCTCGTCGGCACCGACTCGCACACCACCATGGTCAACGGCCTCGGCGTGCTCGGCTGGGGCGTCGGCGGCATCGAGGCCGAGGCCGCCATGCTCGGCCAGCCGGTCTCCATGCTCATCCCGCGCGTCGTCGGCTTCAAGCTGACCGGCGAGCTCCCGGCCGGCACCACCGCCACCGACCTCGTCCTCACGATCACCGAGATGCTGCGCAAGCACGGCGTCGTCGGCAAGTTCGTCGAGTTCTACGGTGAGGGCGTCGCCGCCACCTCGCTCGCCAACCGCGCCACCATCGGCAACATGTCGCCGGAGTTCGGCTCCACCGCCGCGATCTTCCCGATCGACGGCGAGACCCTGAACTACCTCAAGCTGACCGGCCGCTCCGAGCAGCAGGTCGCGCTCGTCGAGGCGTACGCCAAGGAGCAGGGCCTCTGGCTGGACCCGTCCGCCGAGCCCGACTTCTCCGAGAAGCTGGAGCTCGACCTCTCCACGGTCGTCCCGTCCATCGCCGGCCCGAAGCGTCCGCAGGACCGCATCGTCCTCGCCGACGCCGCCGCGCAGTTCGCCCAGGACGTCCGCAACTACGTCGACACCGCCGACGAGGCTGGCCAGGAGTCCTTCCCGGCCTCCGACGCCCCGGCCGTCAGCAACGGCGTCCCGTCGAACCCGGTCGAGGTGACCGCCCCCGACGGCACGACCTACACGATCGACCACGGCGCCGTCACCGTCGCCGCGATCACCTCCTGCACCAACACCTCGAACCCGTACGTCATGGTCGCCGCCGCGCTCGTCGCGAAGAAGGCCGTGGAGAAGGGCCTGACCCGCAAGCCGTGGGTCAAGACCACCCTCGCCCCGGGCTCGAAGGTCGTCACCGACTACTTCGACAAGGCGGGCCTGACCCCGTACCTCGACAAGGTCGGCTTCAACCTCGTCGGCTACGGCTGCACCACCTGCATCGGCAACTCCGGCCCGCTGCCGGAGGAGGTCTCCAAGGCCGTCAACGAGCACGACCTGGCCGTGACCTCGGTGCTCTCGGGCAACCGCAACTTCGAGGGGCGCATCAACCCCGACGTCAAGATGAACTACCTGGCCTCCCCGCCGCTGGTCGTCGCGTACGCGCTCGCGGGCTCCATGAAGGTGGACATCACCAAGGACGCGCTCGGCACGGACACCGAGGGCAACCCGGTCTTCCTGAAGGACATCTGGCCGTCCGAGGCCGAGGTCAACGACGTCGTCGCCAACGCCATCGGCGAGGACATGTTCAACAAGTCCTACAGCGACGTCTTCGCGGGCGACGCCCAGTGGCAGGCGCTGCCGATCCCGACCGGCAACACCTTCGAGTGGGACGCGCAGTCCACCTACGTCCGCAAGCCCCCGTACTTCGAGGGCATGACGATGGAGACCACCCCGGTCACCGACATCGCCGGCGCCCGCGTGCTGGCCAAGCTCGGCGACTCGGTCACCACCGACCACATCTCCCCGGCCGGTGCCATCAAGGCCGACACCCCGGCCGGCCAGTACCTCACCGAGCACGGTGTGGAGCGTCGTGACTTCAACTCCTACGGCTCGCGCCGAGGCAACCACGAGGTCATGATCCGCGGCACGTTCGCCAACATCCGCCTGCGCAACCAGATCGCGCCGGGCACCGAGGGCGGCTACACCCGCGACTTCACCCAGGCCGACGCCCCGGTGTCGTTCATCTACGACGCCTCGCAGAACTACCAGGCCGCCGGCACCCCGCTGGTCATCCTGGGCGGCAAGGAGTACGGCTCCGGCTCGTCCCGCGACTGGGCCGCCAAGGGCACCGCGCTCCTCGGCGTCAAGGCCGTCATCACCGAGTCGTACGAGCGCATCCACCGCTCGAACCTCATCGGCATGGGCGTCCTGCCGCTCCAGTTCCCGGCCGGCCAGACGGCCGACTCGCTCGGCCTGACCGGCGAGGAGACCTTCTCCATCACCGGCATCACCGAGCTGAACGAGGGCACCACGCCGAGCACGGTCAAGGTCACCACCGACACCGGTGTCGAGTTCGACGCGGTCGTCCGCATCGACACCCCCGGTGAGGCGGACTACTACCGCAACGGCGGCATCATGCAGTACGTGCTGCGCAGCCTGATCCGCGGCTGAAGGATCCGGTAGCAGCGAAGGGCCGCACCCCCCTCACGGGGAGTGCGGCCCTTCGGCGTAACGGCGCGGCCGGGTCAGATGGTGCCGTCCTTGACGGCGGTGACGAACGACGCCCAGCCCTCGGCCCGGAACGCGAGCGCCGGACCCTCGGGGGCCTTGCTGTCGCGGACAGGGAGGATGCCGGGAACGTTGTCGGCGACTTCGACGCAGCTGCCGCCCGTGCCGTCGCTGTAGGACGACGTGCGCCAGGCCGCGCGGCTCAGATCCTGTGTGCTGGTCATGAGTTCCTGTGCTCCTCCGCCACCGACTCCAGCAGGTCGAGGGAGGCCATCGGTGACAATGCGGCGGCCCTCGCGAGATCGTATGACCCCTGGCAGCTCGCCTCTCGTAGCAGGCCCGAAGGCCCCACCGCCGCAGCGGCGTTCCAGACCGGTCGCCAAAGTTCCCTCCAGCCGAGAACAGGCAGACAACGAGGGCCAGGCGACCTGGAGTTCCCTCTTCCTTTTCCGGACTTGGGGCAGCCATCGGCCAACCTGTTTGGGCGAGCCGTCAGCAAAGGCGCCCCGCCAGATACCGCTGGAACTGCCACAGCGGCCGCTCCAGATGGGAGAACCGCCCGCCCGAAGGCCCCGGATCGGTTGCGAGGCCCCGCTGGACGCCCCGGATGGCGACGAGATCCTCACCCTGGATCAGCTTCAGCGTCTCCCGGGACTGCTGTACGTACGCCTCGAATCCCGGGGCCTTCCTGGCCTCCTGCGGTACGAGCACGGTCGCCAGCGTGTCATGGCTGTCCGGGCCGGTCGGGATCCAGCGGAAGAACGTGACGCTGTCCGGGAGGAGTGCCATGACCAGATTCGGGAAGATGCCCGCGATCCTCATCCCGGACAGCTCGGCGGCGCCCAGCCCGGGGATCAACGGCGACAGTGACGAAAGCTCCGCCGCCGCGGCCGCGAACGGTGTGTCCATCGCGAACCAGCGGCCGTCGCTCTCCTCGACGACGGTGCCCTTGCCGGGCACGATCCGCTCCAGCGAGCCCGCGTGCGTACCCATGTGGTGGTAGTTCTCCGAGCCGTTCTCGACGGCCACCTTCCAGTTCGCCGGGATGCCCTCCCAGCGCACCGTGTACGCCACGACCAGGTCGTCGATCCCGTACGGCGCCAGCTTCGCGCCGAGGCCCGTGAGCTGCGGGCCGAGCGCCTCGGCGGCCGGATCGGCGTTGACCATGATCAGGCCGTGGCACACCTCCAGCCGGTGGCGCGGCAGCCGGCAGGCGGCCCGGTCGAATTCGACCCGGTTCATCAGCGGCGCCCCGTGCAGCTGCCCCGCGTACTCGCCGTTCAGCTTGTACGTCCAGGTGTGGTACGGGCAGGTCAGCCGGGTGAGGCTGCCGCGGTCCGGGGTCGTCTCCGGCGGCAGTACGTCCATGAAGCGGTGCCGGCACACCCGGGACAGGGCGTGCAGCTCGCCGTCCTCGTCGCGGGTGATGACCAGGGGGTCGCCGGGCAGATCGACCCGCAGGTAGTCCCCGGGCGCGGCGACCTGATCGATGTGCCCGGCGCACAGCCAGTCGCCCTGGAAGATCCGCTCCCGTTCCAGCCGGTGGAAGTCGGGGGAGGTGTAGGCGCGGGCGGGGAGGGTCTCGCCGCGCTCCAGCGGCAGCCCCGCGACGCGGGCCAGTTCGTCGAGCAACAAGGAGATGTCGGTGTCCGGCATGGTGGTGCCGCCTTCCGTCCGTGTGCGAGGGGGGTGCCCCCTGCACACACGCTAGGCGGCGAGGGGTGCCCGGCGGATCGACGACAGGGCCGATCCTGGCGGTGCCCGTCGCTACATCGTTCGGACGACCCGGGCCGGGGCCCGGGTCATCCTCACGTCCGCGTCACGCGAGCAGCTCGATCTCCGCGAGCGTCGCCGTGAAGGCACCACCGCCGCCCGGGGCACCACCAGGTGCCGGGCTGCCCTTGGCACCCGTACCGGCATCGGTCAGGACCAGCCGGTACTTCTCGTACGCCCCCGGTCGCGCCACCGTGAAGACCCGGGTCTGCTTGTCCCACGTGAAGAACTCGCCCGACCGCCGGTCCAGATCGGTCCAGGTCGTGCCGTCACGTGATCCCTGCAGCACCCAGCTCAGCGGTGCCGTGTCCTTCGCCGACGAGGTGAGCGTGTACTGCACCGCTCGCGTCCCCCCGGCGACCGGCAGCTCCACCTGGGTCCCGAGCTCCGCCCGCGTACCGGAGGAGTTGTCGAACAGCGCGCCGGGGCCGCTGATCGCGTCCCGGCGCGGCGCGGGGACCTTGTCGTCCCGGGTGACCGAGACGGGGGCGGCGTTCTTGCCCGTGCCCCACGCCGAGGGCCTCGGGCCCATGTCGAACTCCAGCGTTCCGCCGCGGGCGAGGAGCGCGTGCGGCAGGGCGGTGGACTTCCAGGGCTTTCCGTTCACCCTCAGGCCCTGCACGTAGATGTTCCGTGCGCTGTTCTCCGGGGCCTTCACCACCAGCTCGCGGCCGTTGTCCAGACGCACGGTGGCCTTGGTGAAGAGCGGTGAGCCGATCGCGTACTCCCCGCTGCCCATCACCAGCGGATAGAAGCCGAGCGCGGAGAACAGGAACCAGGCGGACTGCTCGCCGTTGTCCTCGTCGCCGTGGTAGCCCTGCCCGATCTCGCTGCCGACGTAGAGGCGGGAGAGCACCTCGCGCACCTTCGCCTGCGTCTTCCAGGGCTGCGAGGCCGCGTTGTACATGTAGGGGACGTGGTGGGCGACCTGGTTGGAGTGCCCGTACATCCCCATCCGTACGTCCCTGGCCTCCGTCATCTCATGGATGACGCTGCCGTACGAGCCGACGAACTCGGGGGACGCCGTCTCCGGAGTGGCGAAATACGTGTCCAGCTTCTTCCCGAGCGCCGGGCGGCCGCCGTAGAGGTTGGCCAGACCCCGTGAGTCCTGGGGCGCGGTGAAGGCGTATCCCCAGCCGTTCGTCTCGGTGTAGTCGTAGCCCCAGATCCTCGGGTCGTACTTCTCCGAGGGGACCCGCCAGTCGCCCTTCAGGTTCCGGCCCTGGAAGAAGCCGGCCCTGGCGTCGAAGAGGCTGACGTAGTTGCGGGCACGGTTGAGGAAGTAGGCCGATTCCTCCTTGTAGCGGGCCTTCTTGGTCTTCGCGTAGAGGGCGTCGGCCATCTTGGAGAGGCCGTAGTCGTTGAGGTAGCCCTCCAGCGACCAGGACAGGCCCTCGTGGGTCTCCGTGGAGGCGTATCCGAGGAACGGAGAGCTCTCCATGCCCTTGCGGCCCACGCCCTTGCTGGGCGGCACGACGGTCGCGTTCTTCAGCGCGGCCTCGTACGCCGCCTCCGCGTCGAAGCCCCGGACGCCCTTGACGTACGCGTCGGCGAAGGCGACGTCGGACGAGGTGCCGGTCATCAGATCGGCGTAGCCGGGGGAGGACCAGCGGGAGATCCAGCCGCCGTCCTTGTACTGCTGGACGAAGCCGTTCACCAGCTCGCCCGCCTTCTTCGGGGTGAGGAAGGAGTACGCGGGCCAGGTCGTCCGATAGGTGTCCCAGAAACCGTTGTTGACGTAGACCTTGCCCTCGACGATCTTCGCGCCGGTGTGGGTCGGTGTGTCGGGCCCGGTCTGCGGCGAGAACGGGCTCGCGTACTTGTACGTCCCGTCGACCTTCTCGAAGCCGGAGTTCGGGTACAGGTAGAGCCGGTACAGCGAGGAGTAGAGGGTCACCAGCTGGTCGTGGGTGGCGCCCTCGACCCGTACCCGGCCGAGGATCTCGTCCCATGCGCCCCGGGCACGGTCCTTGACCCGGGCGAAGTCCGCCGAGGCCGGGATCTCCTGCGCCAGGTTCTTCTTCGCCTGCGCCACGCTGATGAGCGAGGTCGCTGTCCGCAGGGTGACGGTACGGTCCTTGCCCGCGTCGAAGCGGAGGTGTCCCTTCACGCCCTGCGCGGCGGACGAGGTGACCGGCGCGTCGAAGACGCCGTACACGAACAGCCGGGTGGCGCCCGTCGACAGGCCGCTCTTGACGTCCGAATAGCCGGTGAAGGAACTGGTCGCCGGGTCGAGGGTGAGCCCGGCCTGGTCGGTGACGTTGTCGAAGATCACCGCCGCGTTCTCACCCGGATAGGTGAAGCGCATCATCGCGGCGTGATCGGCGGGAGCGATCTCCGCCTTCAGCCCGTTCTCGAAGGTCACTCCGTAGTAGTGCGGACGGGCCGTCTCCTTCTCATGGCGGAAGGGGAGCGCACGGGCGCCGCGCGCCGGGTCCGGCGTACCGGCCGCCGCGGACGGCATCAGCTGGAAGGTCTGCCGGTCGCCCATCCACGGGCTCGGCTCATGGCTCGCGCTGAACGCCTGCACGGTCGGCAGGTTGTCCGCGTTGTTCGCCCGCGCGTACTCGTACAGCCAGCTCAGTGATCCCGCGTTGGTCACCGGGGACCAGAAGTTGAAGCCGTGCGGGACGGCGGTCGCCGGGAAGTTGTTGCCGCGCGAGAACGAACCACTGGAGTTCGTGCCGCGGATCGTCGAGGCGTAGTCCGACGGATGGGCGAGCGGCTCCTCGGGCGCCCGGGGAGCGAGGCGGATGTCGTCGATCCAGCCCTGGAACTGCGCCGGGCCCTTGGGGGAGTCGTACGCCACCAGGATCCGGTCCACCGTCTTTCCGGCCGCGACCGCGCCGATCAGGGAGTCCACCTGGTTCCACTGGTTGACGTAGAGCCGCTTCGCCGCGGCCTGACCCCGTGGGGTCAGCAGACCGCCGTGCGCGTCGCGCGCCTTGAGGTCACTCAGATAGGTGCCGTCGGTGAACGCGAGATCGACGGCCACATGCGTGGCCGGGTAGCTCAGATCCGTCTCGGGCAGCGAGGGGAACACCCGGTACGACAGCCCGGTGTCGCGCCGCACGGGCATGTCGACGTCGAAGACCTTGTTGTACGAGTACGCGCGGCCGTCCGGCTTGTGCGTACCGGCGTACTTCAGCGCGCGCTTCCCGGTGAAGCCGGCATGGGCCTTCGCCGTGGGGGAGCCGGCGGGGCCGCGGTCGACCTGGCTGCGCATGTCGGCCGGGGCCGGGGGCGCGGTGTCGCCGTTCGAGAACTGGACGTCGGCGAGCTGGAGGATGTCCGGGGCACCGTTGTTCCCGGTGATCTCCAGCCGGTAGTGGGCGTACGGGGCGGCGTCGGCGGCGGGGACGTCGTACGTCTTCGTCTCGAAACGCTTCTCGAAGCGCTGGCCCTCGCGGGTGTCGAGGACCTTCCACTCCTTGCCGTCCGTCGAGCCCTTGAGGGACCAGTCCGCGGGGTCGCGCTCGTCGAAGTCGTTCGCCGACGTCAGGGCGTAGGTGACGACCTCGACCGGTTCGGACAGGTCGAACTCGGCCCAGCCCGTCGGTGCGAACGTCAGCCATTTGGTGCCGGGCTGGAGATCGACCAGATTCTCCTTCGTCTCCCCGGCCCCGGTGTTCTCGCCGCTGGCGCGCACCTCGACGACCTTGTCGGTGACGTTGCCGGGGATTCCGGTGGAGAAGCCTCCGTCGACTCCTGATGCCCGCTTGCGTCCGTCGGGACCCGTTTCCACGGTGTTCCGCCAGTCGGGCTGGGCCTCGTCCGCTTCGAACGAGGTGGAGAATTCCCGGGCCGAGGCGGCGGGTTCGGAGTGGGGTGTGACGCCGGCCGACCGTATGGTCACTATCAACAGGGAAGCGGCCGCCGCCATGGCGGCCGTCCGGACGTATCTGTGCCGGGATCCGGTTCTGGGCTGCATGCCGAGCCATTCCTCCCGAGGAAGCGATTCAGACAACGTTGTCAGTGAATTGCGCAAGCTCCAGTAGGGAGGTAAGTGCGCGGTGATGTCAAGGGTGTTGACGGTGTGTGGGGGTTCGGAATCAACCATTCCGATGACTTTTCGCCGATACCGCGCGTCGATCCGCGTCCTGGATATCCACGAGGTCTCAACTCGGGAAAGACTGCCGGCCAACCTTGCTCTCGATCTTGCTCCGATGACCAGAAGTGGACTATACCTGTCGGCGTCCGCCCCGCCGGGGCACTGCACCCCCTGCACGACCAGCTTCAGCAAATGACCGCGGTGGCGGGGCCCTTCGCCTCAGGCGAGAAGGACGGGCGACCGGTACACCGCCTGAGTCCTGGAGAAGGCGAGGACTTGCGCATGGGATCCACCTCCGCACACAAGAACGGCGGTCTCGGCCGCCGTGATCTGATCAAGCGTTCCGCGGCACTCGGCCTGATCACCGTTCCGACGATGAGTTTCCTGTCGGCCTGTGCCACCGGTGGCGGCGGCAGCGGTGAGAAGCAGACCAAGGCCCCTGGCGGCGCCAAGTCCGAGAAGAACCCGCTCGGTGTGGAGAAGGGCGTCGCGCTGGAGGCGTTCATCTTCAAGGGCGGTCTGGGCGACCAGTACGCCAAGGACGCCGAGGCCGACTACAAGAGCACGTACGGCGCCGAGGTCAAGCACACCGGGACGCAGCAGGTCGGCCCGAAGCTGACCCCGAGGTTCGCGGGCGGCAACCCGCCGGACGTCATCGACAACTCCGGCGCCGACCACCTGGACATGAACAAGCTGTCCACGCAGGGTCAGCTCCAGGACCTCACGGCCCTGCTCGACGCCGGTTCCCTGGACGACCCGGCCAAGAAGGTCCGGGACACGATCCACCCGAGCACGATCGAGAAGGGCAAGCACGGCGACACCTTCGACGTGCTGTACTACGCCTTCACGATCTACGGCACCTGGTACTCCCAGAAGCTGCTCGCCGACAAGGGCTGGACGTACCCGAAGACCCTCAGCGAGATGGTCACGCTCTGCGGCGAGATCAAGAAGGCCGGGATCGCGCCCTGGACGTACGCGGGCAAGTATCCGTACTACGTGCACTTCAACCTCTTCGCCCAGATCGCCAAGATCGGCGGCATGGAGGGGTGGATCGCGATCGACAACCTGGAGCCCAACGCCTGGACGAAGAACGACGCGGTCAAGGAGGTCGTGGAGCACTACGAGGAGCTCGCGGCCAAGAAGTACTTCCTCGAAGGCAGCCAGGGCCTGACCCACATCCAGTCGCAGACCGCCTGGAACAAGGGCAAGGCCGTCTTCATCCCGAACGGCTCCTGGGTCGAGAACGAGGCTGCCCCGACCACGCCGAAGGACTTCGGCATGGCCGTCGGCGCGCTCTTCGACGGCACCGGCGACAAGATGCCGCACGGCACCCTGCGCGGCGAGCCGAGCGAGCCGTACCTCGTCGCCAGCAAGGGCAAGAACCCGGCGGGCGGCATGGAGCTGCTGCGGATCATGCTCTCCAAGAAGCACGCCCAGAACTTCGCGACCAAGGTGAAGTCGCTGACCTGTGTCGTGGGCGCCACCGAGGGCATGACGCTCTCACCGGGCCTCGCCTCCGCGAGCAAGGCCTTCAAGGAGGCGGGTGACAACCTGATCAGCCTTCAGCTCCAGGAGTGGTACCCGGCGCTCACCGACGAGAAGATCGGCGGCCTGACCGGCCAGCTGCTCACGGGCGAGCTGAAGGCCGCCGACTGGATCAAGAAGACCCAGGCGGAGTGCGACAAGGTCGCCAAGGACGACTCGGTCACCAAGTTCAAGCGCACGTCCTGACCAGACCGCTCGGCGAGTGAGCCGAAGGGGCGCGCGGGCGTCGAAAGGGAGAACGCGCGGAGGTCCTGAGGAACGAAGGACCGAGCACGATCGACCGTCGACGCGCGCTCAAGCGCCCCGGAGGAGAACCGAGCCCTGAAAAGCAGACCAGAAGAGGGGAAGGCCGGGAAGCACCATGCAACACGGCAAATACCGATTCATCGTGGGCTTCCTGGCCCTGCCCGTGATCATCTACGCGGTCTTCGTGATCTCGCCATTCGTTCAGGCGTTCCAGATCTCGATGACCGACTGGTCCGGACTCGTGGGCACCGCCGAGTTCGTGGGTCTGGACAACTTCCAGCGGCTCTGGGAGAGCGACGACTTCTGGAACGCGCTGCGCCACAACGTCTACATGCTGGCGCTGGTCCCGGTCGTCACACTCGGCCTCGGACTGTTCTTCGCCTTCATGCTCAATGTGGGCGGCCGGCGCAGAAAGAACGAAGTGGTCACGGGCGTGGCCGGGTCGAAGTTCTACAAGTTCGTCTTCTTCTTCCCCCAGGTCATCTCCGTCACGATCATCGCCGTCATCTGGTTCAACATCTACAATCCCGACCCGGCCGACGGCATGCTGAACTCGCTGCTCGGCGCCGTGGGCCTGGACAGCCTGCAGAATTCCTGGCTGGGGGAGAAGAGCCTCGCGCTCTGGTGCATCAGCGCGGTCATGGTCTGGGGCCACGTCGGCTTCTACGTGGTGCTCTTCTCCGCCGCGATGGCGTCCATCCCGCGCGACATGTACGAGGCGGCCCTGCTCGACGGCGCGAACCGCTTCCACACCTTCTTCAGGATCACCCTGCCGCTGCTGTGGGACACCGTGCAGACCGGCTGGGTGTACATGGGCATCATCGCCCTCGACGCCTTCGCGCTGGTCCAGATCATGTCGGTGAACATGGGCGGCCCGGACGGCGCCACCGACGTCATGCCGCTGAGGCTCTATCTGACGGCCTTCCGCGACAGCCAGTTCGGTTACGCCTCCGCCATGGGCGTCGCGATGCTCGTGGTCACGATGACGTTCGCAGTCCTCACGATGCGCTTCGCGCGACGTGAGCGGATCGAGTACTAGGGGTACGGGCGATGACGACCGAAGAGATCGAAGTGGTGGCCAAGGAGGATGCTCCGGCCACGGTCACCAGGACGCTCGGGCCGACGCGCGGCCGTACCTCCGAGGGCGGCGTGCTGAACGTCTTCTCGCACGGCATCCTCGCGCTGTGGGCGCTGATGGTCGGTGTGCCGCTGCTGTGGGTGCTGTGGAGCGCCTTCAAGGACAGCAACGGCATCCTGTCCGATCCCTGGGGCCTGCCGACCGTCCTCCACTGGGAGAACTGGTCCAACGCGTGGAACGACGCCAACATGGGCCAGTACTTCATCAACACCGTGATCGTGGTGGGCGGCTCCGTCGTCGGCACGATGGTGCTCGGCTCCATGGCCGCGTACGTACTGGCCCGCTTCACCTTCCCCGGCAACCGGCTCATCTACTACCTGTTCGTGGCCGGTATGTCCTTCCCCGTGTTCATGCTGGTGATCCCGCTCTTCTTCGTCCTGCGGGACTTCCCGGGCAGCTCGCTCCTGGCCTCGTACCAGGGGCTGATCCTGGTCTACATCGCGTACTCGCTGCCGTTCACCGTCTTCTTCATGACGGCGTTCTTCCGCACCCTGCCCACCTCGGTGGCCGAGGCGGCGCTGATCGACGGGGCCTCGCACACGCGGACGTTCTTCCAGGTGATGCTGCCGATGGCCAAGCCGGGCCTGATCAGCATCGGCATCTTCAACTTCCTGGGGCAGTGGAACCAGTATCTGCTGCCGATGGTGCTCAACCAGCAGGAGGACAAGTACGTCCTGACCCAGGGCCTGGCGATGATCGCGCTCCAGCAGGGCTACGAGAACGACTGGGGCGCGCTGATGGCGGGCATGATGATCGCCATGCTGCCGGTGCTCATCGTGTACTCCGTCTTCCAGCGGCAGGTCCAGTCCGGTCTCACCGCGGGGGCGCTCAAGTAGCTCTTCCGGCCCCGCCACGCTCCGCTCCAGCCCGCTCAGCTCTTGACGGGGGGCGGCCCCAAAGGCTCCCCTTAGAGTTCACATGTTGGAGTAAAGAGCGGGAGTGTGTGAGTCGATGGAGACTCCGGGGTCGCAGACATCTCTGCATCGGGCCAATCTCGAGCGCGTCGTACGTGCGGTGCGGATGGCCGGTTCGCTCACACAGGCCGAGATCGCCAGGAGCACCGGCCTCTCCGCCGCCACGGTCTCCAACATCGTTCGCGAACTGAAGGACGGCGGAACGGTCGAGGTGACCCCCACCTCGGCCGGCGGCCGCAGGGCCCGCAGCGTCTCGCTGAGCGGGGACGCCGGCATCGTCATCGGGGTCGACTTCGGCCACACCCACCTGCGGGTCGCCGTCGGGAATCTCGCCCATCAGGTGCTCGCCGAGGAGGCCGAGCCGCTCGATGTGGACGCGTCGTCCGCCGAGGGCTTCGACCGGGCGGAGCGGCTGGTCACCCGGCTGATCGAGGCCACGGGCATCGGCCGGGACAAGGTCATCGGCGTCGGTCTCGGCGTGCCCGGACCGATCGACGTGGAGTCCGGGACGCTCGGCTCCACCTCGATCCTGCCGGGCTGGACCGGTATCAACCCCAGAGCCGAGCTCTCGGGCCGGCTCGGCGTGCCCGTGTACGTCGACAACGACGCGAACCTCGGCGCGCTGGGCGAGCTGGTGTGGGGGAGCGGGCGCGGGGTCAGGGACCTCGCGTACATCAAGGTCGCCAGCGGTGTCGGCGCCGGGCTGGTCATCAGCGGTCAGATCTACCGGGGGCCCGGCGGCACGGCCGGCGAGATCGGGCACATCACGCTGGACGAGTCGGGGCCCGTCTGCCGCTGCGGCAACCGGGGCTGCCTGGAGACCTTCACCGCCGCGCGGTACGTCCTGCCGCTGCTCCAGCCCAGCCACGGCCCCGATCTGACCATGGAGCGCGTGGTGCAGCTCGCGCGCGAGGGCGACCCGGGCTGCCGCCGGGTCATCGCCGACGTCGGCCGGCACATCGGCAGCGGCGTGGCGAACCTGTGCAATCTGCTCAATCCCAGCCGGGTCGTTCTCGGTGGAAACCTCGCCGAAGCGGGAGAATTGGTCCTCGCACCGATCCGTGACTCGGTCTCCCGGTACGCGATCCCCAGCGCGGCCCGTCAACTCTCGGTCCTTCCCGGCGCGTTGGGCGGGCGGGCGGAGGTACTGGGGGCGCTGGCGCTCGTGCTCAGCGAAATGGGTGATTCGACCCTTCTCGACAGTTCGGTCCCGTCCGGGACTCCTGCCTTCACTTAGAAAACAGATGGCACCGTTGTCATCTCGTTAAGGATTTACTCCTTGACGCTGGTCTGGCGGCCGAGTTGACTTCGACCACCTCGGCCGCAAGGACGCGGCCTCGTCAGGGAGGCACCCCTCATGAACGCAATGACGCGCCGCGTCGTCATAGGCGCCGCTGCGGTATCCATGGCCCTCGCGATGACCGCCTGCGGCAAGGCCGGTGGCGACAAGGGCAGCGACGGCGACAACAAGACGATCGGTCTGCTCCTGCCGGAGTCCAAGACCACGCGCTACGAGTCGTTCGACTACCCGCTGATCAAGGCGAAGGTCGAGGAGCTCTGCTCCGACTGCAAGATCGACTACAAGAACGCCGGCGAGAACGTCTCCACCCAGAAGCAGCAGTTCGATGACCTCGTCGCCTCCGGCGTCAAGGTCATCATCCTGGACTCGGTCGACTCGCACGCCACCAAGTCCTGGGTCGACGCCGCCGACGCCAAGGGCATCAAGGTCATCGCGTACGACCGTCTCGCCGAGGGCAAGGTCTCCGCGTACGTCTCCTTCGACAACGAGAAGATCGGCCGGCTGCAGGGCGAGGGCATCGTGGGCGCCCTGGGCGGCAAGGCCAAGGACTCCGATGTCGTCATGATCAACGGCAAGGAGTCCGACCCGAACGCCGCGCTGTTCAAGAAGGGTGCGCACTCGGTCCTGGACACGCAGGTCAAGAAGGTCGTCTACGAGCAGACCGGCGAGTGGGACCCGGCCGTCGCGGGCCAGAAGATGGGCACCGCCATCACCCAGCTCGGCAAGGACGGCTTCGACGCCGTCTACTCCGCCAACGACGGCATGGCCGGCGGCATCATCGCCGCCCTCGAGTCGGCCGGCGTCAAGGGCATACCGGTCGGCGGCCAGGACGCGGAACTCGCCGGTATCCAGCGGATCCTGAAGGGCACTCAGGCCTTCAGCATCTACAAGCCGTACAAGCCCGAGGCCGAGCTGACCGCCGAGGTCGCGGTCAAGCTGCTCAAGGGCGAGAAGATCGACTCCCTGGCCACCAAGAAGATCGACAGCCCCAGCACCAAGGGCATCCCGGCCGCGCTGATCGACGCCCAGGTCATCACCAAGAAGGACATCGCGAACACGGTCGTCAAGGACCAGCTCTACAAGGTGAGCGAGATCTGCACCCCCGAGTTCGCCAAGGCCTGCGCCGAGGCGGGCATCAAGTAGCGGACCCGCACCGGTGCACCCCGGCCCCTCTCCGGCCCCGCCGCCGGGGCCGGGTGCGCCATCGGTGACGTCATGGCGGCCACACGCCATCCCAGTCGGCGCTTCACGCGCCGGCCGGGCCGCGGCCCGTGCCCCGGCACCCGGCCACCCCTCATCACGCACGATCCACCGCACGATTTCATCCGGCCGTCCCGCGCACCGCACGCACGGGCACGAGCCGAGGGAGATGGTTCACATGTCCGCTGCGCCCGTACTGGCGTTGCGCGGCGTCTCCAAGCGCTTCGGCGCTGTACAGGCGCTCACCGACGTCGATCTGGAGGTCCACGCCGGCCAGGTGGTCGCCCTGGTCGGCGACAACGGTGCCGGTAAGTCGACGCTGGTCAAGACGATCGCCGGAGTCCACCCCGTCGACGACGGCGTCATCGAGTGGGACGGCCGCACCGTCTCCATCGGGCGCCCGCACGACGCCCAGGACCTCGGTATCGCCACCGTCTACCAGGACCTCGCGCTCTGCGACAACCTGGACGTCGTGGCCAACCTGTTCCTCGGCCGCGAACTCGGCCGGGCGAAGGTCCTCGACGAGGTGGCCATGGAGAAGCGCGCCAAGGAGCTCCTCGACACCCTGTCCATCCGCATCCCCAGCGTCCGCATCCCGATCGCCTCGCTCTCCGGCGGTCAGCGCCAGGTCGTGGCCATCGCCCGCGCCCTGGTCGGCGACCCCAAGCTGGTGATCCTCGACGAGCCCACCGCCGCCCTCGGCGTCGAGCAGACCGCACAGGTGCTCGACCTGGTCGAGCGGCTGCGTGAGCGCGGCCTCGCGGTGATCCTCATCAGTCACAACATGGCCGACGTCAAGGCCGTCGCCGACGAGGTGGCCGTGCTGCGCCTCGGGCGCAACAACGGGGTCTTCAGCGTCCAGGACACCACCCAGGAAGAGATCATCGCCGCGATCACCGGCGCCACGGACAACGCCGTGACCCGTCGCAAGGCGCGCACCGCGGAGGCAGCGAAGTGAGCGAGCTCGAAAAGACAGCGCAGACAGCGCAGGCAGAGCAGGCTGTGCGGAGCGAGACGGCCACGAAGCCCGGGACGGCTTCGAGTACCGACGAGGCCGGCATCCCGGCCGACGGCACGAACGGTTCCGCCGCCGCCCCGGGCGCCATCCCCGCCGTCGACCCGCGCCTGCTCGTGCGTGAGGAGGGCTTCGCCGGCTATCTGACCGAGTTCAAGCGCAAGATGCGCGGAGGTGAGCTCGGCGCCGTCCCCGTCGTATGCGGCCTCATCATCATCTGGGCGATCTTCGAGTTCACCACCGGGCGCTTCCTCGCCCCGGACAACCTCACCAACATCGCGCAGTACATCGTCGGCCCGGGTCTCATCTCCGTGGGCATCGTCTTCGTCCTGCTGCTCGGCGAGATCGACCTGTCCGTCGGCTCCGTCGCCGGTGTCACCGCCGCGATCTCCGCCGTCCTCGCCATCAAACAGGGTGTGAACGAGGGGCTGGCCGTGTTGCTCGGCCTCGCCGCCGCCGCCGCGATCGGCGCGCTGCACGGCTTCTTCTTCGCCAAGATCGGCGTGCCCGCGTTCGTGGTCACGCTGGCCGGCATGCTGGGCTGGCAGGGCCTGCAGCTGAAGGTCCTCGGCAACACCCTGAGCCTGAACAACCTCTCCGACGGTGTCGTGTACAACCTGAACAACTTCTACTTCGAGGACATCGCCTTCGCCTACGGCCTGGCGACGGTCGGGGTCGCAGGCTTCGCCCTCACCTCCCTGCGCGAGCGCTCCCGCCGCCGGGCCGTCGACTTGCCGCACCGCCCGCTCAGCGAGGTCGTGCTGCGCACCGCCGTCCTCGCCGTGCTCCTCTACACCGGAGCCTGGGTGCTCAACCAGTCGCGCGGGCTGCCCCTGGGCATCACGGTCTTCGTCGCGGTGATCGTCCTCGCCGGCTTCGTGCTCCGTCGTACGAACTACGGCCGGCAGATCTTCGCGGTCGGCGGCGGCATCGAGGCGGCCCGCCGGGCCGGCATCAACGTCGCCTGGATCCGGATCTCGGTGTTCACCATCTCCGGCTTCCTCGCCGGCCTCGGAGGCCTGTTCATCGCCTCGCAGTCCGGCGTCGCGGACAGCACCCTCGGCGGCGGCAACACCCTGCCGCTGGTCATCGCGGCCGCCGTCATCGGCGGCACCAGCCTCTTCGGCGGGCGGGGCACGCCCTGGTCGGCCCTGCTGGGCATCCTGGTGATCCAGTCGATCATCACGGGCCTGTACATGAACGGCAGCTCCAGCCAGTCCATGCAGTACATGATCACCGGCGCGGTGCTGCTCGGCGCCGTGGTCCTCGACTCGGTCTCCCGCCGCACGCAGAAGACCGCGGGCCGCGCGTAATCTTCCGCACACTGTGCCCGGCACCGGAACCGGTGCCGGGCACAGTGCGTGCTCCACGGTGTCACCCCCATGGGTGATGAGCACAACCCCCGCCCGATGAACGCGGCCGTGATCGGAACATTAGACTCGGCAGATCGGCAAGCTCGACCAGGCTCATACGCAAGGAGGCACGGGTGACATTGCTTACCCGTATCAAAGGACCGCGCGATCTGGACCGGCTGAGCCCGGAGCAGCTCGACCAGCTGGCTGCAGAGATCCGGACCTTTCTCGTGGACGCCGTCTCCAAGACCGGCGGCCACCTCGGCCCCAACCTCGGTGTGGTCGAGCTGACCATTGCCCTGCACCGTGTCTTCGACTCCCCGAAGGACAAGGTCCTCTTCGACACGGGCCACCAGGCCTACGTCCACAAGCTGCTCACCGGCCGCCAGGACTTCTCGAACCTGCGTGCCAAGGGCGGACTGTCCGGCTACCCCTCGCGAGCCGAGTCCGCGCACGACGTCATCGAGAACTCGCACGCCTCCACGGTCCTCGGCTGGGCCGACGGCCTCGCCAAGGCCAACGAGGTGCTGAAGAAGGACGACCACGTCGTCGCCGTCATCGGCGACGGAGCGCTCACCGGCGGCATGGCCTGGGAGGCGCTCAACAACATCGCCGACGCCAAGGACCGCCCCCTCGTCATCGTCGTCAACGACAACGAGCGCTCGTACGGCCCCACCATCGGCGGCCTCGCGAACCACCTGGCGACGCTGCGCACCACCGACGGCTACGAGCGCTTCCTCGCCCGCGGCAAGGAGATCCTGGAGCGCACCCCGGTCGTCGGCAAGCCGCTCTTCGAGACCCTGCACGGCGCCAAGAAGGGCCTCAAGGACTTCATCGCCCCGCAGGGCATGTTCGAGGACCTCGGCCTGAAGTACGTCGGGCCCATCGACGGCCACGACATCGAGGCCCTGGAGTCCGCGCTGACCCGCGCCAAGCGCTTCGGCGGCCCGGTCATCGTGCACTGCCTCACCGAGAAGGGCCGCGGCTACCAGCACGCGGAGCAGGACGAGGCCGACCGTTTCCACGGCATCGGGCCGATCCACCCGGACACCGGCCTGCCCGTCAAGACCGCCGCCGCGAGCTGGACCTCCGTCTTCGGCGACGAGATGGTCAAGCTCGGCAAGGACCGCAAGGACATCGTCGCGATCACGGCGGCGATGCTCCAGCCCGTCGGCCTGAAGAAGTTCGCCGAGACCTTCCCCGACCGGGTGTACGACGTCGGCATCGCCGAGCAGCACGCCGCGACCTCCGCCGCGGGCCTGGCCACCGGCGGGCTCCACCCCGTCTTCGCCGTCTACGCGACCTTCCTCAACCGCGCCTTCGACCAGGTCCTGATGGACGTGGCCCTGCACAAGTGCGGAGTCACCTTCGTCCTCGACCGGGCCGGTGTCACCGGCGACGACGGCGCCTCGCACAACGGCATGTGGGACATGTCGATCCTCCAGGTCGTCCCGACCCTGCGGATGGCCGCCCCGCGCGACGCCGAGCAGCTGCGCGCCCAGCTCCGCGAGGCCGTGGACGTCAAGGACGCCCCGACCGTCGTCCGCTACAGCAAGGGCGTCGTCGGCCCCGCCGTCCCGGCCGTCCGCCGCGTCGGCGGCATGGACGTCCTGCGGGAGCCCGGCACCGACCGGCCCGACGTCCTCCTCGTGTCCGTGGGCGCGCTCGCCCCCATGTGCCTGGAGATCGCGGACCTCCTCGACAAGCAGGGCATCTCCACCACCGTCGTCGACCCCCGCTGGGTCAAGCCCGTGGACGAGCAGCTCGCCCCGCTCGCCGACCAGCACCGCGTCGTCGTCACCGTCGAGGACAACAGCCGCGTCGGCGGCGTCGGCTCCGCCGTCTCCCAGGCGCTGCGCGACCAGGGCGTCGACGTACCGCTGCGCGACTTCGGCATCCCGCCGCGCTTCCTCGACCACGCCTCCCGCAAGGAGGTCATGGCCGAGATCGGGCTGACCGCCCCGGACATCGCCCGCCAGGTCACCGGACTGGTCTCCCGGCTCGACGGCCGCCTCGACGGCGACCCCGCCGAGGCACCCGAGCCCGCGCGCGACTGACGTAACCGCCTCCACGGCATTGGGCCGGTCGGACCACCCGCATGGGTGCCCGACCGGCCCTTTCGTGTGAATCGCGCTCCCTCGACGGGCACGTTGACCCACCCCTCTCGATCATGGGGCTAGGGCACCTTTGGGATCAGCCCGGCACGATCCGAAAGACAGGCCCTCAGAGGCCGATGGGTACGGAGGTACGCCGGTGAGTACGGGCCAGCAGTCACAGTCGTCCGGGTTGTTCCGGACCAAGACGGTCGAGCAGTCGATCCTGGACACCGAGGAGCCCGAGCACGCACTCAAGAAGACCCTCTCCGCCTGGGACCTGACGGTCTTCGGCGTCGGTGTCATCATCGGCACCGGCATCTTCGTGCTCACGGGCAAGGTGGCCAAGGAGACCGCGGGGCCTGCCACCGCGCTCGCCTTCGTCGCCGCCGGCGTCGTCTGCGCGCTGGCCGCGCTCTGCTACGCCGAGTTCGCCTCCACCGTCCCGGTCGCGGGGTCCGCGTACACGTTCTCGTACGCCTCTCTCGGCGAGCTGACCGCCTGGATCATCGGCTGGGACCTCGTCCTGGAATTCGCGCTCGGCACGGCGGTCGTCGCGGTCGGCTGGTCCGGCTACGTACGCTCCCTGATGGCCAATGTCGGCTGGGACATGCCCGCCGCGCTGTCCGGACCCGACGTGCCCGGCGGCACCTTCGACGTGCTGGCCTTCGTCCTCGTCCTGCTGCTGACCGTCGTCCTGGTCATCGGCGTGAAGCTGTCCGCCCGGATCACCGCGGTCGTCGTCGCCATCAAGGTGACCGTCGTCATGATCGTGATCATCGCGGGTCTCTTCTTCGTCAAGGGCGCCAACTACCAGCCCTTCATCCCGCCCGCGCGGCCCCAGGCGGCGGGCGGCGGCCTCGACGCCCCACTGGTGCAGGTGCTGTTCGGTTTCACGCCAACCGACTTCGGCGTCATGGGCATCTTCACCGCCGCCGGCGTCGTCTTCTTCGCCTTCATCGGCTTCGACGTCGTCGCCACCGCCGCCGAGGAGACCAAGCTCCCGCAGCGCGACATGCCCCGCGGCATCCTCGGCTCCCTCCTCATCTGCACCGTGCTCTACGTCGCCGTCTCCCTCGTCGTGACCGGTATGCAGCACTACAGCGAGCTGTCCGTGAGCGCCCCGCTCGCCGACGCGTTCAAAGCCGTCGGGCACCCCTTCTACGCGGGCGTGATCAGCTTCGGGGCCGCCGTCGGCCTCACGACCGTCTGCATGATCCTGCTGCTCGGCCAGACCCGGGTGTTCTTCGCGATGAGCCGCGACGGACTGCTGCCGCGCTTCTTCTCCATCACCCACCCGCGCTTCGGCACCCCGTACCGCCCGACCATCCTGCTCGGCGTGGTCATCGCCATCGTCGCGGGCTTCACCAGCATCAACGAGCTGGCGACCCTGGTGAACATCGGCACGCTCTTCGCGTTCGTCGTCGTCGCCCTCGGCGTCATCATCCTGCGCCGCACCCGCCCCGATCTGCACCGCGCCTTCCGCACCCCCTGGGTGCCGCTGATCCCGATCCTGTCGATCGCCGCGACGGTGTGGCTGATGCTCAACCTCCCGGCCGAGACCTGGATCCGCTTCGCCATCTGGATGGCGATCGGCGTCGTCGTGTACTTCCTGTACGGACGCTCGCACAGCCGTCTCCACCGCCGGTCCGACACATCCGCCTGACCAGTCCCCGTACGCCGTCCGTCTCCACAGGATCCGGTCCCCGTACGATCCGGGCCCCGCACATCGCGCTACGGCGGGATGTGCGGGGCTCCTACGTACGATCGTGCCCGTGCTCACCGGGAGGCCGGCGTACCATACGCGGCCCGGCGCATTCCGCCCCCAGCTCCTCGACCCGCTCGCGCAGCCCGCGGTCGGCCGTCACGACGACGCGGATACGGTCGGGCGCCGCCCGCACGAGCTCCACGATGTGGTCGTCGCCGCTGCCCGGAGCGGACTCGACCCGTACCTCCGGCAGCGACTCCACGCCCCGCGCCCGCCCCTCGACGACCAGCACGACCTCGGCCGGACCCGGGTGGCCGGGAATGCCTTCGCGGGCGAACGTGACGAGTCCGTCACGTAGCCGTAGGGTGGCGCCGAAGCGGTCGCGCCACCAGCCGTCAGGCACCGATCCGACGACGTTCGCGGCATCGACGATCAAGAGAATCCGCATGTCAGGAGGGTGTCATAGAGAGGGCTGCGGGCAAACGGATCGCGAGATTCGGCAAGTGTTATCGTCACGTAAATCAAGCGCTTGCATGGCGCTCGGGGAAGGTGGGCAACGGGCCATGGCATTGCGGTCTGCGCGGAGGTCGAAGCGTCGGACGGACGAGGCCGGGACGACCGGAAAGCGGCCGCGTCGCTCGGACCAGGTGACTCCCACGCTCCCCGCGGACCCCTCGCTGCCCCCCACCACCGGCTGGCTGCTGCGGGGCAAGGACGGCCGGCTCACCGCCTACGCGCCGACCGCCGAGGGCGTCCTGCGCTGGACGGAGCGGCTGCCGGGCGGGCCCGACTGGCAGGGACCCCAGTTCTTCCCCGTCCCCGGTCTGCGGCCCTACCTCGCCCTCGCGCAGGGGGCCGACGGCTATGTGCACCTCACCGGTATGTGCGCCGGCGAGCTGACGACGACGATGCAGTACCAGTCCGGGCGCCCCATGCGGCAGTGGCACCCGATGGGCACCCCGTATCCGACGGACAAGGAGCGGGCCGGGCGCATCGGCCTCCCCTCGGCGCTGGTCGACCCCCGGGGCGCCCTGCACGTGTTCATACGGAACGCCGACGGCGGCGTCACCCACCGCCCCCAGTCGCTGAACGGCCGCTGGGGCTCGTGGGCCGACCTCAAGGGCAACGACGTCCAGGGGCTGCCGAGCGCCCACCTCCTCGACACCGGTCTCACGGAGATCGTCGCCGCGACGCCGGACCGGGTCCTGCGCTGGGTCCACGACGCCCTCGGAGCGCCGTTCGAGCGCGCCGACGACATCGAGGCGTCCGTCGAGCCCGGCTCGCTGAGCGCCGAGCGCACCGGCCGTGAACGGCTGACGCACTACTGGCGCGAGGCCGGCACCGGCACCGTGCACGCCTGGCGCGAGGGGATGGCCGCGCCGGTCGCCCTGGGCGGCACCGGCGGCAAGGGGCCCATCGCGCTGCTGCGCACGCCGGTCGACGGCCACGACTGCACGATCATGGCGCAGCTCGGTCCGGACGGGCGCCCGGCGCTGGCCGCGTACCCGACCGAGGACGAGTCGGCGGGTGCGGACTGGACCCCGACGGGTGAGCCCTGCGTCGGCGCCCCGTCCCTCGCGCTCGACGCGACCGGGCGTGTGGTGCTGGCCGCAATGGCGGCGGACGGCACGCTGCGGGTGACCCGCCAGAAGGCCGAGTCGGGCCTGGCGATGGAGGCGTGGACGACGCTCTGACCCGGGGCCGGGTCGGCTCGGGCGGGTCCGTCGGCGTGGGCACCGGCTTCGGCACCGGCGCCCACGGGCCTAGGCCGTGTCTGACAAATCCCGCCTGGCGCCCTGCGGGCGGACGGCGGTATTTGTCAGACACGGCCTGGGACGGGCTCTTCTCTCCGCCCCGCCCCTGCCCACGACCGGGGCTGCGCCCCAGACCCCGTTGCGGGGGCTCCGCCCCCGGACCCCCGCGCCTGATGAGCTGAGGCGGCTGCGCTCGGGGGCGCGTAAGAAGGCCGCCCTCACCACTCCGAGAGGTCGGCCGCGTGATCCGCGCCGTGCCCGGACCCGCGGTCACACTGCGCGGCGACGGGCATCGCGACGTGCGGCGTTATGACGGCCAGGCGGTCATGGCGATATCGGCGAGTCGTTCCAGGTCGCTTCGGCCGGCGCCGTCGCAGGCCTGGGTGGACATGCCTTGCAGTGCGGCCGCGTAGAACATCGCGAGCGCGGCCGCGTCGACGGAGGCGGCCAGGTGTCCGGCGCGCTGGTCGGCAAGGATCTTCTCGCGGATGGCGTGTTTGCTCGCCTCGCGCAGGGTGCGCAGTTCGGCCTTGACGTCCTCGGCCGCCGGCGTGCAGTTCGTCGCGGCGGTGATGACCATGCAGCCGGGCGGGTGGCCGGGATCGGTGTATTCCTGTGCGGCTTCATGGAGCAGTCGGCGTACCGCGGCATGGGCCGTTTCCTCCTCCGCCAGGGCGCGGCCGCCGAACGCGCCGTAGGTCTGCCCGTAGTGCCGTACCGCTTCGGTGAAGAGCTTCCGCTTGTCCCCGAAGGCCCCGTACAGGCTGGGCGGATTGATGCCCATCGCCGAGGTCAGCGAGGCGATCGAGGTGGCCTCGTACCCGTACTGCCAGAACTCGGTCAGCGCCCGTTCCAGGGCGGCGTCGCGGTCGAAGCCCCTCGGGCGGCCTCCAGTCTTCGTCATGGACCCATTTTATAGCGTCCGCTAAGAAACCTGGTACGGTCAGATTCTTAGTGACCGCTACAAAACTCTTGAAGGGACTCCCATGCCTGAAATCACCCTGCCCGAGCCCGTCTTCGCCCGCAGCGTCCATGGCACGGGTCCCGGACTGTTGCTCGCCCACGGCGCCGGTGGAAGCATCGCGGCCAACTACGGACCGGTCCTCGACGGGCTCACCGTCGGCCGCACGGTCGTCGGTGTCGACTTCCCTGGCGCCGGCGGCACCCCGCGTTCGCTCACGCCCCTCGACCTGGACGAACTGGCCGACCAGCTTGTGGCCGCCGCGGTCGCCGAAGGCCTGGAGACCTTTGCGGTCGTCGGCTACTCCCTGGGCACCGCCGTCGCGATCCGTGCCGCCGCCCGCCACCCCGCGCGCGTCACGGCCCTGGTGCTGACCGCCCCGTTCGCCCGGTCCAGCGCACGCCTGCGCTTGAACGCCGAACACTGGCGGGACCTCCACGCCTCCGGCGCCCACGCGGCGCTGGCGCAGTTCCTCGTACCCCTGGCGCTCGGCGCCTCAGTACTGGAAGCAGTCCCAGGCGATGATCTCGACGCCCTGGTGCAGGCCACCGCCCAGACCCTCCCGTCGGGATCTGCCGAACACGCCGACCTCGTCGCCCGCGTCGAGGTCCGCGAGGACCTCCCCCTCGTCACCGTGCCGACCCTGGTGATCTCCACGGCCGAAGACCTCCTGGTCACACCCGATCTGCACCGCGAAGTGGCCGACGCCCTCCCCGGCGCCGAACTCGTCGAGATTCCGACCGGCCACCTGCCGTTCGCCGAACGCCCCGACGAATGGCTCAAGCTCATCACCACGTTCCTGGACCACCTGGCACGCTGATCCGGCCCTGTGGCGGACTCGCGGGAGTGCGGTGCCTGCCCCCGGCACGCGGAACGGGCCGTACGGGATCTCTCCCGTACGGCCCGTTCGCCGTGCTGCAAGCCTTACGCCGGGACGCTCGCCACGCCCTGCGCCAGGAACTTCTTCCCGTTCACGCGCTCGCTCACGCCCTCGCGGTCCAGGTACGGCGTGATGCCGCCCAGGTGGAAGGGCCAGCCCGCGCCCGTGATCAGGCAGAGGTCGATGTCCTGCGCCTCGGCGACGACACCCTCCTCCAGCATCAGACCGATCTCCTGCGCCACCGCGTCCAGGACGCGGGCGCGGACCTGCTCCTCCGTCAGGACGGAGTCGCCCTGGACCAGGAGCGCGGCAACCTCGGGGTCCAGCTCCGGCTTGCCGGAGTCGTAGACGTAGAAGCCGCGCTTGCCGGCCTCGACGACCGCCTTCAGGTTGGGGGAGACCGTGAAGCGCTCCGGGAAGGCGCGGTTCAGGGTCTCGGAGACGTGCAGACCGATGGCCGGTCCGACCAGCTCCAGCAGCACCAGCGGGGACATCGGCAGGCCGAGCGGCTCGATCGCCTTCTCGGCGGTGACGACCGGGGTGCCCTCGTCGATGACGTTCTGGATCTCGCCCATGAAGCGGGTCAGGATGCGGTTCACGACGAACGCCGGGGCGTCCTTGGTGAGGACCGCGGTCTTCTTCAGCTTCTTCGCGACACCGAACGCGGTGGCGAGCGAGGCGTCGTCCGTCTGCTCACCGCGGACGATCTCCAGGAGCGGGAGGATCGCGACCGGGTTGAAGAAGTGGAAGCCGACCACGCGCTCCGGGTGCTGGAGCTTCGACGCCATCTCGCTGACCGACAGCGAGGAGGTGTTGGTGGCGAGGATCGCGTGCGCCGGGGCGACGGCCTCGACCTCCGCGAACACCTTCTGCTTGACGGACATCTCCTCGAACACGGCCTCGATGATGAAGTCCGCGTCCGCGAAGCCCTCGGCCTTGTCCAGGACACCGGTCACCAGGGCCTTGAGGCGGTTGGCCTTGTCCTGGTTGATCCGGCCCTTGCCCAGCAGCTTCTCGATCTCGGCGTGGACGTAGCCCACACCCTTGTCGACGCGCTCCTGGTCGATGTCCGTGAGGACGACCGGAACCTCCAGGCGCCGCAGGAACAGCAGCGCCAGCTGCGAGGCCATCAGACCGGCGCCGACGACACCGACCTTGGTGACCGGGCGGGCCAGGTTCTTGTCCGGGGCACCGGCGGGACGCTTGGCGCGCTTCTGCACCAGGTTGAACGCGTAGATGCCGGAGCGCAGTTCGCCGCCCATGATGAGGTCGGCGAGCGCGACGTCCTCGGCGTCGAAGCCCTTCTGGAGGTCGCCGTCCTTGGCCGCCGCGATGATGTCGAGGGCGCGGTACGCGGCCGGGGCCGCGCCGTGCACCTTGGAGTCGGCGATGAACCGGCCGCGCGCGACAGCCTGGTCCCAGGCCTCACCGCGGTCGATCTCGGCGCGCTCGACGACGGTCTCGCCCTTGAGGACGGACGCCGTCCAGATCAGCGACTGCTCCAGGAAGTCGGCGCCCTCGAAGATCGCGTCGGCGATGCCGAGCTCGAAGACCTGCGCGCCCTTGAGCTGCTTGTTCTGGTTGAGCGAGTTCTCGATGATGACCGAGACGGCCTTGTCCGCACCGATCAGGTTCGGCAGGATCGCGCAGCCGCCCCAGCCCGGGACCAGCCCGAGGAAGACCTCGGGGAGCGAGAAGGCCGGAAGGGCCTTCGACACGGTCCGGTACGAGCAGTGCAGCCCGACCTCGACGCCGCCGCCCATCGCCGCGCCGTTGTAGTACGCGAAGGTGGGGACGGCCAGCGCGGACAGACGCTTGAAGACGTCGTGGCCGCCCTTGCCGATGGCCAGGGCCTCGTCGTGCTTCTTCAGCAGCTCGACGCCCTTGAGGTCGGCGCCGACCGCGAAGATGAACGGCTTGCCGGTCAGGCCCGCGCCGACGATGGTGCCGGCCGTGGCCTCCTGCTCGACCTGGTCGATCGCCGCGTTCAGGTTGGCGAGGGACTGCGGGCCGAAGGTGGTCGGCTTGGTGTGGTCGAAGCCGTTGTCCAGCGTGATCAGCGCGAAGCGCCCGGCGCCCAACGGCAGGTCGAGGTGGCGGACGTGCGCCTGGGTGACGACCTCGTCGGGGAACAGCTCGGCCGCGCCCTTCAGGAGCTCTGCGGTGGTGCTCACTTGGAGTCTCCCTTGGTGTCGAAGTGCGGGTTCTCCCAGACGACCGTGGCGCCCATGCCGAAGCCGACGCACATGGTGGTCAGGCCGTAGCGGACGTGCGGCTGCTCCTCGAACTGGCGGGCCAGCTGGGTCATCAGGCGGACGCCGGAGGAGGCCAGCGGGTGACCGAAGGCGATGGCGCCGCCGTACTGGTTGACGCGGGCGTCGTCGTCGGCGATGCCGTAGTGCTCCAGGAACGCGAGGACCTGGACGGCGAACGCCTCGTTGATCTCGAACAGGCCGATGTCCTCGATGGACAGACCCGCCTGGGCGAGGGCCTTCTCGGTGGCCGGGATCGGGCCGTAGCCCATGACCTCGGGCTCGACGCCGGCGAAGGCGTAGGAGACCAGGCGCATCTTGACCGGGAGGTTGTTCTCGCGGGCGAAGTCCTCGGAGGCGATGAGCGAGGCGGTGGCGCCGTCGTTCAGGCCCGCGGCGTTACCGGCGGTGACGCGGCCGTGGACGCGGAACGGCGTCTTCAGACCGGAGAGGTTCTCCAGGGTCGTACCCGGGCGCATCGGCTCGTCGGCGGTGACCAGGCCCCAGCCCGTCTCGCCGGCGTCGGCGTTGGTGCGGCGGACGGAGATCGGCACCAGGTCCTGCTGGATCTTGCCGTCGGCGTACGCCTTGGCGGCCTTCTCCTGCGAGCGCACGGCGTACTCGTCGGCGCGCTGCTTGGTGATGGTCGGGTAGCGGTCGTGCAGGTTCTCGGCGGTCATGCCCATGAAGAGGGCGGACTCGTCGACGAGCTTCTCCGACACGAAGCGCGGGTTCGGGTCGACGCCCTCGCCCATCGGGTGGCGGCCCATGTGCTCGACGCCACCGGCCACGGCGATGTCGTACGCCCCGAAGGCGACGCTGCCGGCGACCGAGGTCACGGCGGTCAGCGCACCGGCGCACATGCGGTCGATGGAGTACCCGGGGACGGACTGCGGCAGGCCCGCGAGGATGCCGGCGGTCCGGCCGATGGTCAGACCCTGGTCGCCGATCTGCGTCGTGGCGGCGATGGCGACCTCGTCGATCTTCGCCGGGTCGAGGCCGGGGTTGCGGCGCAGCAGCTCCCGGATCGCCTTCACGACGAGATCGTCGGCGCGGGTCTCGTGGTAGATGCCCTTCGGGCCCGCCTTGCCGAACGGGGTGCGGACGCCGTCGACGAAGACGACGTCCCTGACGGTACGAGGCACGATGGCTCTCCTCCAGGGTGCGGGATGGCACTGCTGCGGGCGCACGGCTAAGCGCGCGCTTGCTTCCCTCATGCTACTTGTGGGTAACCATGTTGCCCAGTCCCTGGGGTGGTAGCGGCGAACGTCACACGGGCGGGGCGCCTGCGGCGGGGTTGTTCCCCTACCCGCCCCTTCCCGTAGTGTCGAATTGCGGCTCCGCCGCGTGGGGGACAGCACGGGCTCATTCTGAGCCCCTCCGGCGTTTGAGGAGCGGGAGTCCGGGGGCGGAGCCCCGCAAACGGGGGCTGGGGCAGAGCCCCAGTTCCGGGAAGGGCCGGTAGGGGAAAGAAGCCCCCCGCAGGCGCCCTCGCGCCCACCCGCCCACGCGCAACGCCCCCGGACCGTGCCGGGGGCGTTCGGAAGCGTCAGGCCGTCGCGGTGAGGGCCCGGGTCAGCAGGGGGGTCACCTGCTCGATCTGCCAGGCGCGGGCGCCCAGCGCCGCCAGGGCGGCCGCGACCGCCTCGGAGGTCCCCTCCTTCGGCGGCTCCCAGCACACACGCCGCACCGTGTCCGGAGTGATCAGGTTCTCCTGCGGGAGGTTCAACCGCTCCGCGAGCTCCGAGACCGAGGCGCGGGCCGCCGACAGCCGGGCCGCCGCCGCCGGGTCCTTGTCCGCCCAGGAGCGGGGCGGCGGCGGTCCCGCCACCGGCTGCCCCGGCTGCGGCAGCTCCGCGTCCGGGAGCGCCCGCGCCCGGTCCACGGCCGCCTGCCACTGCTCCAGCTGTCGCCGCCCCATCCGGTGCCCGAACCCGGGCAGCGCGGTCAGCGCGTGCACGTTCACCGGAAGCGCCAGCGCCGCCTCGACGATCGCCGCGTCGCCGAGCACCTTTCCGGGCGACACGTCCCGCCGCTGCGCCACGCCGTCGCGCGCGGTCCACAGCTCCCGGACGACCGCCATCTGCCGCCGCCGCCGCACCTTGTGCATGCCCGACGTACGCCGCCACGGATCCTTGCGCGGCGGCGCGGGCGGGGCGGACGCGATCGCGTCGAACTCCTGCCGCGCCCACTCCAGCTTCCCCTGCCGGTCCAGCTCCTTCTCCAGCGCGTCCCGCAGGTCGACGAGCAGCTCCACGTCCAGCGCCGCGTACCGCAGCCACGGCTCCGGCAGGGGCCGGGTCGACCAGTCCACCGCCGAGTGGCCCTTCTCCAGCGCGTAGCCGAGGACCGACTCGACCATCGCGCCCAGACCCACCCGGGGGAATCCCGCGAGGCGCCCGGCCAGCTCGGTGTCGAACAGCGCGCTCGGCACCATGCCTATTTCGCGCAGGCAGGGCAGGTCCTGGGTGGCCGCGTGCAGGATCCACTCGGTGCCGGCGAGTACCTCGCCGAGCCCGGACAGATCGGGGCAGCCGACGGGGTCGATCAGCGCGGTGCCCGCGCCCTCGCGGCGCAGCTGTACGAGATACGCCCGCTGCCCGTACCGGTAGCCGGAGGCCCGCTCGGCGTCCACGGCCACGGGGCCGCTGCCGGCGGCGAAGGCGGCCAGCACCGAGGCGAGGGCCTCAGGGGTGGATACCACCGGAGGAATGCCCTCGCGCGGCTCCAGCAAGGGGATCGGCGCCGGTTCGACGTCGTCCGGGGGGCCGCCCCCGGGGGTTCGCAGGTCTGGCTCGGCTGCGGTCTCTTGGGCGTCGGTCACCTGTCAAGGGTATCTGTGAACGGAAGGCACCTGTCGACGGAACGTTCCGTCGACAGGTGCGTACCTCGTGCGAAGCGGTCAGTGGATGATTCCGGTACGCAGTGCCACCGCGACCATCCCGGCCCGGTCGCCCGTGCCGAGCTTGCGCGCGATCCGGGCGAGGTGGCTCTTCACGGTCAGCGCGGACAGGCCCATCGAGACCCCGATCGCCTTGTTCGACTGGCCCTCGGCGACGAGCCTGAGCACCTCCACCTCGCGGCCGGAGAGCTCGCGGTAGCCGCCCGGATGGCTCGGGGCGCCGGGGGGACGGCGGTGCATCCGGGCGGCTGCCGAGCCGATGGGGGCGGCGCCGGGGCGGGTGGGGTGGCCGAGGTTCGTGCGCGTACCGGTGACGACATAGCCCTTGACCCCGCCCGCCAGCGCGTTGCGGACCGCGCCGATGTCGTCGGCCGCGGAGAGGGCGAGACCGTTGGGCCATCCCGCCGCGCGGGTCTCGGACAGCAGGGTCAGCCCGGAACCGTCGGGCAGGTGGACGTCGGCCACGCAGATGTCGCGCGGGTTGCCGACGCGGGGGCGGGCCTCCGCGATGGACGACGCCTCGATGACGTCACGTACTCCGAGGGCCCACAGGTGGCGGGTGACGGTGGAGCGGACGCGCGGGTCGGCCACGACGACCATGGCCGTCGGCTTGTTCGGGCGGTAGGCGACCAGGCTTGCGGGCTGCTCGAGAAGAACGGACACCAGGCCTCCTGAGAAGGATGCGGGACGGAGCCGGCTCGGGGATGAAGCCGGGGCGAACCGTGCTTGAAGGGTCACCACCTCTTCGGCAGCAAACCCGCCCGCCTTTAGAGAAAGATCACGATTTGGTGAGTAACATTTCCGGCAATTCGGACGCGTGATCGATCATCTTATGAGTGCGCCCGTCTGAACCCATGGCGCAAACCCACGGCTGAAACCATGAACTCGAACCCGTGGCTCACCCCGGACCGCGCCCTCTCGACAGCCCGCGACGCGGCCCGTCCTGTCCGTGCCACCTCGCCCGCCCGCGCAGCCCGTCGGCCCGTACCGCCCTGCCCTGCCCTGCCCGCGCCGCCCGTCGGCCCGCCCCGTCGGCCCGTACCGCCCCGTAGAACCCGTCGCTACGGCGCCTGCGGCCCCCGCCGCTGAGGCAGCGAGACGACACCCGCCCCCGAACCCGTATGCGTGCCCGAGCCCGCCCCGGAGTCCGCACCCGACGGCGGCAGACCCGCCACCTGGCACAGCAGATCGCACCAGGCCGCGAGATGCGCGGCCGTGTCCGGCGCCCCGTCCCGCCCTTCCCGGGGCGTCCACGAGGCCCGGATCTCGATCTGCGTCGCGGGACGCCGGTCCGCGAGTCCTCCGAAGTAGTGAGACCCCGCCCGGGTGACCGTCCCGCTCGGTTCCTCGTACGACAGCCCCCGCGCCTCCAGCGCCCCGGTCAGCCAGGACCAGCACACCTCCGGCAGCAGCGGGTCCGCTGCCATCTCCGGCTCCAGCTCCGCCCGGACCAGCGTCACCAGCCGGAAGGTGCCCTTCCAGGCCTCGTGGCCCGACGGGTCGTGCAGCAGTACGAGACGGCCGTCCGCGAGATCCTCCTCGCCGTCGACGACCGCCGCCTCCAGGGCGTACGCGTGCGGCGCGAGGCGCTGGGGCGGGCGGGTCGGATCCACCTCGATCTCCGGTCGCAGCCGCGCCGCGCCCAGTGCCTCGACAGCGAGCCGGAACGCGCGCGGGACGGCGTTCCGCTCCGCGCTGTCCGCGCCGCCCCCGGTGCCGTCGGAATGATCGGAGAGATGTCCCTGAGCCGCAGCCATGCGGGGAAGAGTAGGCGGAACGCGCGCCCCGCGCAGGGAAGGACACCCTGCGCGCGCAAGCTCCTTGCGCACACATGCGAAGATTCTGGGCGTGAGTGCCAACCGCCGCCCTTCGGGCCAGCAGACGAAGACGTACGATTCCGCCTTCCTGAAGGCGTGCCGACGCGAGCCCGTACCGCACACCCCGGTCTGGTTCATGAGGCAGGCGGGGCGGTCACTGCCCGAGTACCTGAAGGTGCGCGAAGGCATCCCGATGCTGGAGTCGTGCATGCGGCCCGAGCTCGTCACCGAGATCACGCTGCAGCCCGTACGCCGCCACAAGGTCGACGCCGCGATCTACTTCAGCGACATCGTCGTCCCGCTCAAGGCCATCGGCATCGACCTCGACATCAAGCCGGGCATCGGCCCGGTCGTCGCCGAGCCGATCCGCCGCCGGGAGGACCTCGCGCGGCTGCGCGAGCTGACCCCGGACGACGTCGCGTACGTCACCGAGGCGATCGGCATGCTCACCGGCGAGCTCGGCGAAACCCCGCTCATCGGCTTCGCCGGTGCGCCCTTCACCCTCGCCAGCTACCTCGTCGAGGGTGGCCCGTCCCGCAACCACGAGCACACCAAGGCGCTCATGTACGGCGACCCGCAGCTGTGGGCCGACCTGCTGGACCGGCTCGCAGAGATCACCTCGGCGTTCCTCAAGGTGCAGATCGAGGCGGGTGCCTCGGCCGTCCAGCTCTTCGACTCCTGGGTGGGCGCGCTGGCCCCCGCCGACTACCGGCGTTCGGTGATGCCCGCCTCGGCCAAGGTCTTCGACGCGGTCGCGGAATACGGCGTCCCGCGCATCCACTTCGGCGTCGGCACCGGCGAGCTGCTCGGCCTGATGGGCGAGGCCGGCGCGGATGTCGTCGGCGTCGACTGGCGCGTACCGCTCGACGAGGCCGCCCGCCGCGTCGGCCCCGGCAAGGCGCTCCAGGGCAACCTGGACCCGGCCGTCCTGTTCTCCACCCAGGAGGCCGTGGAGGCCAAGACCCAGGAGGTCCTGGACGCGGCCGCGGGGCTGGAGGGCCACGTCTTCAACCTCGGCCACGGCGTGCTGCCGACGACCGACCCGGACGCGCTGACCCGCCTCGTGGAGTACGTGCACACGCGCACCGCGCGCTGACCCGGCTGACATCTGACATGCGGGTGCCCGCCGCCGCGCCGACTCCGGCACGGCGGCGGGCACCCGTACGGCTGTCAGGGGTTGCAGTTGATGACGGTGTCCTGGTTGTCGTTGACCAGGCAGGCGTCGAAGCCGGCACCTCCGTCGACAGTGCCGAAGTTCTGGTTGACCGCGATGACGTCGTTGCCGGCCTGGCCGGCCACCAGGCCGCTGGTGTCGATGCGCCGCGGGAGGCGGACCGTGTCGCTGTCGGCGCCGCCCAGGATCTGGCCGGCCACGTTGGCGCGGAGGTCGAAGACGTCGTTGCCGGCCTGCCCGTCGAGGACACCGGTGGGCCACACCACCCCGTTGGAGACGATCAGATCCCGGCCGGAACCGCCGTTCACGGTGCCCTCGACGTTGCCGCTGAGGATGATCCTGTCGTCGCCCGCACCCGCGTTGACGGTGTCGCCGACGTCCACGGCGGAACAGACGATGATGTCGTTGCCGGCCGTGCCGTTGATGTTCGTCCCGGACTGGGACACCCCGTTGACCGAGCACACGGCGACGGCGTGGGCCGGGGAGGCCATGAGGACAGGAGCGATGACGAGTGAGGCGGCGCACAGGGCGCGCAGTGAGTTCTTGAGCACGAGTGGCTGTTAACCGCTCAGGACCCGCCGGGCGCCGCCCCCGAGCGTGGATCACTCTGCCGGACGCCTGACTTCACCCGCCGAACCCCCAGGGGCGTATAAGCGTACAAACTAACCCGCCTCGCGCACCGCCCCGACCGCCTTCCGCGCCGCCACCAGCACCGGATCCCACACGGGCGAGAACGGCGGGGCATACCCCAGATCCAGGGCCGTCATCCGCTCCACCGTCATCCCGGCCGTCAGCGCGACCGCCGCGATGTCCACCCGCTTCGCCGCACCCTCACGGCCGACGATCTGGACGCCCAGCAACCGGCCCGTACGGCGCTCGGCGAGCATCTTCACCGTCATCGGCGCCGCGCCCGGGAAGTAGCCCGCGCGGCTCGTCGCCTCGACGGTCACGGTCACGTACCGCAGCCCCACCTCGCGGGCGTCCTTCTCGCGCAGCCCGGTCCGGGCGATCTCCAGGTCGCACACCTTGCTCACCGCCGTACCGACGACGCCCGGGAAGGTCGCGTAGCCGCCGCCCGCGCCCGAGCCGATGACCTGGCCGTGCTTGTTGGCGTGCGTGCCGAGCGCGATATGGCGTTCGCGGCCCGAGACCAGGTCCAGCACCTCGACACAGTCGCCGCCCGCCCACACGTTCTCGTACCCCCGTACCCGCATGGCGAGATCGGTGAGCAGCCCCCCGTACACCCCGAGCGGCAGCCCGGCCGCGCCCGCGAGCGTCGTCTCCGGCTCCACGCCGATGCCGAGCACCACCACGTCCGCCGGGTACTCGGCCCGCTCGGTGGCGACCGCGCGGACCCTCCCGTCCGGACCGGTCAGGATCTTGGTGACCTCGGCGCCGTTGACGACCGCGATCCCCATGCCGTCCATCGCGCCGTGCACCAGCGCGCCCATGTCCGGGTCGAGGGTCGCCATCGGCTGCTCACCCCGGTTGACCACCGTGACCTCGAAGCCACGTTTGAGCAGCGCCTCGGCCATCTCCACCCCGATGTAGCCCGCGCCGACGACGACCGCCCGCCGGCCCCGGGTCCGCCGCAGCGTGTCCAGCAGCGCCTGGCCGTCGTCGAGGGTCTGCACCCCGTGCACCCCGTGCGCGTCGATACCGGGCAGAGCGGGCCGCACCGGCCGGGCGCCGGTCGCGAGGACGAGCTTGTCGTAGCCCGTCCACGACTCGGCGCCCGACTCCAGATCCCGGGACCTGACGCGCTGCCCCGCGATGTCGAGCTCTGTGACCTCCGTACGCATCCGCACGTCGATGGCCCGCTCGCGGTGCTCCTCGGGCGTACGCGCGATCAGCTCGTCCCGCTCCGTGACATCGCCGCCGACCCAGTAGGGGATCCCGCACGCGGAGTACGAGGTGAAGTGCGAGCGCTCGAAGGCGACGATCTCCAGCTCGCGCGGGCCCTTCAGCCTGCGGGCCTGCGACGCGGCGGACATGCCCGCCGCGTCGCCGCCGATGACGACAAGTCGTTCCATGGGGAACACGCTACGGGTGGGCGGCTGTTCAGTCTCCCTCGGGCGTCGCCGGACGAGGGCCGGAACGCCTCCGCAACCGGGGCCGGACCAGCCACCGCCACACCGCGTACAGCACCGCGAGCACGGCCGCGAACGGCGCCACCGCACCCAGCACCACCGCGATCCAGTGGACGGTCGTCACCAGCGCGTCCCAGCCGCCCTTCAGCGCGTCCAGGAACCCGGGGCCGTCGTCCTCGGGCTTCGCAGGTTCCTCCCGGTCGGGTTCGGACAGCACCAGCGTGATCGTCGCCAGCGTCGTACGGTCCTTCAGCGACGCCTGCTGGGCGAGGAGCGACTCCAGCTCCGCCTGACGGTTGCTCAGCTCGCCCTCCAGCGTGACCACATCGCTCAGCCTGACGGCCCGGTCCATCAGCGCCCGCACCCGCGCGACGCTCGCCCGCTGGGTCGCGATCCGGCTCTCCACGTCGACCACCTGAGCGGTGACGTCCTCCGCCTTGGCCTTGCGGGACAGCAGCTTCCCGGTGCCCGCCAGGTCGGCGAGCACCGAGGAGTAACGGTCCTGCGGAACGCGCAGCACGATGCGGGACGTCACATGGGCGTCGTCGATCCGCTCGGTGCTCTCGTCGGCCACATGGCCGCCCGCGCCCTCGACCACCGTACGGACCGTGGCCAGGGCCTTCGTGGCGTTCTTGACCTCCACCGACAGCTCGGCGGTGCGGATGACGTGCGTCCCGGCGGCAACCGGGGCGGGCTTCCTCTCCTGCCGCCCGGCCTGTTCGGACCCGTCGACCGGCTTCGCGGCGGATTCACCCGAGTCGGCGGCCGCCCCGCCCTGCGCCGGCGCCGCCGCTTTGCTGTCGGAGAGCGCCGAGCTGTCGTCGGCCCCGCCGCACCCCGCGAGCGCGAGTGACGCGATGAGCAGTCCTGCCACGAACGTATGGCGCCGTGCGCGCATGTCGGTCCCCCCAGGGATCGGTGGTGATGGTGACGGTTCGACGTGCGGGGCCGGGGTGGGGGTTGCGCCTTTCCGATCCCGAAGCGGTCACGGTCGGGACTCATTACGGCCAGGGGCAGGCGGTTTGAGAGAGTGGACGCATGAACGCGGACACACGTACGGGGCAGCAGGACCATGTCGTCGTCATCGGCGGTGGCATCGCCGGCCTCTCGGCCGCGCACCGGCTGCTCTCCGCCGGAGTGCGCGTGACCCTGCTGGAGGCCTCCGGCAGGCTCGGCGGCAAGCTCAAGGCCGGCGAGATCGCGGGCGCCCCCGTCGACCTCGGCGCCGAGTCGATCCTCGCCCGCCGCCCCGAGGGCGTCGAGCTCGCCCGCGCCGTGGGTCTCGCGGACCGGCTCCAGCCCCCGGCCACGACCACCGCGTCCGTGTGGACCCGCGACGCGCTGCGCCCCATGCCCAAGGGCCATGTCATGGGCGTCCCCGGCAACCCGGAGGCACTCGCCGGGCTGCTCTCCGCCGAGGGCCTCGCCCGCATCGGCCACGAGCGGGACCTGCCCCCGGCCGAGATCGGTGACGACGTCGCCGTCGGTACGTACGTCGCGCGGCGCCTCGGCCGCGAGGTCGTCGACCGGCTCGTCGAGCCGCTGCTCGGAGGCGTGTACGCGGGCGACGCGTACCGCATCTCCATGCGCGCCGCCGTGCCCGCCCTCTTCGACGCCGCACGGACCCACCACTCCCTCCTCGAAGCCGTCCGCGAGGTCCAGCGCCGGGCCGCCGAGCAGCAACGGACCGGGCCCGTCTTCATGGGCATCGACGGCGGCATCGGCACACTGCCGCTCGCCGTCGCCGAAGCGGTGCGCGCCCAGGGAGGGGAGATCCTGACGAACGCGCCCGTCAACGAGCTGCGCCGGACGGCCCGCGGCTCCGCCACGGACGCGACCGCGTGGCGGATCGTCCTCGCCGACGGCCGGTCGCTCCTCGCTGACGCCGTCGTCCTCGCCACCCCCGCCTGGGCCTCCTCCGAGCTGCTCGCCGCCGAGTCGCCGGCCGCGTCCGCCGAGCTCGGCGGCGTCGAGTACGCGTCGATGGCCCTGGTCACCCTCGCCTTCCGCCGCGCCGATCTGGCCGGGCGGCTGCCCGAGGGCTCCGGCTTCCTCGTCCCGCCCGTCGACGGCCGCACGATCAAGGCCTCCACCTTCTCCGCCCAGAAGTGGTCCTGGGTGTCGGACGCCGCACCGGACCTGGTCCTGCTGCGCACCTCCGTCGGCCGCTACGGCGAGGAGGAGCACCTCCACCGCGAGGACTCCGAGCTCGTGGACGTGTCCCTGAGCGATCTCGGCGAGGCCACCGGACTCACGGCCCGGCCCGTCGCGAGCGAGGTGACCCGGTGGATCGGCGGCCTGCCGCAGTACCCGGTCGGGCATCTCGCCCGGGTCGCCCGCGTCCGGGACGCGGTGGCCAAGCTGCCCGGACTGCGCGTCTGCGGGGCGGCGTACGACGGCGTGGGCATCCCCGCCTGCGTCGGCAGCGGACAGCGCGCGGCGGACGAGATCATCGCCACGGCACCCCTGGTGCGGGGCACTGTCCGTGACGG
The DNA here is from genome assembly GCF_040300305.1 of Streptomyces sp. NPDC000410. Taxonomy (NCBI): domain Bacteria; kingdom Bacillati; phylum Actinomycetota; class Actinomycetes; order Kitasatosporales; family Streptomycetaceae; genus Streptomyces; species Streptomyces sp. NPDC000410. The sequence continues at coordinate 107,644 of NZ_JBEPDM010000011.1, forward strand.
GCGAGAATAGCCGTATGAGTGCGCCCGAAAAGATCCCGAACGCCGGTAAGAAGGCGAAGGACCTCAACGAGGTCATCCGCTACACCCTGTGGTCCGTCTTCAAGCTGCGCGACGTCCTGCCCGAGAACCGCGCCGGTTATGCCGACGAGGTTCAGGAGCTGTTCGACCAGCTCGCGGCCAAGGACGTCACCGTCCGCGGTACGTACGACGTGTCCGGCCTGCGTGCCGACGCCGACCTGATGATCTGGTGGCACGCCGAGACCGCGGACGAGCTCCAGGAGGCGTACAACCTCTTCCGCCGCACGAGGCTGGGCCGCGCGCTGGAGCCGGTGTGGTCGAACATGGCGCTGCACCGCCCCGCCGAGTTCAACAAGTCGCACATCCCGGCCTTCCTCGCCGACGAGACGCCGCGCAACTACGTCTCCGTCTACCCCTTCGTGCGCTCGTACGACTGGTACCTGCTGCCCGACGAGGACCGCCGCCGCATGCTCGCGGACCACGGCAAGATGGCCCGCGGCTACCCGGACGTGCGCGCCAACACGGTCGCGTCGTTCTCGCTCGGTGACTACGAGTGGCTGCTGGCCTTCGAGGCGGACGAGCTGTACCGCATCGTCGACCTGATGCGTCATCTCCGTGCCTCCGAGGCCCGGATGCACGTCCGCGAAGAGGTCCCGTTCTACACGGGGCGTCGCAAGAGCGTTGCGGACCTGGTGGCCGGACTCGCCTGACGGCGGGTTCGCCACCCATTGACCCGGAAGATCAGACAGCGGACGGCGGCACACGCCCGACCGCCCGCTGGTCCAGCGACACCGGGTCCGGCTGCGGGTGCGGCGCGCGTGACGCGCGCCGCACCGGCGTCCTTCAGGTTCCGCTCCGGCGTCATGCGGCCGTCCGCGCGTGACGCGGCGCAGCGCCGGCGTCCTTCAGCGGCTTCGGTCCGGCGTCATGCGGCCGTCCCGAGGGCCGCGGTGCAGCGCCGGCGTTCTTCAGCGGCTCCGCGTCGGCGTCATGCGGCCGTCCCCTAGGGCCGCGCGCAGCGCCGGGTCGTCCAGCGCGCTCACGCCGCACACGGCGACGGCGGTCAGCACCGCCCGCTCCCCGCCCTCTGATTCCCGGGACATCCGGCGCAGCAGCCGCTGGCCCGCGGGGGAGGCCCAGCGGGTGTACGGATACACCTCGATCCGGGCGATGACGAGACAGCCCAGGGTAAGCACGAGCGGGAGCGCGAACCACGCGGCGACGGGCCCCGGCGGGCTCTGCTCCTGCGGGAGCATCAGCAGCGCCGCGGCCGCGAGCGCCACATTGAGCGCCGTCGCGGCCCGTACGCCCCGCACCGCCGTGGCGACCCCCGCACGCGCCGCGTCGGGAACGGCGAGCCCGGCCACGACGAGCCGGTCCGCCAGCGCCCGTACGGTGTCGGCGTCGGCCGCCGCGTGCCGTAGCGCGGCTATTCGGGACTGGCCCTGCGGGCCGATCGCACCGATCACCGAACGCTCCAGGTCGTCCGCGCCCTCCGGGTCGACGACCGTGGCCCACCCGGTGTGCGCGAGCAGCAGCCGCCGCCCGCGGTGCATGGCGATCATCGTCAGCTCGGCCACCCGGTGCGGCCCGCCGGCGAGGAAGGCGGCTTCGTAGAGGCTCAGTTCGCGCTCGTGCGCACGCTCATGGAGGCGGTGGGCGTCGTCTTCGCGGGCGGCGTCTTCGCGGGCGGCGTCGGCGGCGGCGAGACAGAGCCGGGCGCAGCTGAGGCCGGCCGCGGCCCAGGCGACGAGCAGGAGGGGGACCCAGAACATGCCGGTGTTCTACGCGAGTTCACGATCCCGCGCCACGGGGTTTTCACGATCCGGACGTACGGCGGCCGGCCGGCCCTCAGGGCCTGTCTCCAGGCTCCCGCCGGGCCGGCCCGATCCGCAGCACTAGCTGCCTCCGCCGCAGCCCCCTCCGCCACAGCTGGATCCGCCTCCGCCGGAGCTGGAGCCGCAGCTGGATCCACCGCCGGACGAGCTCCCGCAGCTACTGCCGCCGCCGCCTCCGTCACTTCCGCTCGCGCCCCCGCAGCCACCGCCGCCGGATCCGTCGGAGCCGGGCTCCGACGAGGCGCACCACACCACGACCAGGGCCGGGGCGTGGGTGGAGGACGAGTCGCTGGTGGAGGTGGTCCGCGCCTGGCCGGTACGTACCATCCCGGAGGCCGCGACGAGTTGTCCGTAGAGCACCGGGTCGGGCAGGGCACGCAGCCCGCCCAGCGCCACGAGAGGGCCCGCGCCGGATGCGTGCGCGTACGCGGCGCGGTACCTGGCGACTGCCCGCTTGCCCGCCCCGGTGACCCTGGCTCTCGCGTTCGCCATGCAGATGAGCCCTACGAGCAGGCCCGCGAAGGCGGCCGGCAGGATCTTCACGATGAACGGGATGCTCCATTCCGCATCCTCGCCCACCGTGTACTGCACGACCGTCAGCACGATCGAGACCGGCAGCAGCAGCGCGGAGCAGACCGCCTGGGCGATGGCCCGCCGGCGCCACGGGCGTAGAGCCCCGGGCGGGATCATCAGCCCGCGCGCCGCGAGCCCGTCGCCGATCTCCTGCACGGCGGGGCTGCGCATCACGGCGAGCCGCAGGTGGTGCAGGGCCCCGTTGGGTGCGGCGGCGGCCTCCTGGAGCACGGCCCGCTCGACGGGGTCGTGGGCCTCGGGCCGCTGTACGGAGACGATGCCGGGGCCGCCGACCGCGAGCCGGCCGTTCTCTGTCATCGCGGCGAGCGCCGAGTCGACGACGCGGGCGGGCCCGCCGTTCAGGAACGCGACCTCCATGAGGTCGTGGACGGAGCCGCGCGGGCCGGAGCGGCGAGCGGCGGCCAGGCCGGATATCAGCAGCGTCGAGGAGACGGCCGCGGCGATCGTCACCAGCACGGCGAGTACGTTCAGCATTGTGTACATGGCAGTCACCTCCTGACGAGGGCGGCACGGGCCGCCCGGATGAATCGGACAGAACGTCGTGGCGGCCGGGCCCCTGCCCGGTCCTGCCACCAGTGCGTGAGCCGCCGCCGGGCGAGGTCGTCCTCCGGCCGCCCGGCGATCAGCAGCTGCTCGGCGAAATCGAGCGCGTCCCTGCGGTAGCCGTCGCGCATGGGCCGGGTGGCGGCGTACGCGAGGAACGCGGCCCGGTAGCGGTCACCGAGGATCTCCGGCAGCTCCGGAGCCACCTTGGCCACCACGCCCGCCCGCTTCGCGGCCAGCGCCCGGCTCTGCACCTTGAGCCGCTTCCCGTCGAAGCCCTCCGGCACGGGTCCCCCCGCGACCAGCGCCGCCAGCAACGCCCCCTGCGCGACGGCGATCCGCTGCCGCGCCGGGCCGGTGCGCTCCGCCGCGCGCGGCGGGACGACCGGGGCCAGGACAGCGACCGTACCCACGCCGGACAGCACGCCCGACGCCGTCGAGGGGGCGGCCGCCGGGGTCGTGGGCGACGTGGTGGGTATCGTCCGGGCCGTGGCCGATGTGGTGGGTGTCGTCCGGGGCGTGGCCGGCGTGGTGGGTGTGGTCCGGGCCGCGGCTGACGTGGCCGGTGTCGCCCGGATCGCGGCCAGTTCCGCGGCCAGTTCGGCCGCCGGCGGGAAGTCGTCGTCGCGCTCCAGGAGGACGCCCGGCGGATCCGTGCGGGCGCGGAGTTCCGCGAGGATGTCCAGGACCGCCGGGGGCACCGGATGGGCGTGGGTGTCGTGCCAGACGCCGTCGCGCTCCAGGCCGCCCGCGACATGCACGTACGCGATGGCCTCGACGGGCAGTTCGTCGAGGGCGGTCAGCGGGTCCTCGCCGCGGTTGATGTGGTTGGTGTGCAGGTTCGCGACGTCGATGAGCAGGCGGACGCCCGTCCGCTCGACCAGCTCCGCGAGGAACTGGCCCTCCGTCAGCTCATCGCCCGGCCAGGAGACCAGTGCGGCGATGTTCTCCAGTGCGAGCGGCACGGGCAGGGCGTCCTGCGCGATCCGGACGTTCTCGCAGAGCACGTCCAGCGCGTCGCGCGTGCGGGGGACCGGCAGCAGATGACCGGCCTCCAGCCGCGCGGACGCGGTGAGCGGGCCACCGGCCCGGACGAAGGCGATGTGCTCGGTGACCAGCGGAGCGCCCAGCGCCTCGGCGCGCTCGGCGAGGGCCGCCAGCCGCGCCGCGTCGGGAAGGTCGGCCCCGCCGAGGCCCAGCGAGACACCGTGCGGAATCACGGTGACCCCGCGCTCCCGGAGCCGCAGCAGCGAGTCGGGGAGGTGGCCGGGACAGATGTTCTCCGCGACGACCTCGACCCAGTCGAGGCCCGGCAGCCCCTCCACCGTCTCCGCGATCTCCGGGCGCCAGCCGATACCGGTGCCGAGCCTGTCGAGTCTCTTCATGGGTCCCCCTCCTCTGCCCTCTGTGAGTGTGCAGGGGTCATGGCCCCGCCGGACCCTGCTGAATCCAGAGGAGGGGACGTTCAGAGGTTGATTTGAGGTTCCGGAGGACAGCCCCGGAGGGCAGCCCCTCCGGGGGAGGGCGATCGACGACGCGATCTAGGGGCTGACCGCCGGGCGGTCGGTGTTGATCGCCGTCGGCGGGCCGGGCTGTGTCGACGGCCGGGACGTGAACGACTGGTCCTGCCCCGTCGGCCCCGCGGGCGACGGCGCCGGGGGCAGATTGCCGTTCGGCGGCGGCGGACCCGTCGGGCTCGCCGTCGCCAGGCCCGCCGCGTCGTTGGCGATCGCGTCGAAGTCGACCATGCCGGTGCCCTCCAGCATGGTGATGTGGTCCAGCACGGTCTGGTTGGCGTCGCTCGCCAGCTGCCGTATCAGCGTGTTGCGGGTCGTGTGCCGGACCTGGGCGATCAGCGCGAACACCTTGCCGTGCGCCATCCGCAGGAGGTTCGCGAACTTCCACTCGTACTCGCGTCCGCTCGCCGCCGACAACTCCCGCAGCCAGCCCTGCTGCTGCTCGGTGGGCTGGTTCGGCAGCTCCACCGACAGCTTCGCCGCCACGTTGCGCGCCCGCTCGTCCAGGTCCGTGTGCCCGACCACGAGATGGTCGCCCGCGTCCTTGATCGCCTGGCTCGGCGCGCGTTCGATCGCCTGCTGGCCGGCGGGCAGTTCCCACAGCCCGGCCAGCCGTACCTTCACCAGGAAGTCGCGGTCCGTCGCGGACAGCGGGCCCCACTGCGTGGCCACGCTGGAGGCGTTGAGGTTCGCCTGCCCGGTCCCGGAGCGGTCGGCGTAGGACCAGACGGGGAACGCGAGCGCGCCGACCGTGACGACCAGGGCCGCGATGATGAGTGCTGTCCCGTTGATGCGCCGCAACAAGTGTGCCTCCCGAGCCGTTTGTGCGTACCGCAGAATCAACCGGCACCGAACCGGTGGTTCAACCTACTTGGCAGTATTGGGAGGTACGTATCGGGGCCCGGTTCTGTTCAGCCGACGCGCGCTAGTCGGTGTCGTCCCGTTCCTCCCACGGCAGCCCCAGCGCTTCCCAGATGGGAAAGTCGCCGACCACGGTGCACGAGCCCGGTGCGATCTCCGTGAAGCCCGCGTCGCGGACCGTCGGGAGTCCGCTGGTGGTCATCTCCGCCCAGATCTCGGCGCGCGCGGTGCGTACCTTCAGCGGGAAACCGGCCTCCCGCCACACCTTGCGCTCCTGCTCGTCCATGGCCCACCACAGCAACTGCGCCCCGTGGCCGACCTGCGCCATCTCCTTGCCCGTGGACATGTGCAGCTCGGGGTTGAGATAGAGCCAGGCGTTCTCCAGCCCGTCCGCACCCCGCAGCCCCTCCCCGGGATCTTCATCGGGGTCCTCCAGCTCCGTCCCCGACACCTGGAGCTTCGCCAGCGCCTTGGGCCAGCCGTCGAGTGGCACCGGCGGGAACACCCGCACCTCCGCCGACCCGCCCGTCACCGTGATGCCGGGAAGCTCCGACGCCTTGCGCCACTCCGCGCCGCGCGCCCGCCGCACCACCTTGCGGATCCGGGCGTCCTGCCAGTCCCGCATGGCCTGCGCCCACTCGCCGTCGCCGAGCGAACGTTCGTCGGAGAGCATCACCAGCACCGCGCGGGCCGCGGTCTCCAGGGCGTCGGTACGGGTCGGCGGGTCGGCCTTCTCGATACGGACCACGAGGGGGAGGACGAACTGCGGGGCCGCGTCCCCGTCGCTGCCGGAGGAACTGAAGGAACTGGAGGAACTGGAGGAACTGGAGGAACTGGAGGAACTGGAGGGGCGGGAGGAGCTGGAGGGGCTGTCTTGGCTGTTCACCCGGACAGTCTGCCAAAGCTCCTACTTGAGGATGTTGGCGGAACAGATCCCTCCGGGCGACCATGCCCCGCATGAAGAGCGATCTCTTTGCCACCGAGCACATGGCGCAGCAGGCCACCGCACCCGGAATGACCCTGCAGAACGCCAAGTCGATCAAGTACGCCGTCAACGGGGAGATGTTCGCACGACAGGGCGCCATGATCGCCTTCCGCGGCAATCTTCAGTTCGAACGCAAGGGCCAGGGCATAGGCGGCATGCTGAAGCGCGCCGTCACCGGCGAGGGCCTGCCGCTCATGGCCGTACGCGGGCAGGGCGAGGCCTGGTTCGCGCACGAGGCCGCGAACTGCTTCATCGTCGACATCGAGCAGGGCGACGCGCTCACCATCAACGGCCGTAACGTCCTCTGCTTCGACCCGACCCTGTCGTACGAGATCAAGACCGTGAAGGGCGCCGGAATGACCGGCGGCGGCCTCTTCAACAGCCTCTTCACCGGATACGGCAAGCTCGGCGTCATCTGCGAGGGCAGCCCGATCGTCATCCCCGTCACCGGGCAGCAGCCCGTGTACGTCGACACCGACGCGGTCGTCGGCTGGAGCGCCCAGCTGAACACGTCGCTGCACCGCTCGCAGTCCATCGGCTCGATGATCCGCGGCGGATCCGGCGAGGCCGTGCAACTGATGCTCCAGGGCGAGGGGTTCGTCATCGTCCGGCCCAGCGAGGCCACCCCGCAGAAGGCGTCGGCGAACTGAAGCTCACCGAAGTAGGCCGCCGTTACGGCCTTCGCGGACCGTGGGTGCTGCGTGGGGTGGGCCTCGAAGTGCCCGCGCGCACCCTGATCCGGATCGAGGGCGGCAACGGCACCGGAAAGTCCACGCTGATGCGACTGCTCGCCGGGATCGACGCGCCGAGCGAGGGGCGCGTCACGGGGCGGCCGCGCACGGCGTACGTGCCCGAACGGTTCCCGGCCGCGTTGCCGTTCACGGCGACCGGCTATCTCGTCCACCTCGGCCGCGTCCACGGGCTCGGCCGAGGGGCCGCCGAGCGCGGTGCCCGGGACTGGCTGGAGCGGTTCGGGGCGGGGGAGTACGCCCGTACGCCGCTGACCGAGCTGTCCAAGGGGACCAGCCAGAAGGTCGCCGTCGCCCAGGCGCTGCTCGCCGACCCCGAGCTGCTGGTGCTGGACGAGGCCTGGACCGGCCTCGACGCGGAGGCCCGCGCGGAGCTGGACCTGGCCGTGCGGGAGCGGGTGGCGGCCGGGGGGAGCGTCGTCTTCGTCGATCACGATCCGCGCCGGCTGGCGGGCTCGGTCGACGCCGTGCACCGGGTCGAGGGCACCGGCGTGGTGCCCGTGCCCGTCTCCGTGCCCGTGCCCGTCTCCGTGCCCGTGCCCGTCTCCGGGCCCGGCCACGTGCCCGTGGCCGTACCGCGCCCCGAGGTACGCATCGAGGCCGTACCCCCGCTGCCCGGAGCCGCGCTGCCCGACGACCTCCCGCTCCCCGAGCCCGCCCCCGACGGCGGCCTCGCGCTCACGGTCCCGGTCGCGGAGTCGGGCGCGGTGCTGCGCGCGCTGCTGCTGGCCCACCCGCCGTGGCACGTACGGGCGGTGGCGCCGCCTGCCACGGAGGGCGTTGCCCACAACCCCCCGGCACCGGTGCCCCGGGCGGAGCCCCGGCGCGGCGGACCAGACACGGCCCGCCGCGGGCGCGACGACCGCGCCGCGCCCCCGGGCATCCCGCTCCTGCGCTACCAGTCCGATCTCCTCCTGCGCTCCCAGCGCTGGCTCGCCCCCGTCCTCCTCTACGCCGCCTTCCTCGCCGTCGGCGTCCAGTCCGGGCAGCCCGTCCTCGACTCGCTCGGTTACGCCGCCGCCGCACTGCTGCCCGTCACCGCCTGGCTGGTCCGGGTCTGTGCCAACCAGGAGCCCGCCGCGACGCGCGGCATCGCGGCGGCGGTGACCGGGCGGCCGCGCGCGTATCTCGCCGCCCTGGCGGCGGCCACGGGATGGGCGGTGGCCCTCGGGGCCGTGGGCACCGCCGTGGTGGCGCTGATCAGCAAGCCCATGAGCGGTGATCAGCGGGTGGAGGTCCCGCTTCTGCCGGCGGCGGGCGCCGGGCTGCTCGCCGCCGTGGTGTGCGTGCTGACCGGGGCCGCGGTCGGGGCACTGTGCACGCGCCCGCTGCTGCGCGGCCGCGGCTGGTCGATCGCCGCGACGGCGCTCGCCACGCTGCTGGCGCTGGTCACCACCGGCTCCCCCGCCCAGGCCGCGGTGCGGGGGCTGGTCACCGGGTCCGGTACCGGGGTCGTCCACCATCCGGTGGGCCCGCTGGCGGCGGCGGTGCTGCTCGCGGCGGCGGTCGCGGCCGGGGTGTGCCGGATGAGCGACGACTAGGGGAAGCGGGGGAAGCGGGGGGAGCGCTGAATGTCAGTGCGTCCCGATACGGTGCGCCGTACCCGGAAAACCAGGAGGAGAGATGGCCGACCGAGCCGATGTCGACGCGCTGCTTCGCATCCTGCCCAACGACCACGGTGCGGACGAGCACGTCGACTGGACAGCGGTCGAAGCGCACCTGGGCACCTCGCTGCCCTGCGACTACCGGGAGTTCATGGCTGTCTACGGTGGCGGCTCCATCGATGACCTGGGCATCATGCCGCCCCTGCCGAGCGGCAAGGGCTGGGCGGGATCGATATCCGGGCACACCGAGGACCTGCGCGACCGGTGGGACAGGGACGGCGGCGTTCCGGGGCACCCGCTGAGCGCGGACCACGTGCTGCCCTGGGGAAGCGGATGCAATGCGAACGAGCTGGGCTGGCTGATGACCGGCCCGGATCCGGACGAGTGGCCGGTGGTGGTCTGGCGTCGGCACGGATCACCACATTGGGCGCTCTTCGAATGCGGCATGGCCGAGTTCCTCCGCAGGCTGATGACCGCCGAGTTCGACGAGTGTCCGCTCAGTGACCTGTCGCTGTGGGGGCGGGTGGGAACCTTCGTCCACCACCGGGTGCAGGAGGCAAGATTCCACTCGGGCCTTGACCCCATGACCGGTGAACCCGACCCCTACGCAGGCACGTTCGGCGGAAGGCATACGGCATAAGGCATATGCCGTACGGGAACCGGGCAGAACGAAAATCAGCGGTGGAGCGGAGTCGGAACTGCTTTGATGCAGCCATGACTGCCGACCTCCTCGCCGAGTATGAGATTTCCACCGACACCGCACGGATCGATCCCGCACTGGTCCATCAATGGCTGTCGGAGGACGCGTACTGGGCCCGCGACCGATCCCGGGAGAAGCAGGACCAGGCCATCGCTTCCTCCCTCAACTTCGGCGTCTACGAACGGTCCTCCGGCCGGCAGCTCGGCTATGCCCGGGTGGTGACCGACCTGGCCGATTTCGCCTGGCTGTGTGACGTGTACATCTGCCCGGAAGCGCGCGGCAAGGGGCTGGGAACCGCGCTCGTCACCGCGGTGCGCGATCACCTCGCCCCGTACAAACTGCGTCGCATCATGCTGGCCACCGCGGACGCGCACGGGGTCTATGCCAAGGTCGGTTTCGCCCCGTTGCAGAAGCCTGACTGGTGGATGTCGCTGGGCGGTCGGTGAGCCTCTCACGGCGTGCTCCCGCTTGACCTTGACACGGTGACAAGCTCTTCGCTCTGTCGAGGAGGTGGTCCCGATGATCATGCCGAAACAGGACACGGAGACGATTCGAGCTCTCCAGGGGCTGGAGGACAGCCGCTCGTCAGCGCGGCTGAGGGCCGCGCTGGCGGTCGGCACGACCCCTGACCCGCGGTTCATCGACAAACTCATCGAACGATGCGCGATCGAACCCGAATTCCACGTACGGGAAATGCTCACCTGGGCACTCACCCGCCATTCGGCAGCGATGACGGTCCCGGAGCTTCTCCGTGAAGTCCGCTCGGAGCGTGCGCAGGCACGAAGCCAGGCACTGCACACGCTGTCCAAGATCGGGGATCGGCAGGCGTGGCCGGCGATCACACCGGAGCTTCTGGCCGACGCGGACGACGAGGTGGCGCGGAGCGCCTGGCGGGCAGCGGTCGTGCTCGTACCCGCAGGTGAAGAACCCCAGCTGGCCGCAGTACTGTCGACACAGCTCGGGCGCGGCGAACGTGAGACGCAGCTGAGCCTCAGCCGGGCGCTGATCGCGCTCGGTGAGGAGATCGTCCCGACTCTCCGCGCCGCGATGGCGGATCTCGACCCCCGCGTGCGCGCGCACGCGATCGCCACGGAACGGCTGTTGCGCGACCCGGATGCCGGATTCGAGTTCGCCATCGAGGAGGCGAAGCGCGTCGTGGCCCTCGGCACGACCGGCCAGGAGGGACGATAGGCCGTGTTGATCGGTGATGTGGCACGACGGTCCGGGGTCAGCGCCCGCATGCTCAGGCATTACGACGCGCTCGGCCTGGTGCGGCCGACGGGGCGTACCGGCGCCGGCTATCGGGAGTACTCAGGCGAGGACATCCGGCGGATCTTCCATATCGAGAGCCTGCGGTCATTGGGGCTGTCGCTGCGTGAAGTCGGGCGCGCGCTCGATGATCCCGGATTCACGCCTACGGAGCTGGTCGACGACCTCATCCGCCAGACGCGCGAGCGCATCGCCGCTGAGACGGAGCTGCTCACGCGACTCCGTCGGATCGGTGCCGCGGAACCGGCGGGCTGGGAGGACGTCCTCCAGGCCGTCGCACTCCTCCAGGCGTTGGGGTCGAAGAGCGCCGGGACACGCCAGCGCGCGGCCCTGGCCTCGGTCGAAGAGGTCCCCGTACCAGTGGAAGCACTGGCCGAGGCGGTGCTGAGCGAGACCGACCCGAACGTCGCCGGAGCCCTGCGGTGGGCGTTGGCGCAATCGGGCGACGGGGGACTGGCGCCGCTGGCGGAGGGCCTCGGTTCAACAGTGGCCGAGGTGCGGAAACGTGCCGTCCGGTCCATCGCCGAGATTCCGGGCGATGAGGCGACCGCACTGCTGCGGGACGCCCTCGCGAACCCCGACATCGTGGTCGGCAGGTATGCGGCTCTGGCGCTCGGGGAACGTGTAGTGGCCGACGCGGTCCCGACGCTCATCGACATGGTCGTCGAGGACAAGAACGACGTCGATGCGGCCGATGCGCTGAGCGCGCTGGCGAGTCGTCCCGCGTTGGCGGATCAGATCGCTGCCGGGCTCGTCGATCGCCTCGCCCACGGCACCGTCGAACCGTCTGCGCGCCGACGGGTGACGCAGGCGCTCGCGGACATTCCGGGAATCACAGCGGCGCGTGCCCTCGCGGATCTGTCACATGACGAAGACCGTGCCGTCGCGCTCACCGCGGCATACATTCTCGGGATACGCGACGCACGAGAACGGAACGGCGGGGCCGTTCACGCAGGACCCGGCCCGCATCCGATCAGCTGACCCGCCCCGTCAAGAGACGCTGCCCTGGCCTGCCATCAGCTCGGATACCTTCACGAAGCGGTACCCGCGTTCGCGCAGCTCCGGCACGATGCGCCGGATCGCCGCGTCCGTGACCGGGGCCGCGCTGCGGGTGCAGTGCAGGACGACCACGGACCCGGGCCTGACACCCGCGAGTACCTGCTCGGCCACGGCGGCCGGGTCCCGGGCGAAGGCGTCGCCGCCCACGACGTCCCACTGCACGGCGGTCACCTTCGCCGGGGCCAGGGCCCGCAGCGCGGCGTCGTCGTAACAGCCACCGGGGAAGCGGAAGTACGGCACGACATTCTGCGCCCCCGCCCCGCGGAACGCCGTGAACGCCCGCTCGACGTCCGTGGCCATGTTCTCCTTGCCGATCTCCGGAAGCTCGTAGCAGGGGGACGCGAAGGCGTAGTGGCTGTACGAGTGGTTGGCGATCTCGAAGAGCGGGTCGTTGCCGATGGACCGGGCCTGGCCGGGGTACTCCTGCGCCCAGCGGCCCGTCATGAAGATGGTGGAGGGGACCTTCAGCCGGCGGAGCGTGGCGATCAGCGCGGGGTTGTCGAACCGCTCGCCGCGCGCGGCCCGTGGCCCCTGATCCGCCGTCATGTCGGCGTCGAAGGTGAGAGCGACCGTCTTCTCCGAGGCGGCGGAGGCGGCGGAGGTGGCCGAGGAGGCCGAGGAGGACCGTGCGAAGACCGGCGTGAGACCGGCCGGTCCGGGAGCCAGGGTGGGCGGCTTCACCGGCGCGGCGGGTCTCGGAGCGGGGGCCGCCGGTACGGAGGGGCTGGGGAGGGGCGTAGGGGCGCTGACCGGTGGGCCGCCGCTGCCGCCACAGCCCGTGAGGGCGGCCCCGAGGAGAGCCAGCGCCGTCAATCTTCGTACATAAATGGTCACCCACGGAAAATATACGATCATCCGGCCATACCTGGAATGCCTCGCCTGACGGGCCGTCAATCGGCCGTCAATCGGCCGTCGATCGGAATTTCTCGCAGCGGAGATGAACAGACCTTCCCGCGCCATCCGTATGAAGGGCCGGACCTGTTCCCCACACAGGAGGCGAAGAGTTGAGTCACAGGCGCATACCCAAGCGGACGGCCGTACTCGCGGGAGCCGGGGCGGTCGCCGTCGCCGTCGCTGCCGTACTGCTGCCCCATGCCAACGCCTCGCAGGCCGGGCCCGGGTCCGGGTCGGGGGACGGGCCCGTCACCCCGAGAAAGCTGAGCGCCGCCTCCGCCGCCGAGCTCGCCCGGCAGCTGGGCCCGCGGCTCGGCGAGTCCGCCTACGGCGGGGCGTACTACGACGCCGAGAAGCAACGGCTGGTCGTCAATGTGGCGGGCGACGACAGCAAGGCGAAGGACCAGGTCACCCGGTCCGGCGCGGTCGTCCGCAGCGTCCGGAACAGTTCGGCGGCACTGAGGTCCGCCACCGCCACGCTCTCCCGTGGCGCCAGTGTCCCGGGCACGGCGTGGGCCGTCGACCCGCGGACGAACCAGATCCTGGTCACCGCCGACCGCACGGTCACCGGCGAGCGGTGGAACACGCTGGAATCCACGGTCGGTTCGCTGGGCGAAGGCGTCGCCCGGATCCAGAAGTCCGCGGGTGAGTTCAAGCCGTTCCTGGAGGGCGGGGACGCCATCTTCGGCGGCGGCTCCCGCTGCTCGCTCGGCTTCAACGTCACGACCCAGGACGGCCGGCCCGGATTCCTCACCGCCGGCCACTGCGCCGTCGCGACCGACCAGTGGTCCGAGACCCCGGACGGAGCACCCGTCGGCACGGTCCAGACGGGCGTCTTCCCCGGCGACGGCGACTTCGCCCTCGTCACGTACGACGACCCGGGCACCGACGCCCCGAGCGCCGTCGACCTGGGCGGCGGCCGGGACCTGCCGATCCTGCGGGCCGCCGACGCGGCCGTCGGCCAGGAGGTCTTCCGGATGGGCAGCACCACCGGGCTGCACGGAGGCCAGGTCGTCGGACTCAACGCCACCGTCAACTACCCGGAGGGCACGGTCACCGGGCTCATCCAGACGACGGTCTGCGCGGAGCCCGGAGACAGCGGCGGAGCCCTGTTCACCCGGGACGGGACCGCGGTCGGCCTCACCTCCGGCGGAAGCGGCGACTGCACCTCGGGCGGCGAGACCTTCTTCCAGCCGGTGACGACCGCACTGGACGCGGTCGGCGCGGAGATCGGCTGACACCGGTCACGACCCACGGCACCGCACCGCACGTACAGGAATCGCCGCCCGCGCCGGGCGGCGATTCCCTTTGCCGTCGCCGCCCGCGCGGAAACACATGACCCGCATGGGTGAACCACGCGTCACCGATATGACACGTGGCCCCATGCGGGTCACCGGCCCTCGCGGGGCCGGGCGCTACGCCAGCTCGGCGTCCAGCGTGATCGTCGTGCCCGTCAGCGCCTGGCTCACCGGGCAGTTCTTCTTGGCGTCCTCGGCGGCCGACTTGAAGCCGTCCGCGTCGAGGCCGGGAACTTCGCCCCTGACCGTGAGGTGGATCCCCGTGATGCCCTCACCGGGCTGGAACGTGACCTCGGCCTTGGTCTCCAGTCGGGTGGGAGGCGTACCGGCGCCCGCCAGGCCGTGGGAGAGCGCCATCGAGAAGCAGCTGGAGTGGGCGCCCGCGATGAGCTCCTCCGGGCTGGTCTTGCCGTTCGCCTGCTCGGAACGGGCGGGCCAGGAGACCGGTTGGCTGGCGATGCCGGACGAGTCGAAGGTGACGGTGCCCGAGCCCTGGAGCAGGTTGCCTTCCCAGACCGTGTGCGCCTGACGCGTGGTGGCCATGAGCAGATTCCCTTCGGTGGTGACGGATTGACGCTGAATAACCATGGATACGTCGGTTACGTCACCGAACCTACTGGAACCTACTGGTCCACGAGGCCCTTAGCGTCCCGCGCCAGGGCGGTGAGCCGGGAGATCGCCCGGAAGTACTTCTTCCGATACCCGCCCTTCAACATCTCTTCACTGAACAGCTGGTCGAAGGGGAGCCCGGAGGCCAGCACCGGCACCTCGCGGTCGTACAGCCGGTCGGCGAGCACGACGAGCCGCAGCGCCGTCGACTGGTCGGGCACCGGCCGCACATCGGTGAGGCAGACCGCGCGCACCCCGTCCGTCAGTCCCCCGTACCGGCTGGGGTGGACCCGCGCCAGGTGCTCCAGCAGCAGGGGGAAGGTGTCGAGCGACGCGCCTTCGGTGGCGTGCGCGGCCTTGCCGACCTGCTCGTCCGAGAACGGCTTCGGGGCCTCCGGCAGCCCGCGGTGCCGGTAGTCCTCGCCGTCGATCCGCAGCGGCCGGAAGTGGGCCGAGAGCCCCTGGATCTCGCGGAGGAAGTCGACCGCGGCGAACCGGCCCTCGCCGAGCTTGCCGGGCAGTGTGTTGGAGGTGGCCGCGAGCGCGACACCCGCGTCCACGAGCTTGCCGAGCAGGGTCGATACGAGCACGGTGTCGCCCGGGTCGTCCAGCTCGAACTCGTCGATGCACAGGAGCCGGTGCCCGCTGAGCGTCTTCACCGTCTGCTGGAAGCCGAGCGCGCCGACCAGATTGGTCAGCTCCACGAACGTGCCGAACGCCTTGAGCGAGGGCTCGGCCGGGGTGGCGTGCCAGAGCGAGGCCAGCAGATGGGTCTTGCCGACGCCATACCCGCCGTCCAGGTAGACCCCGCGCGGCGCGACGGGAGCCGCCGGCTTCTTCGCGAACCAGCGCCGCCTGCCGCTCCCGGTGGCGTGCGCCCCGCCCAGGCCCGCGGCGAAGGAGCTCAGCACGGTGACCGCCTCGGTCTGGCTGGGCTGCTTCGGGTCGGGGACGTACGTCTCGAAGCGGACGGAGTCGAAGCGCGGCGGCGGCACCATCTCGGCGACCAGTCGGTCGGCAGGGACATGGGGCTCGCGGGCGCACAGGGACAGCGGCGCCGCTTCGGTTATGGGGGAGGGGGAGCTGGTCGACACAGTCCCCAACTCTACGGGCCGTGCCAGACTGCACGGTATGCGACGCCTGTTCCCTGTGACCGACCCGACAGCACCGACGGTCGAGCCGATGGCCGAATCGACGACCGAGCCGATGGCCGACCGGGAGTGGACCCTGGCCGAGCTCGCCGACGCCTACGCGTACCCCGCCGGCGACAGGGTGTGGCTGCGCGCCAACATGGTCTCGTCCCTGGACGGGGCCGCCCAGCACGACGGGCGCTCGCAGCCGCTCTCCTCCGACATGGACATGCGGATCTTCGGCACCCTGCGCGCCCTGGCCGACGCGGTGGTCGTCGGTGCGGAAACGGTACGCCTGGAGGGCTACCGCCCCGCCCGTGCCCGGGAGGACTTCGCCGAGCGCCGGGCGGCCGCCGGGCAGGGCCCCGCCCCCGCGATCGCCGTGGTCAGCGCGAGCCTCGACCTGGACTTCACCCTGCCCCTCTTCACCTCCCCCCTCGTCCCCACCCTGCTCCTGACCGGCGCGGCGGCGCCCCCGGACCGTGTCGCCGCGGCCCGGAAGGCGGGCGCGGAGGTCGTGATCGCCGGGGACGGGGCCGGCGTGGACCCCGTACGCGCCGTACGGGCCCTGGCCGACCGTGGCCTGCGGCGGCTGCTCACCGAGGGCGGGCCGCGGATGCTCGGCCAGTTCATCGCGGCCGGGGTGCTGGACGAGCTCTGTCTGACGGTGTCGCCGACGCTCACCGCGGGGGACGCCCAGCGCATCGCCGGGGGCCCGTCGGTGGTGGTCCCGGAGCGCTTCGCGCTGGCGTCGTTGCTGGAGGAGGCCGGGTTCCTCTTCACCCGCTACCGTCGGATCTGACGATCAGCGGAATTGCTCGTTCCGGTTAGCCCCGGATGGGCAGACTTAATCTCGCAGACCCCGTGCGGGCACGGGGAAGGATGGTTTCCGCAGAAGGGCTCCTGACGTGTTCACAAGCGTATTGATGATCGAGAAGCCCCTCACGTCCGTCGACGTGGAGTTCGTCACGACCCTGCACGGCGACGAAACGATCTCCTTCATCGTGCTCATGCAGCCACGCGGCGACCAGGCCGACCTCCTGCTCCGCGCCATCGACGACGTCGCCATGGGTGAGCTGAAGGATGCCGTCCGCGAGGGCGAGGTCCCCGAGGGCGAGGAGGCCCGGCGGCCCGCCGAGCTCGCGCTGGAGCACTCCCTGGCCGCCCTGCGGGCCGCCGGCTGTCAGGCCGTGGGCGAGGTCGTCGAGGACCATCCGCTCGACAAGATGAAGGCCGTGGTCGAGGAGTCCGGCGCCGACGAGGTGATCGTCCTGACCGCGCCCCACTACGTCGAGGAGTTCTTCCACCGGGACTGGGCGTCGCGGGCGCGGCACAAGGTCGGCGTACCGGTGCTGAAGCTCTTCGCGCACAGCGAGTAGGGCGCGGTCACGAGATCACGCGGGGCCCTTCGTGAACGTGTCGTGCGCGGGGAACCTGACGTCCGTGCAGCCACGGCGACGGGTGACATCGTCGACGTACGCACGGAAGACCGGCTCGAAGGAGCGCGCCGCGTAGGTGCCGTACGCCCGGTTGCCGAGGCTCAGCGTGTGGACGGCGGGCTCGCCGTCGCAGACGGAGGACGCCCACCACTTCGGGGACTTCTCCGAGCGGCCCGCCCGTCCCGGCTCGGCCCGGATCGTCTCGAAGCCGCCGTCCAGCACGACGTCCTTGGCGGACTCCCCGAACCAGCTCTGGGTCGATGCCCACCAGGCGCCCTTCTCGTCGGGCGATTCGTCGAGCCGGGAGTAGCCACGCTTGCCGTGGTACTTGCTCCAGGTCTCCTGGGCGGCGGTCCGGCTCATCACCAGGCCGCACTTCTCCTTCCACCCCCGCGGGTCGGTCCCGGTCTCGATCACCTGGTCCGGCAGCCAGTCCCCGGACCCCGCGAGCTTCGACCTGCCGTACCAGGCGCAGGTCCCCACGGCGGACGCGTCGCTCTTCAGATCGCCCTGGACCGGCTTGATCCCGGTGGGCGGCTGCGGCAGCCGGTCCGGGCAGCCGAGCCGGTCCGCGAGCCGGTTGGCGGTGTCGACGGCGATGGAGGCCAGCTGGTCACGGGTCGTCCCCTGCATCTGACGCTGGGTGGCGAACACGAGGCCGTATCCGTCGTTGACCGAGACCGCGGCCGCGACCACGTTCTTGACGGGACGGCCCTCGTGCTTCACGCCGTCGCCGCAGGCGAGCTTCACCCGCACCGTGTTGGCGGTGAGGTGGCCGGGGATGCCGCCACCGAGCGGGGCGTCCAGATAGGGGCGGTCCTCGAAGTCGATGACGTGCCCGTCGTCGACCTTCTCGCCGGCGGCATCCGGTTCGAGACCGGCGTACGCCTGGAAGTACATGCGCTTGCCTTCGCCCTGGTCCAGGCCGAATGTGTCCCCGGCCTCGGTGCTGAACACCGAGCAGACGCCACGGAACTCCTCGATCCCCTCGGAGCGGGCCTCGATACCCCCTCCGGCGTACGGGAGGCGCATCACCTTCCCCGCCGGTACGAGGTCCGCGCACGCCGAATCGATGGCGTGGCGGTCGGACAGCGCCGACCACGCCTGGAAGCCGCCGAAGCCCGTACCGGCGACGGCGACGATGCACAGCAGGACATTGACGGCCTTCTGCGCACGTTGTTCGAGTACCACGTTCTCGTTCCCCCGTTCGATCAGGCTCCGAAGCTAGCAGCCGTCCGAGAGGAACTACGCTGGGGGCTTCGCACGAGACGAGCACGACGTCGCACCCTGGGAGACACGCATGGCATCCGGCATCCCCCACGCCATGGAACGGCCGCACTTCATCGGCATCGGCGGCGCCGGAATGTCAGGGATCGCGAAGATCCTCGCCCAGCGGGGCGCCAAGGTCGCCGGCAGTGACGCACGCGAGTCCGCCACCGCCGAGGCGCTGCGGGCGCTCGGCGCCAGCGTCCACATCGGTCACGCCACCGAGCACCTCGCCGACGACGCCTCCTGCGTCGTCGTCTCCAGCGCGATCCGCTCCGACAACCCCGAGCTGGCCCGCGCCGCCGAGCTCGGCGTGCCCGTCGTGCACCGCTCCGACGCCCTCGCGGCCCTGATGCGCACCGGGCGCACGATCGCCGTCGCCGGTACGCACGGCAAGACCACGACGACCTCGATGCTCGCCGTCGCCCTGACCGAGCTGGGCCTCGACCCGTCGTACGCGATCGGCGGCGACCTCGCGGGACCGGGGACGAACGCCCGCCACGGCGAGGGCGAGATCTTCGTCGCCGAGGCAGACGAGAGCGACCGCAGCTTCCAGAAGTACGACCCCGACGTCGCGATCGTCCTCAACGTCGAGCTCGACCACCACGCGAATTACGCGTCGATGGACGAGATCTACGAGTCCTTCGAGGCCTTCGTCGCCAAGATCCCGACCGGCGGCACCCTGGTCGTCGGCGAGCACGCGGGCTCCCGCGAGCTGGCCGCCCGGGTCCGTGGCCAAGGCGACCTGACCGTCGTCCGCGTCGGCGAGGGCGCCGACTCGGACGTCCGCATCCTCGCGATCGTCCCGAACGGCATGACCAGCGAGGTCACCGTCGCCCTGCCGGACGGGGACAAGATCACGTTCACGGTCTCCGTCCCCGGCCGCCACTACGCCCACAACGCCGCCGCCGCCCTCGCCGCCGGTGTCGCCACGGGCATCGCCCCCGCCGAGCTGGCGCACGCCCTCACCGCGTACACCGGCGTCGGCCGCCGCCTCCAGCTCAAGGGCGAGGCCGCGGGCGTCCAGGTCATCGACTCGTACGCCCACCACCCCACCGAGATGACCGCCGACCTGGAGGCCATGCGGTCGGCCGCGGGCGACCGGCGCCTGCTCGTCGTCTTCCAGCCCCACCTCTTCTCCCGCACCCAGGAACTCGGCACCGAGATGGGCCAGGCCCTCGCCCTCGCCGACGCCTCCGTCGTCCTCGACATCTACCCGGCCCGTGAGGACCCGGTCCCGGGCGTCACCAGCGCCCTGATCACGGACGCCGCGACGGCGGCGGGCGCCCGGGTCACCCCCGTGCACGACAAGGCCACCGTTCCGGACGTGATCGCGGGAATGGCCGCCCCCGGCGATCTCGTTCTCACCATGGGCGCGGGCGACGTGACGGATCTCGGACCGCGGATCCTGGCCCGCCTGGCCGAGTAGAGGGAGAGCGAGCATGGCGTACGAGGTCGAGAAGCCGGACGAGCAGTGGCGCGCCGAGCTGACCCCGCAGGAGTACCAGGTCCTGCGCCAGGCCGGCACCGAGCCCGCCTTCCGGGGCGAGTACACGGACACCAAGACCAAGGGCGTCTACTCCTGCCGGGCGTGCGGCGCCGAGCTGTTCACCTCCGGCGAGAAGTTCGAGTCGCACTGCGGCTGGCCGAGCTTCTACGACCCGAAGGACACGGACGCGGTCGAGCTGATCGAGGACCGCTCGCACGGCATGGTCCGCACCGAGGTGCGCTGCGCGCGCTGCGGCTCGCACCTCGGGCACGTCTTCGAGGGCGAGGGCTACCCGACCCCCACGGACCAGCGGTACTGCATCAACTCGATCTCGCTGCGGCTGGAGCCGTCCGAGGGCTGACGGGCAGCATTCCCGCGGCGTTGCTCATGCCCGGTGGATCGCGTGCCCCAGGTACGTCACCACCGGGCTGCCCTCCGGTTCGAGCACCATGTCGACCAGCTCCGGAAGCTGCGCGTCGGTCAGCGTGCCACGCCTGCGCCCGCGCGTCGCGCGCACCAGGCCGCGTACGTCGCGCGGCTTGAACGCCGAGACGTCCTGTGCGGACAGCCCCACCCGGTCGAGGGCCTCGGCGAGCTCCGCCGGGCGGCGCAGCCGGTGTGCGGCGTAGCGGCCGCGGGGCATGATCCGGGTGCCCGGGAAGGCCTGGAAGGCGCCCAGGTAGATGAGGCGGGACACCGGGGTGCGGTTCACCGTGTCGTAGACGAAGGCCCCTCCGGGACGCAGTACGCGCGCCGCCTCGGCGAGGACCGCGTCCGGCCGTTCGGTGATCTCCAGGGTGTCGGCGCAGTACAGGAGGTCGAAGGAGCCGTCCGCCAGGTCGAGGTCCTCCGCGGGGGTCGTCAGGTACGTGATGCCCGGCCCGTCGTCCGCGTCCAGGGCGAGGGCCGTCGCGGCGGGCGACGGGTCGGCGGCGACGACCTCGAACCCGAGCCGGGCGAGGCCGCGGGCCAGCACGCCGCGCCCGCTGCCGACGACGAGCGCCCGGCTGCCGGCTGCCGCGAGGCCGGTCTCCGAGAGCACGTGGCGCAGGTACTCCATGCGTACGGACTGAAAGGTCAGGGCCCGGATGTGGCGGCCGTCGACGGCCGGTCCGGCCGTGTCGAGTGCGATGTGCGGGGCGGTGGCCATGGCGGGCTCCTCGACATGTCGGATCAGGTTCCCTGAGTAAACCTAGCATTTGTAAGTTCCCTGAGGAAACCCGGTGGCGATATGATCGGCCCGTGACCCGTACCCCTCTCTCTGGCGTCGCGTGCTCGATCGCCCGCGCGACCGATCTGTTCGGCGACGCCTGGACGGCCCTGATCATGCGCGACGTCCTCGTCGGCATCCGCCGCTTCGACGAGCTGACGGAGGACCTCGGCCTGTCCCGCAAGACCCTCGCCGCACGGCTGGCCCGGCTGGTCGAGGAGGGCGTACTGACGCGCGAGCGGTACCAGGACAGCCCGCCGCGCGAGGAGTACGTGGCCACGGAGAAGGGCCGGGAGCTCTACCCCGTCCTGCTGGCACTGATGGCCTGGGGCGACAAGTGGTACGCGGAACCCGCGGGGCCGCCCGCCCGGATCCGCCACGACACCTGCGGGCAGCTGACCACGCCGGTCGTGGCCTGCGACGCCTGCCGGGAGCCGCTCACGGTGGCCGACACGACCCAACTGCCCGGCCCCGGCGGGCGGGTGGGGCCGGGCACGCGGGTACTGGGACCGCTGATCGCCGCGCGGGGAGAGGGGGGCCCGGAACCGGCTACGACCGTGGATCCCGTCCGGTCAGCTCCTTCATGATCGCGTGATCGGCTGGTCGCGACCAGCTACGGCAAGGCTCCGGTTGTGACTTGCCCGGGCGTGGGCCGCCCGGGCGGCTCCGTCAGTCCTGGGCGGCGTACGCGACGAAGCCGGTCCAGGCGGTGGGGGAGAGGGCGAGCTGGGGGCCCTGGTTGTCCTTGGAGTCGCGGACGTGGACGGTGGTGGGGCAGGTGGCGACCTCGACGCAGTCGTCGCCGGAGCCGCTGCTGTAGCTGGACTTGTGCCAGGAGAGGGCGACTTCGACGCAGCTGTCGCCGGAGCTGCCGCTGTAGCTGCTCTTGAACCAGGCCAGTTCTGTGGTGCTCATAGCGCTCCTCGCATCTGCCGCAACAGGCTCACCGACTCTTCCATGGAAAGAGCCTGTGACCGCATCCTGGCATACCGCATCTGGAGCACGCTGACCACTTTGGGGTCGGCGATCAGCTGGCCGCTCTCCTGCCCCTCGCAGTAGGCGAACCACTTGTTCTCAGGGGTCTCCAGCAGCCGCATGGGGCCTGCCAGTCCCGAGTGGTGTTCCCGCACCAGCGGCATGACCTGGACCTCGATGTTCCTGAGCTCGGCGAGGCCCAGGACGTTGTCGATGAGGCCCTGGGTGACCTCCGGTCCGCCCGTGCGCCGCAGAAACAGATGTTCTTCGAGGATGAAGCTGTACGCGGTGTTCGGTCGCTCACGCAGCAGCCGTTGCCGCTCCATCCGCGCCACCATCTGGGCCTCGATCTGATCGTCTCCCAGCGGCGGCAGCTGATCATCGAACAGCGTCTGCGCGTACGCCTCCGTCTGCAACAGGCCAGGAATCAGGCGGCATTCGTACGTGCACAGACTCAGCGCCTTCGCCTCCATCAGCGCCCACCGCCGGAACCACGCCGCCAGCCCCGGCTGCCGCCCCAGATACTTCATCGCCCGCCGCAGCGCCCCCGTGTTCCCGGTAGCTTCCTCCGCCCGCTCCACGAAGATCTCTTCCGCCAGTCGCCGCCCCAGCTCGATCGACTCCACCGTGTGGGTGGAGTACCGCACGAGCGGGGCGAAGTCCTCCCGGGTGTAGCCCGCGTGTTCACGCAGCGCCTGAAGCACCGCGCCGAACGTCTTCATGCTGTCCGAGGACTCCGGTTCCGTACCTTCCGCCATGTCTGGCCACCTCCCGCGCACCCGCCCCGCCGCCCACTCCGACTCCACCATGGTTACGGGCAGTTACGCGTACCGTCCACCCCACGTGCCCGTACTCTGACGCAGAGTACGGACGGCCCACCTGGAGAAAGGGCCCCGGAGCCCGCCACATTGGGCCCATGACGCTCCCCAGCACCCACCAACAGCCGGTCACCGTACGTGTGTTCACCCAACGCTTCAGCTCCACCCCACGCGGCGCCCGCCTCGCCCGCCGCTTCGCCCTCCACCAGCTCGACACCTGGGGCATCCCCCACGGCTCAGCCGCCTCCGACATCGCCGCCGTCCTCGTCGCCGAACTGGCCGCGAACGCCGTGACCCACGGCCGCGTACCCGGCCGTGACTTCGAACTGCGGCTCACCCACACCCCGTCGGCCACCCTCCGCATCGAGGTCTCCGACACCCGCACCGAACGTCGCCCACCGGACCCGGCCGAGGCCGCCCCGCCATCGCCCGGCTCCGAGAGCGGCTGGGGGCTCGTTCTCGTGGCCGCGCTCGCCGACCGGTGGGCGGTGGTCGACCGCGTACCCGTGGGGAAGACCGTACGAGCGGAACTGGACCTGCTACATCAGCCGCTGGAGGTCGGCCCAGCCGCCAAGGGGGTAGTGGCCCGCGGAGCCCCGTGTGTAGGAGACCGGGACGGGAGGTGCTCCGAGACAAGGCGGGACGGTGAGATCGCGGCGGGCCGGTCGTAGCGACGTGAGCATCGTGGTGAGGCCGTGGTGTGTGGCGAGAGCCTTGGCGAGGGGCTCGATCGCGTCGAGAGGCGGAATCTCGTCGGGGCCGTGACCGACCGTGACGGTGATGTCCTCCTCGACCCCGGCGGTGGTGCGGCTGATCCGGCACGTGGCGAGGGCCGGGCGATCGGGAGTGCCGACGGCCAGGAGCCAGGTCGGCTTCGGGGCGCGGCTGCGGGCCAGTTCGGTCAGCTGGCGTGCCGACCAAGGGAGGCCGATCGGTTCGGCGGTGCCCCACCCGCCGGGCCCTTCGCCGGTGAGGTGCTGCCAGGCGGTTTCCAGGGCCCCGCCGAGTACGAGCCCGCTGTCGGCGCGGTGGCGCGTCCGGAGCGAGACGATCAGCTGACGTTCGCCTGAATCCTGAGCCTGGGCGAATGCCTTGGCCGCGACGGGCGTGCCCGTCCCCGTCCTGGCGGGGGCGAAGGCGCCGTCCTGCCAGCGCAGTACGGCTCCCGAGAGGCCGTCGTAGTAGCCGCACTCCTCGTCCTGGACGACCCAGCGGTTGGGCGCGCCGCCAAGGGCGGTGCGGGTGGGGAGGGTGAGGCGTACACCAGGAGCAGTGACGATCTGCAACGCGCGGTCGCTCGCGGCGCACGTACGCAGGACATCGGACAGCCAGCTGGTCATGGCGACGACCGGCCGGTCGCTGAGGACGACGGCGGCGCGGTCGGTGAGGACATCGACGGTGGGCAGCGCCTCGTCGGGAGCGGGCAGCGCCGTGATGTCCGAGGTGAGCGGGACGACTTCGGTGTGGGCGGCCTCGGGCGGCCAGGTGCGGCCGCCGAGGACGGCGGTGAGGCGACCGGCGAACGAGCCCGCGAGCCGCTCGGCTTCGGGGACGGCGGTGGAGGCGCGCGCCTCGGTCCACCAGACGGGCATGCCGGCGCCTTGTATGCCGAGGAGGCGCTCGATCTCGCCCGGAGTGTGGATGAGGACAGGGGCCTCGACGGAGACCAGAGGGCGGCCCCCGTCGCCGCACAGATGGATCACAGCTCCGTCCCCGCTGGTGGCCACGCTCAGGTCCGGGCCGCCGGCGTGGAGCCCGGCGAGCAGGGTCGCGATGTCGGGCATGGCCGGTGTCAGGGCGATGACGTCCTTGGTCATG
The DNA here is from genome assembly GCF_040300305.1 of Streptomyces sp. NPDC000410. Classification (NCBI taxonomy): domain Bacteria; kingdom Bacillati; phylum Actinomycetota; class Actinomycetes; order Kitasatosporales; family Streptomycetaceae; genus Streptomyces; species Streptomyces sp. NPDC000410. The sequence continues at coordinate 132,327 of NZ_JBEPDM010000011.1, forward strand.
AGCTGCTCCCCGGGGCCAGGGCGGTCTGGACTGTCTGGTGGCGGCGGCCCCGGCGGACCAGGACGCCACGGCCCGGTGGCTGCGCGGCGGCGTACAGACCGGGGAAGAGCTGGCCTTCGGAGCGGTCACCGCTCATCACAAGCCCTGCCGCACCCGTCTCGCGCAGGGTGGTCAGGAACGGTTCGTACAGGGCGCGGGAGGAGCCCGAGGCACGGCGGGCGACGACGAAGTGCAGCCCGATGTCCTGTGCGGAGGAGACGTACGGGAGGAAGGGGGCGAGGGGCTGCTGGCCACCCGTGGTGAGGATGTCGTAGTCGTCGATGAGCATGACGATGCGCGGGCCCGTGAAGGACGGGAGGTCGGTGTCGAGGGCCGCGTCACGCGACAGACGCTTCTCGAGTTCGGTCGCGATGCCGGTCGCGAGGGCGGCCGCCAGCTTCGCGTTGTGGGCGTAGCCGCCGCGATACGGCTCCGGGACGACAGTGCGCAGTCCGCGCCGCGGGTCCATCACGCCGAAGACCAGTTCGTCCTCGCCGTACCGCTCGATGAGCTGCCGGGCGATCAGCGCGAGGAGGTTGGTCTTGCCGCATTCGTTGTCGCCGAGGACGATCAGATGCTGATCCTGCTCGAAGAGATCGAGGAGGGCGGGGTCCAGGGCATCCTGATCGAGGCCGATGGGGACGCGCTTCGGTTCGACGGCGGGTGAGGGCAGCGCCGCGGCGGGCAGCCGGGTGGGCAACACGCGTACGGCGGCGGCGAGTTCACCGTGCCACGCCGCCCGGATCGTCCGGGCGGCCCGTTCCAGGGCCGGGCCGAGGTCTTCGGTCCGGGGCACGGCGTCGATACGGGGCAGGGCGACGTGGGCGAAGAGCTTGCCGTCGGTCAGCGCGCGGCCCGGCTCGTCGGAGGCGAGGGTCTCGGAGAGCTTGCGGTCGATTCCGGAGTCGGTCGCGTCGTTGAGACGCAGTTCGACGCGGGTGCCGAACATCGACTGGGTGGCGATGCGTACGTCGTTCCACCGCAGCATTCCGGCCACGACATGGATTCCGTAGCCGCCGCCGCGCCGCAGCAGCTCCGTGACCGCGTCGTCGAGTTCGGCGAAGTCGTCGCGCAGCGCCCCGAAGCCGTCGACGAGCAGCACGATGTCGGTCGAGCCGGCCTCGGGGACCCGGCCCTGGGCACGCAGTTGCCGGAGCTGGTCGATGGAGTCGATTCCGTACTCGCGGAAGAGCTCCTCTCGCGCGGTCAGCATGGCCTGGACCTCGGCCACGGTGCGTGCCGCCCGCTCGCGGTCCACGCGCCCGGCGATCCCTCCGACGTGGGGGAGCCCGGCCAGGGCGCTGAGGCCGCCGCCGACCAGGTCCAGGCCGTAGATCGCCACCTCGCGCGGGGTGTGGGTGAGCGCGAGGGAGAGGGCGAGGGTCCGTAGGAGGGTGGTCTTGCCGGACTGCGGTCCGCCGATGACGGCGACATGCCCGCCGGCGACGGTGAGGTCGAGGGTCCAGGGGCCCTGCCACTGCCGGCCCGGGTCGTCCAGAACTCCGAGTGGCACCTTCATCGTGCCTGTGCCGCGGCTCAGCCGGAGGCCCTCCACGCCCGCCTGTACAGGTCCGGACGCGGCATCGAGCGTGAGCGCGGAGGGCAGCGGGGGCAGCCAGATCCGGCGTGCGGAGCCGGCCGTGGCGTTGCGCATCTGCTCGACCATCACCGACATCACAGTCGGGCCGGTCTCGCGTTCCCGCATCCGGGGTGACGGCTCGCCCTCGGTGTCCGCTGCGGGGGCCGTGCCGAAGAGCGGGTAGGGGAGCGCGAGGGGCTCGTCCCTCTTGACGGTACGGGTGGCGACGGGACCCCGGTACGCGCCGGAGACGTAACCGGCTTTGAACCGCTCGTACGTGGACGTGTCGACCTTGAGATAGCCGAAGCCGGGCAGTGGCGGCAGATGGAACGCGTCCGTGGTCTCCAGCACCGTACGCGACTCGTCCGCCGAGAAGGTGCGCAGACCCAGCCGGTACGAGAGATACGTGTCCAGGCCCTTGAGCTTTCCGCCCTCGATGCGCTGGCTGGAGAGGAGAAGATGGACGCCGATGGACCGGCCGATCCGTCCGATGGAGAGGAACAGGTCGATGAAGTCCGGTTTGGCGGTGAGCAGTTCACCGAACTCGTCGATGACGACGAGGAGGTGGGGCAGCGGGTCGAGATCGGGCCGCTTCGAGCCGCGCAGTGCCGCGTAGTGCCCGATATCGGCCACGTTTCCCGCGTCCTTCAGTACCTGCTGGCGTCGCCTCACCTCACCGGCCAGGCTCGTATGCACACGCTCGACCAGCCCGGCCTGGTTCTCCAGGTTGGTGATGACCCCGGCGACGTGCGGCAGATCCGCGAACGGTGCGAAGGTCGCCCCGCCCTTGTAGTCGACCAGGACCAGCGCCAGGTCCTCGGGTGGGTGCGTGGCGGTCAGGGCGAGTACGAGCGTACGCAGCAGCTCGCTCTTGCCGGAGCCGGTGGCGCCCACGCACAGCCCGTGCGGGCCCATGCCCAGTTCGGAGGACTCCTTGAGGTCCAGCAGCACCGGTTCGTGGCGGTCGTTGACACCGATCGGCACGCGGAGGAAGGCCCGGTCTTCACGCTGCGCCCACAAGGCGCCGAGATCCAGGTCCGCGGGATCGTCGAGGCCAAGGAGGTGGGCGAAGTCGACCGGGCCGGAGACGGGGGTGCCCTCGGCCAGGGACTCGGCGCTCAGCCGCAGCGGCGCGAGCATGCGTGCGAGTCCTTCCGCACCTGGCACGGTGAGCGCGTCGAGCGTGCCGTGTGCGGCGGGTGCCTCGGCGCCCTCCGGGGCCCCTGGGGCCTCTGGGGCTCGTACGTCCTCGACGGTCACATGGTCGCCGCTGACAGTGATGCGTACGTTGACCTGGTCCGGCTCGTGCAGCCGGTCCTCCAGCAGATGCAGCACGGTGACGCCCATGTCCGCGGGGGATACCGCCTCATCGGGGCGCGGGAGTTCGGTCGCCGTCTCCCCGTAGGCGTCGCTGACGACGAGAAGCCGTTCGGTCATCCGCAGCGCTTCCCGGCTCGACAGGCCGCGCCGCACTTCGGCGGCGTATGAGGCACGACGCCGCAGATCCCGCCACAGCAGCTTGCCCAGCTGCGGCATGCCGGGAGCGATCCGGAGCGCGGCATGCTCCTCGTGGTCACGTACGTGCGGCAGCCACTTCGCCCATGCCCACTCGTCCTGCCGAACCTCGGGGAAGGCGAACGCGAGCGCCACATCGTCCGGTGCGTGCGCCACCGCCGTCGCCACCAGGAGGGTACGGGCGACCCGTACGACGCCTTCCCGGTCGCCGACGACGCTGATGTTTCCCGCCCGGTCCAGCGGCACGGTCAGCGGGAAGTCGGTGGCGACCCGGAAGCGGCCGATCAAGGCGTGTGCCTCGTTGAGCATGAACGGGTCCGGCGGGGTCAGCACACTGCTGCCGCTCTGCTGCCCGATCACCAGGTCCCGCTGACGTACCTGACCCGTCCCGACCCGGACCCGCAGGAAGTCGGCGTCCAGACGGCGCCGCTCCCACAACCGGGCCGGGTCGCGCACGATGTCGTACAAGGCCTCGGGCGGCGGATCGAGCAACCGGGCCGCAGCCCGGCGCTCCCGCTCCAGGACCGCGAACTCCTCGCGCAACTCCTCCAGATACTCCAGATACCGCTCCCGCTGCGCCCGCCGCGTGCGCTGCGCCCTGCCCCGCTGGGACAGGAACAGCGCCACAGCGCCGAGCAGGGCGAAAACGAGCACGATCGCGCCGATGGCGGCGAACTGGCTCGAGCGCAGCACGGTCATCATCACGACCGAGCCCAGGACACCCGCCATGGGCAGCAACGAAGTCGCCGCGCTGCCGATCTTGCCCTCGGGCAGGTTCGGGGGCGCCTCGATCATGCGCGCGGTGGCAGCCGGGACGGGGCGCGTCGAGCGTGCGGGTCGATGGATCAGCCGGTACGTCACCGTCGTACACCTGCCGCGCGCCGCAGCACCTCGGCCGCCAGCCGGGTCACACCCTCCCGTGTCGCCTGCGCCAGCAGACCGGTGCTGACCGGCCCGCCCGCGGCCAGATGACGGTCATACGGGATCCCGAACACCGGCACCCCCACCTCCTCAAGATGCTTCGTGGCCGCCTTGATGTCGGTCGTCATGTCCGGGGAGACGGCGGTGAGCGCGACCACGGTGCCGGGCAGCGCGGGGCGCGGCAGCCCGGCCATCCAGTCCAGCACCGCGCGGGTTCCGGAAACGCCCTCGACGGTGGCGGGTGCGACCAGCACCCTGCCGTGGGCCGTGTCCACAGCCGTACGGGCGATCTCACCCGGCAACGACTCGCAGTCCACGACGGTCACCCCGAAATAGCGCCGCAGCGCGAGACTCACGAGCCGGTACGTACGTACGTCGAGCTGGGCCCCGACCCGCCCCTGCCCGGCCGGCAGCAGCCAGCCGCCCTGCTCCAGTGGCACCAGATACCCCGTGACGTCCGTCAACTGCATCGCGGGACTGAGGATCCGCGCCAGATCCGCGCACGACCAGCGGACGGATTCGGCCCCCAGCCGCACCGGCAGCGTCCCCAACGCCGTATCGGCCTCCAGAGTGAGCACCGGGTCGTGCCGGTAATGGCTGAACGTACGGCTCAGCAACGCCGACACCGTCGTCTTGCCGGCGCCACCGCGGATGCTCGTCACCGCGATGTGCCGCCCCGTCGTCACGGGCTGCTGCAACTGCTCGGCAAGAAGGGTGACTTCGGCGACTTCGCGTGCCGTTGAGGAAGCGGTCAGCTTGCGCAGGGTCCGGCCGGTGCGGCGGGCCATGGAGTCGCCGTGCTGAGGGCGTCCGCGGGCGAAGGCGAGGCGGGGGTCGACAACGGGGACGGACTCGGGGGCGGGGACGGGTACCGGCCGGGGTGCGGGTGAGGGCTGCTGTACCGGTAGGGGCTCCGGCGCTCCGGGCACGGCTGCCTGACCTGCCTGAGTCAACTCCCGCAGCACGTCCTGCTGCCAGCCACCTCCGGACACGTCGTACCCCTTACTCACTGGTACTCACCGGAAGGTGTCGAGGAGACGCCCGTACACGCCGAATACCCCGACCGCCAGTGGGAACAGCGCGATCACGCCGACCGACTCGATGGTGTCCCCGATACGCCGGAGCCGTACGCGTACATGCTCAGGAGGCTCCACCGCCAGCACCGCGAGGGGCACGATCGCGAGAAGGCCCAATACGGCCAGCGGCCCGTAAGCGCTGGATCGCTCCAGCCACAGCACCACGAGCCGCACCACGAGCACCAGCCCCGCGGCGAGCAGTACGACGACCTCGGCCACCAGCGGGAACGCGCGCGCCCGTAGCAGCAGAACCACGGCGAGAACACACGTGAGCCCCACCGTCCACACTGTGCTCTCCTGGACCACCAGCAGCCCGGCGGCAACGGCCGACACCGCCAGGACCGCGGTCGCCAGCACGAGCCCGCGATGCGCGGCCGCCAGCGCATCCGCCACCCGGTGCCGACTCACCGAGGCACCGCCCGACCGCTGGTCGTCCAGCCGCGACAGCCCGGCACCCATGAGCGCGATGCGCGGCAGGACACCCAGTACGACGGTGGACGCCACCGCCAGTACGGTCCCCAGCCGTCCCGGGCTGCTCTGCACCGCCGCGACGATCTCCCAGCCGACGGCCGTGACCGCCAGCGCGCCGGCCCCGAGCACTCCGCCCCGCCCGAGCGGCGAAAGCCACCCGAGCAGGAGCATCGTCAGTGCCACGACCCCGGCCACCCCTGCCCAGGCATGCTCATCCGCGAGCATCCACGCGCCCAGGACCCCGAGCGCCCCACCGGATGTCACCAGTGCGGTCACCAGCCCGTGATTTCCGAGTCGCCCCGCCAGAGCACCACAGACCGCGCAGAACACGGCTGCGACCGGCAACGCCACTCCCATGGCTCCCGCGGAGAACTCCCGCTGCGCCAGCAGGGCCACGGTCACCGCCAGCAGAACCGCCACCACCCCGGCCGTCCCCCGCCGCGCCTCCGGCCCCCACCGCCACGCGCGTACGCCCAGATCCTCGGCCACCTCATCGGTGACGTCATGCACCACCGCTGCCGACGGCACATCCTCAGCCCTGACCAGCCGCAACACCGCGCCGTCCTGCACGGCGGCGGACGCCAACGTGGCCTCCTGGCCGAGCACCGAACCGTCCACGGTGACCAAATGCCGCAGCAGCGGCCGCGCACGGACGGTCCCGTCGCCGTCGTCGAGAAGCCGTATCACCTCGGGCACGAGCCGCCCCACGGGCTCATCGGAGGGCAGTACGAGATCGATGCGCCGCCGCTCACCCACCAGGGTGACCCGGCTCAACTCACTACGCCGCACGCGGCCCGCCCCCCCCACGCTCGCTAACCGACCGAACCTATCATCGAGCCGAAGTCGCCACCGGGCCCGGGACTGCGGCCTGCTTCCCGGCCAGCCGATGCGAAACGAACGACCAGCCGACGCAGCCGGCACAGAGCACGGCCGCGATCACGATCCCGGCGAAGACCTTCCCGATCCGTTCGTCTGCGACCCGGCGCCCCCGCTGGCCGCCGAACAACAGGGCGTTACGCAAGCGTCGGCGTCGGACGGAGACCGACTCCAGCAACTGACTGTCGTAGTCGTGGGCCATTCACACCACGCTCTGTGCGCGGGCCATCATGCCGACGGCCCTGCTGTGTGCGTTGATCACTGCCTCGCAGGTCTGCACCGTTGCCGCCCGTGGATCAACCCATGACATCAGCTACTCGGCATCCTTCTGCCAGTTCTTCGTCTGGCGTCCCTGGTCATCCCATGCGCGGTCTGCCACCATGGCCAGCCCATCCCCGCCGAACTCCCGTTCGGCGGCGAGTGTGCCGTTCGGGTGCCACTCTCTCGAAACTCCAAAGGGACGTCCCATCCGAGCTGTCCCTTCAGAACGAAGGGTGTCGTCCTTGTACCATTCGCGACTGAGGCCGTGCTGAAGGCCGTTCACGTAGTTGTCCAGGCTGACGAGAACAGTCCCTGCGTGCTCCGCCACCTCGCCAGTGAACAGCTCCCCCCTGTACAGAAGGCGCCCTCCGTAGTCCATGTCGACCTCGTGGTCATCGATATCAATTCGTGCTACCTCGGCCATCGGGGAATCCAATTGTCTCGGTCAGTGCGAGCGTGCCCTTTCACGCCGCCGGGCTCGATATCCCAACCCGTCATTCTATCCCCTTGGTTATGAATTGGTCGCCTGCCGGCCCGACGCATCAGCCGATGGCCTCGACGGCGGCCTTCGCTCTCGCCAACGTCGACTGAGCCGTGGCGTCGTTGCGCTCCAGCGTGCCGTGCACCAGCTGGATGATGTTGCGTACCTCGTTGGTGGCGTTGTTCCAGCGGACTTCCTTGTCCTGGTACTCCTCCGGCACCCCGTCCGCCGCTACATGCGATCACGTGGGGAACTCGCCCAACCAGGCGCGGTTGAGGAGCTCGCTGGGGAGGTAGTCCGACTCGACCTCGATCGGGAAACCGGCGTCGTGCGCGAGGCACGCGATGGCGAGTGGTCCGAGAGCCAGATAGCCCTCGACGCTCCGTTCCCGCTCTTCCGTTGCGGTCCAGTACGTCTTGTGGAACTGCAAGGCCTCGAGGAGGGCTTGGTTGAAGCCTTCGTGGTCCTTGCGGAGGAATTGGTGGAAGAGGTTGACCGGCTGGTAGAGGATCTTCAGCACAAGCTCCATGTCCGCGACGTGGATGCTCGCCGGGTAGGAGGCGTCGATCGCCGCGACCAGTTTGTCGACCAGTCCCGGACGCTCCAGCCAATACGCCTGGAGGGCGTCGATCCAGAGGTATGCGAACTCGTCGTACTCCGTGCCCGAAGCACGCAACACATCGAGCGGAATCTCGCACAACTGTGTCATCCGGGCCTGCTCGCGGCACACGATCGCCAGCCAGAACGCCGTGACCCAATTGCCGGGATTGGAGTGCAGTCGCGGCCCTGTCGCCCGCAGGGTGCGCGTCTCGTCGGCGATACGGCACTCTACGGTGCCCTCTCCATGGCTGGCCACGGCGAACATCGCCGAACCCACCTGCATTGCCGTGACCACGGCCTCCCATGTCTCGAGGAGGGACGCATCGGGATTCACCGCCAGACGCGCTTGGGCATGGAGCGTCGCCTTGTCCAGAGCTCCGTCGAACATCTCGGGCGAGTCCTCCAGGAACGAGATCGTTCTCAGGAGCCCCTTGCCCAGGCTCTGGGCATATGCCTGGTCATCAGGCCCTGGGCCACCGTGCCGAGCCACGCTCAGTGCCACAAGACATCCCCGTTCTCGTCGAGTTCCCGAATATCGAGATCCCATAGCCTAGGTATTGTGTCGCGGCCAACTTGCCGACTCAGAATCACCTTCACGGTATGGCTGAAGGGGAGCCGAGGATTTTCGTCGTGACCGATTCGATGAACGCGGCAGCCTCGATCTCTGTGATCTTCACATGGTCGATGTCGTTGTGACCGAGGTTGTACAGCCTGAGATACTCGGTCGGCTCCCAGCGGAGATGCCGGGTGAAGGCTTCGTCATACGTCTGGTCCTCGTCGATTCGGCGCCGGACGATTCCGCGCGGATTTCGCCGGGGGTGGCTCTCGCTGATCTTCGCGTAGTACGTGATCTGGCCCTCGGCATCGAGTGCGTCGAGGGTGGCGGGGGCGAGCGTGAGGAAGGGTGTGGCGGAAGCGTTGCTCTCCACATTGCCGAGCCGGATCATCACCCCATTGAGGTCGAGATACTCCTCCAGGAAGTACCCGCCGCCCCGTTCGTACATGAGCAGAAGCGGTTCATAGGGGTCCGGCAGATCGGCAGGCAGGTCGTCATGACCGTCACGGAGCGCCGCCCACCTGACAGCGGCTCGGCAGGTCCGCTGCAGCGATGTCGGGGCCAGCCCGACCAGGACCTCTTCCACTTCGGCTGTGATTTCGGGAGATGCCTGGATCTCCGCATCGACGTGCTCCGCGATGTCGAAGAACGGCCAGGACTGCTCCGCGCCATAAGCCCGCGCCCACAGAGCCGCTCGTCGCAGGTATTCGCGCATGAGCAGAGCACGCGAATTGGAATGGTCGGAGGCCGCGAAATCGTCGCCCCAGTCAACGGCACGCAGTCGCTCCAAAACCCTGCGTGAAGACTTCTCGGTCACTTCAGGTTCACCCCCTTGGCTCGCAGTTCCTGCACAATATCCTTGACGAAGTCATCGATGTTGGACAAGTCAGAGGCTAGAACCGTCTTGGGGTGCCTGAGGCCGAGTTTCTGCCACTGCGTCCCGAAACCACCCCGTACAGGATTCGGTGCCAGGTCGTGCGCGCCAGCTGCGGACAGGCTCTTGGGAGACCTCCTGCCATCGAACTCGCCCTCGTCACTCCACCTCCACAGGCCCGTCGCGTCGTACAGGTACGGAAGGCCCCCCTTCATCAGTTGGCTCTCCACGTACTCGTGCGTCATCAGGTTTCTGAATTCCGTGATCTGGTTCGCGTTCAGCGTGCCCTTTCGGGCGCCGTCCCACAGGGCCGCGATGTCGTCGCGAGGCGTGAACAGACCACGCTTCCACTCCCCGGGCCGGATGACCACGTCATGCAGTTGCCTGATCATGTGGCTCTTCACTTGCCGGATGACGGCCTCGTTGACACCGGTGCTACGGGCCATCGCTGGGACATCGACATGGTTGGGCGTGGCCCGAAGCGAGTCGTACACGCCAGCCGCATACGCCGAGGGCTGCTGGACCCAACCAGCGCCTCCCCAACCGCTGTTGGATCCCTGGGTGTATGGGTTGCTCGTTTCGTCGACGGTGTCGTCGCCCAGATGCCTGGTACCGTCTGCAGCATCTGCCGATTCGCCTCCAAGACCCCCGACGTCATCAGACACTGACCTGATTTCGTCCGCCGCCGAGTCGGGGTTCTTGCCGACCACGGATGCCGCGTCGTCGACGCTGCGGGAGCTGATACCGATGGCGCCCGCGTCACGCGGTACCGGTACCTTCCCGAACAGTTCGGCCTGCTCTGCCTTGATCGCGACGAGCTCGTCCGGGGTGACTCCAGGCAGGCGTTCCTTCTCATACAGGACGTGGCCGTCCATCTTGGCCGCGAAGCTTTCCGCGGTGTGAAACTGCAACTCGAAGACCTGGCCGGTGATCGGGTCACGCCACGTCGAGTTGATGCCCTTGTAGCCGGGGGAATCCCAGGTGTTCTTGAACGTGACGTTCTCGAACCCCTTGGCCTGCAGGTCGTTGATCGCCTGTTGCACTCCACGGCCATAGCTGTGGCTTGGGACCTCCATCGTGTAGCGAATGGAGTCCTTGATGTCGCCGAGCACCTGGCCGGGGTCCATGCCGATGTCTTCCAGCATGTCCGTGGCGATCTTACGCTTAAGGGAGTCCTCGCCCTTGAGGCGGTACTCGAGGCCGATCAGCCGCCCGTCGGCCACCCGGTCGGTAATGGTCTGCATCGATTCGGTAATGCGGGGTTCCGCCTCAGCGGACCTGCGCATGAAGTCGTCTGCAGCGGAATTGGCCGCCCGGTCCAGAGCCAGGCCGTTCTCGCCTGCCCAGGAGCCGTCGGGGAGATTGCCACGCGGGCCGTCGGGCACAGTCGACTCCGCACCACCGAATCCGCCTTCGTGGGACTGAGGCGGGACGTCAGGTCCGGTAGCCCTGGGGGCCTGATCGCCTCCGCTGCTACTGGTGCCGTGCTGGACAGCATCCGGTTCATTGTGACTGCTGGCAGGCACGCTATCGGTGGGGCGGCCACCGGCGGGGGTGTTGTCCAGGCTGTTGATCGGGAAATGGTCGCTGACGTTGCCATGTCGGCCTGGCGAGTTGTGGTTGCTGTCGCCGTCGCGACCGTTGCTGGGCGCGCCGGCATCGGAAGTGGGTCCTCCGGAGTCGCCTGTATGCGCGGCTTCCGTCGCACCCTGCGTTCCACGGCCTGTTCCATTGGGAATGTTGCCAAGACCTGCTGGAGCCTTGTGGTCGCTGCGGGGCGGCAGGCCCGAACTGCCGTGGCCGCCGCCAACGGCGCCGACATCCACCGGGGTCCGATTCGTGGAGCGCGCGGCATCGTCCAGCGCCGCCCGGTCGGCGGCCGACAGCTCCCCAGGCGCCTTCCCTGCGGCGCTGCCGTCCGGCTTTGTGATGACGTATTCGCCGTTGACGGTGCGGAGGATGTCGCCGTTGGGCAGCCGGACAGTCGTCGCGTCCGCGCCTGTGAGGGCGGGTATGGACTTGCGCAGGCCCGCCGTGACCTCCGCGACCTTGGGAGCTGCCGCGCCCACCGCTTTGGCCGTGGCCGATATGGGGTCCAGTACCTCGCCGACCGTCGCCGTGGTCCGCGCGGCCTTGGCTCCGAGTCCGGCCTTGGCCGCGCTCCCTGCCTTGAGCGGGCCCGCTCCGAGCGTGAGGACGTTGAAGACGACTGTGGCCGAGGCGCGGGCCGGGTTTTCGTCCCACATGTCCCAGGCCACCAGGCCCTTGGCGAACTCCTTGGCGTGCTGACGGCTTTCCTGGATGTAGGGGTCGTCTCCCATGTCCCCGGCGTGCTCGTTGTGGGGATCCTTCAGGGTGTCCTGCGCTCCGAGGAGCACTCGCCCGAGGGCCTCCCACGTCTCACCGTCCTTGAGGGAGACGAGACCCTCGATGGATCCCCAGATGTTGTCGACGATCAGGCCGTCCCATATGAACTCCTTGACGTGGAGCTCGAAGTTGCCGGGCAGGACGGTGCGTTGGTCGATCGTGCCCCAGGGAAGCTCGGCGTCCTCCAGCATTTCTGCGGAGTAGCCGTACATGTCGGGCTTGTGGGAGCCGTCGTCGGTACGGAATCGGATGCAGCTGAAGAGCGAGTAGATCTTGTTGGCCGCTCTGCGCTCTGCGTCCCAGAACGCGATCTGCACGTCCTTGACGCCGTTGACGAGTTCGGCGTTCTTGTCGATCTTCTCCTGATCGCGCTGCCACTGGTCGAACCAGAGGTCGTTGCGTTTGACATCGGCGACGAACGCGTTGGCCTCTTGGCGCAGTTGCTCCAGCCTGGTCACCAGCGGACGGACTTCGTTCGCGTACTCGGAGAGCGTACGGGCCACGCTCTCCACGTCGGTGCCGAGGTTCTCGCCGGTCGTCTGGACGGGGGCCGTGGTGGCGAACAGCTGCTCGGCTTCGGGTGCCTCGTAGAACGACGCGAGCCCCTGGAAGCGGGTGTGGATGTCCGATCCGGTCGACCTGAATCCTGAGCCGTCGGCAGCCAGGGCCTGGTAGGTGGCTTCCAGCAGGTCGAGGTTGCCGGTGAAGTGGGGTATCTCCTCCGGCTTGATCACTTGGCAGCCTCGCCGCCGGCCCCGCCCGCACCGGTGACGCCAGGCAGGTTCAGTTCAGGGATGTCCGGAGCCTTGAGGGCTTCCTGCTGTGCCTGGAGGGCCATTTCGAGGTTGCCGACCTCATACGCGGCCAGCGCCAGCGCGGCGCCGTTGACGGATTTGCTCGCGCGGAGCTGCATGAACACGAGTTGCTCATGGCGGGCCAACGCGAACTGCATGAGCGCGTTGCCGACGAGGCCCGGGGTGCCGTCGCCGTCGGAGCCGTCCTGACTGAGCGTTCCGGCTTGCTTGGCGGCGTTCTCCAGATCCGTGGCGAATGCCGTCACTTGCGCGGGCAGCGAGCCGACAGCGACATCGGTCACCGCGAGCGTGCCCTTCACACCGCCGGACTGGATATCCCAACCCGTCATTTCCGTCCCCCCTTGTGATGAACTCGGTCGCCAGTTGACCGGCACCGACGTGTCAGCCGATGGCGTCGACGGCCGCCTTTGCTCTCGCCAACGTCGACTGAGCGGTCGCGTCGTTCCGCTCCAGCGTGCCGCGCACCAGCTGGATGATGTTGCGCACCTCGTTGGCGGCGTTGTTCCAGCGGACTTCCTTGCCGTGGTACTCCTCCGACACCCCGTCCGCCTGGAAGTCCGCCATCGCGGCCTTCACGGCACGGTCACGGTCCTCGAGTACCAGCTCCAGCCAGGCGATGATCCCCTGGAGTCCGCCCTGGACATCCACTGAAGCGCCGGTGTCGTAGCTGCGACGGTCCAGACTCGTCATGATCGTTCCCCCTATCGCCCGGAGAACCGGGCCGCGTCGAAGTTGGCCGAGGCCATCTGCTGGTTCGCGTTGTCCTCGGACTCCTGGTCACCGGTACCGAAAGCGACGTCCATCCCGGACTGGCCGCCCAGGATCGACTGCAGCGACCCGTTCAGGGCCGTGGTGATCTCGTCCGAGCGGTTCTTGAACGAGTCGAACGCGACCTTCCCCGTACCGTTGAACTTCCCCTCCAGCGGCTCCGCCGCCGCGATCAACAGCTGGATCAGCCCACCGAGATCATCGCTGGACCCCACCGTGCTGTTCGCCAGAGAGCCCAGCGTCGTACTGCCCATGTCGAACTTCATGTCCACCCCCGAGCGGTCTGCTGGATGACGCCTGCTGCGAGGCAGCAACACTCGCTCACAGCCTGAACGCCTGTCACTCCAGACACTTGATGACCGATCATATAGACCAACCACCCGTTGCAGTGGCGACGTTGCAGTCAAGGTATGACTGGAATCAGACCGGCGAGTTGACGGGTTGACAGGCCGCACTGCCGGCGTCGGACGGAGACCGACTCCAGCAGCTGACTGTCGGAGTCCTGGGCTGCCATGGCTATCTGTCACCTCATCTGTCACGTGCCGAGCGTCTGTCACGCACTGTCAGGGGCGTATCCCACTGCATGCGATCACGTGGGGAACTCACCCAGCCAGGCGCGGTTGAGGAGCTCGCTGGGGAGGTAGTCCGACTCGACCTCGATCGGGAAACCGGCGTCGTACGCGAGGCACGCGATGGCGAGTGGTCCGAGAGCCAGATAGCCCTCGACGCTCCGTTCCCGCTCTTCCGTTGCGGTCCAGTACGTCTTGTGGAACTGCAAGGCCTCGAGGAGGGCCTGGTTGAAGCCTTCGTGGTCCTTGCGGAGGAATTGGTGGAAGAGGTTGACCGGCTGGTAGAGGATGTGCAACACAAGCTCCATGTCCGCGACGTGGATGCTCGCCGGGTAAGAGGCGTCGATCGCCGCGACCAGCTTGTCGACCAGTCCCGGACGCTCCAGCCAATACGCCTGGAGGGCGTCGATCCAGAGGTATACGAACTCGTCGTACTCCGTGCCCGAAGCACGCAACACATCGAGCGGAATCTCGCACAACTGTGTCATCCGGGCCTGCTCGCGGCACACGATCGCCAGCCAGAACGCCGTGACCCAATTGCCGGGATCGGAGTGCAGTCGCGGCCCTGTCGCCCGCAGGGTGCGCGTCTCGTCGGCGATACGGCACTCTACGGTGCCCTCTCCATGGCTGGCCACGGCGAACATCGCCGAACCCACCTGCATTGCCGTGACCACGGCCTCCCATGTCTCGAGGAGGGACGCATCGGGATTCACCGCCAGACGCGCTTGGGCATGCATCGTGGCCTCGCCCAGAACGCTGTCAATCAGGCCCGGCGAGCGCTCCAAGGACGAGATCGTCTCGGCGAGCTCCTCGCCCAGTGCCTCGGCGTACGCCTCGTCGTCAGGCCCCGTGCCTCCGTGCCGAGCCACGCTCAGTGGCACAGGACATCCCCGTTCTCGTCGAGTTCCCGAATGTCGAACTTCTCCATCTCATAGCCACCGTACAGGCCGCCATCGGACCTCCCCTTAACCAGGATGTAGTCCACCTTTCCCTCCTTGAGAGCGGCCTCCAGAGCCTCGGCCAGCTCGCCCTCACTGGGGTGTTGCCTGCTTCGCACGTGCACCTCCCGCAGAATTCGAAGAAGTACTCCCTCGACCCCTGCATGGCCCTGCCGCCCTGGGGGAGCCGACGCGAGTCCAGTTCGGTCCTGACGTTGGCCTTGGCCTCGACGGCCACGTGTATTGCAACTAGCCGTTGCAGGTGCAACGTTGCGGTCTCGATTGGCTGAAACCAGACGTGGAGAGCCAGCTGACTGCACGGCCCAACTCGTGGTGCACTGCCGCACAACGGAGAGCAATGGCTTGTCGATCACAGAGTTCCCTGGAAGGCCGCGTCGACAACGACAGAAGAGGCGCGTCCGCCTCAGGCGCTCGAGGGCCGCCGCCGCAGGCGTGGCGATCAGCTTCGGCGAATTCTTCGGCTGCGATCCGACACCAGAACTCCGTCCGGTAGGACGGACAGAACCTCGGCGCCCAGCGGCCCCCGGCCTCCCGGCGCGCGGGAGCGGGCATTGGTGGAGGCCGGTCCTGTCGGGGCGGCCCCGTGCCGCTGCCCGAGGAACCGGCCGCCCGGACTACTCCGCCGAACCGTCCGTGACCAGGCCGGCGTTCACCGCCCGCTGCCAGAGCCCGAGGTGCCATTCGTTGCCGTCCTGCGGAGGCCGGGTCGTCAGGACCGGGTTCGGGCCCGTCTCGATCAGGTGCAGCAGCGTCCAGGCGACGCCGTAGCAGTCGTCCGGGCCGAAGCAGGCGACGAGCGCCGTCGCTTCCTCGGCCGTCACAGGCCTGGTGATCGCGAGGAGCTGCTCCGTGCGGCGCTCGATCTCGTCCTCGTGGGTGTCCCAGTCGGGGAGCGGGCCGTCAGCGACGAAACGCCTGTACTTCTGGTCTCATGCGTGCATGATCGGCCGCCCCGGCCGGTCGGTTCAAGCGCAGGGCCGCTCGGCACCATGCCTCTCATGCCTCTCCAGAGCACGGCCCGGCACAATGCCTCCATGAACCCGTCGACCGAGCAGCTCACCGCCCGCGCCCGGCAGCTCGCCAGGCCCGGGCAGCGGCGGGTCCTGGGGATCGCCGGCGCCCCGGGCGCGGGCAAGTCCACCCTCGCGGCGGAGCTCGTCGCGCGGCTCGGCGGGCTGGCCGTGCTCGTGCCCATGGACGGGTTCCACCTGGCCCAGGCCGAGCTGGACCGGCTCGGGCGGGCGCAGCGCAAAGGGGCGCCCGACACCTTCGACGCCAAGGGGTACGCGGCGCTGCTCGCCCGGCTGCGGGCGCCCGAGCCAGGGGTGACCGTATACGCGCCGACGTTCGACCGGGACCTGGAGGAGCCGGTCGCCGGGAGCATCCCCGTCGCCCCCGATGTCCCCCTCGTCGTGACCGAGGGCAACTACCTGCTGCACGACGATGGGCCCTGGGCGGGGATCGCCGCACTCCTCGACGAGGCGTGGTTCCTATGGCTCGACGACCGGCGGCGAGTTCCCCGGCTCGTCGACCGCCACATCCGCCACGGCAAGGAGAGGGCCCATGCCGAGCGCTGGGTCGAGCACTCCGACGAGGCCAACGCCCGGCTGGTGGCACGCGGCCGCGACAGGGCCCACCTCCTGGTGACGATGAGCTGAGGGCGCTCGCCCGACGGACTACGGCGCGACGGGCAGCTGCCGCTTGTGCTCCGTGAGCCGGTAGCGGCGGACGATCGTCTCGAAGGCCCGTTCGTCCACCGGCTTGCCCTCCAGGAAGTCGTCGATGTCGTCGTACGTCACCCCGAGCGCGTCCTCGTCGGCCTTGCCCGGGTCGAGGGTCTCCAGGTCGGCCGTCGGGGTCTTCCACACCAGCTCGGCGGGCGCGCCCAGCGCGTCCGCGACGGCGCGCACCCGGCGCTTGGTCAGGCCGGTCAGCGGGACCAGGTCGGCGGCGCCGTCGCCGAACTTGGTGAAGAAGCCGGAGACCGCCTCGGCGGCGTGGTCGGTGCCGACGACCAGGCCGTCGTGCGCCCCGGCCACCGCGTACTGGGCGATCATGCGCTGCCGGGCCTTGATGTTGCCGTGCACGAAGTCCTGGTGGTGGGCGTCGCGGAAGCCCAGGTCGGCGGCCAGCGAGGCCTCGAGCGCGGCGTCGCTCGCGGGCTTGATGTCCACGGTCAGCACCAGGTCGGCCCGGATGAAGGAGAGCGCGAGCTGGGCGTCGTGCTCGTCGGCCTGGACCCCGTAGGGCAGGCGCATCGCGTAGAACCGGGCCTCGTGCCCGGCGGCCCTGGCCCGCTCGACGGCGAGCTGGCACAGCCGGCCGGTGGTGGTGGAGTCGACGCCGCCGCTGATGCCGAGCACGAGGGAGCGCAGCCCGGTGGCGGTCAGCCGCTCGGCGAGGAAGGCCACCCGGCGCTCGATCTCCCGCTCGGCCTCGAAGGTCTCGGCGACCTGGAGTTCCCGGGCGATCTCCTGCTGAAGGGCGATGGACGCCGGCTCGCTCACGTCTGCTCCTTGTCCGTTCCACGATGGGGCGCTTCACGATGGGGTGTTTCACGATGTGCTGTCGCGCCCACCCTACTGAGGGGTGGCCGGCAGGTCATGGCCGGACGTCCCCGGGTCCACCGGGCCATGATCCGCCCGACGCCCCCTGGAGCCCCGCCGGTGGGTACGCTCGAAACCTGAGCACACACGAGGAGCGGGGGCTGAAGTGGGGCTGTTCCGGCGCGGACCGAAGCGTGACGGGGACGACGTACCCCGTGACGCCGAGTTCGCCTTCTTCTCGGAGCGGGAAAGCGCGCTCTTCCGCGGCCAGGTCCGGGAAGCCTTCGCCGAGCAAGGCCTGGAGGTCACCGTCTACGCCGATGTGGTCGCCGACAGCTCCGGGCGGCAGTTCGGACTCGGCAACCTCGCCGCGGTCTGCCACAACGACGACCGCGGCCCGCGCGTATGGCCCGACGTCATTCGCCAGCACGTGGGCATGGTGCTGCGCACCATGGACGCCCCGTCCGCGCTCGACACCCTCTCGCCCGAGCAGATCCGTGCGCAGCTCTACCCCCGGGTCATCGGCGTCGACGGTCTCGACACCACGACCTTCGGCTACGCCCGGACCCTCGCGCCCGGACTGTACGAGATCCTCGCGCTCGACCTCCCCGAGAGCGTGATGATGCTCTCCGACGAGGCCCTCGAACCGCTCGGGGACGTACCGGGACTGCGCGAGCGGGCCATGGACAACCTCCGCGCGCTGCCCGTCGAGGGCCACGAGACGATCATGGACACCGGAGGCATGACCTTCGAGGTGGTCGTCGGCAACTCCTTCTACACCGCGAGCCGGGTCCTCGCCCTCGACGCGCTCGTACGGCAGCTCACCGGGCAGCACATCACGGAGAACGGCGCGCTTGTCGCGCTGCCCTTCCGGCACCAGCTCGCCTTCCACGTCATCCGGGACGCCGGGGTGATCCCGAGCCTCAACGCCATGGCCGCGTTCGCCGCCTCCGGGTACGAGGACACCCCCGGTGCGATAACCCCGTACGTCTACTGGTGGCGCGCCGGGACGCTGACCCAGCTCAGCGACCGCGACGCGGACGGCGAGGGGCTGCGCATCGTCGTCGGTGAGGACTTCCAGGAGCTGCTCGAGCGCCTTGTCGAAGACGAGAGCTGACCGAGGAGGATCATCCATGACCAGCATGAGCGGTACGCCCGCGCCCTTCACCGCCGACGACTACCGCGCCCGCATGGAGCGCGCCGCCCGCTCCGCCGCCGAGGCGGGGCTCTCCGGGCTGCTCGTGGCCCCCGGCCCCGACCTGGTGTACCTCACCGGCTACCAGCCCGTGGCCACCGAGCGGCTCACCTTCCTCGTCCTCGCCGAGGGCCGGGACCCGGTCCTGGTGGTCCCCACCCTGGAGGCGCCCGACGCCGCGCACGCCGCCGGTGCGCCCGCGCTCACCCTGCGCGACTGGACCGACGGCCAGGACCCGTACGCCGTCACCGCACCGCTGCTCGACGGCAAGGGCCGCTTCGGGGTCAGTGACAACGCGTGGGCGATGCACCTCCTCGGCCTGCAGCGGCAGCTTCCGGACACGTCCTACGTGGCGCTCACCGAGGCCCTCCCGATGCTGCGCGCGGTGAAGGACGCGCGGGAGCTGGAACGGCTCGCGGCCGCGGGCGCCGCCGCCGACGAGGCGTACGACGAGATCCTGAAGGTCCGCTTCGCCGGGCGCCGGGAGAGCGACGTCGCCGCCGACCTCGCGAGCCTGCTGCTCCGCTTCGGGCACTCCCAGGTCGACTTCACCGTCGTCGGCTCCGGCCCGAACGGCGCCAACCCGCACCACGAGGCCGGCGACCGGACCATCGAGCGGGGGGACATGATCGTCCTCGACTTCGGCGGCCTGAAGCACGGATACGGCTCCGACACGAGCCGCACCGTCCACGTCGGCGAGCCGAGCGACGAGGAACAGCACGTCCACAACGTGGTACGCGCCGCCCAGCAGGCGGGATGCGACGCGGTGCGGCCCGGCGCCACCTGCCAGGACGTCGACCGGGCGGCCCGTAAGGTCATCGCCTCGGCCGGGTACGGCGAGTACTTCATCCACCGCACCGGGCACGGAATCGGGGTCACGACGCACGAGCCGCCGTACATGATCGAGGGCGAGGAGCAGCCGCTCGTCCCCGGCATGTGCTTTTCCGTCGAGCCCGGCATCTACCTGCCGGGCCGGTTCGGCGTCCGTATCGAGGACATCGTCACGGTCACGGAGAGCGGCGGGCGCCGCTTCAACAACACCCCGCGCGAGCTGGCGATCGTCGACTAGGGGTGTCCGGTGGATGATGCCGGGCTCGCGCCTGATCCACCGGACACCCCCCAGCGCGCACGGGTGCTCACCCGTCGGCCAGCACCGCGCACGACTCCGCCGGCAGCAGCAGACGGCCGTCCTCACCCGGCGGCCGTACGTCGCCCCACGCGGCGAGAACCCGCCCGCCCCGCCCGCCCAGGCCGATCGCGGCCGGGTCCTTCCCCAGATTGACCGCCACCCGCAGGTCCCCGCGCCGGAAGACGAACCAGCGCGCCTCCTCGTCGTACGCCACCCGCACCGCCGCCAGATCCGGATCGGCCAGGTCCGGCTGGCCCCGGCGCAGCGCGATCAGCTCGCGGTGCCAGGCCAGCAGCCGGGCGTGGGGGTCCCGCTCGCGCTCGCTCCGGTCCAGACAGGAGCGCTCCCGGGTCGCCGGGTCCTGCGGGTCGGGGATGTCCTCGGCCGCCCAGCCGTGCGCCGCGAACTCCCGCCGCCGGCCCTGCCGTACGGCCTCCGCGAGTTCCGGATCGGGGTGGTCGGTGAAGAACTGCCACGGCGTACGGGCGCCCCATTCCTCGCCCATGAACAGCATCGGCGTGAACGGCCCGGTCAGCACGAGCGCGGCGGCGCACGCCAGCAGCCCGGGGGGGAGGTGGGAGGAGAGCCGGTCGCCGAGCGCGCGGTTGCCGATCTGGTCATGGGTCTGGGCGTAGCCGAGGAAGCGGTGCGCGGGGGTGCGGGTGACGTCGACGGGCCGCCCGTGCGAACGGCCGCGGAACGTCGAGTACGTACCGTCGTGGAAGAAGACGTGGCCGAGGGTCTTGGCGAGCGCGGCGAGCGGGGCGCGGGCGAAGTCGGCGTAGTAGCCACGGGATTCACCGGTGAGGGCGGTGTGCAGGGCGTGGTGGAAGTCGTCGTTCCACTGCGCGTGCAGTCCGAGCCCGCCCTCCTCGCGGGGCCTCGTCGTCCGCGGATCGCACAGATCCGACTCCGCGATCAGGAACAGCGGCCTGCGGAGGTCCGCGGCGAGCGCGTCCACGGCCGTCGACAGTTCCTCCAGGAACGTCAGCGCCCGGCCGTCGGCGAGCGCGTGGACCGCGTCGAGCCGCAGCCCGTCCATGCGGTAGTCGCGCAGCCAGGACAGCGCGCTCTCGCGGAAGTACGCGCGGACCTCGTCGGAGCCGGGGGCGTCGAGATTGACGGCGGAGCCCCAGGGCGTGTGGTGGGTGTCCGTGAAGTACGGCCCGAAGGAGGGCAGATGGTTGCCGGATGGACCGAGGTGGTTGTGGACGACGTCCAGGACCACCCCGAGGCCGAGGCCGTGCGCGGTGTCGACGAAGCGTTTGAGCGCCTCGGGCCCGCCGTACGGCTCGTGCACCGCCCACGGTGACACGCCGTCGTACCCCCAGCCGTGCGTCCCCGGGAAGGGGCACACCGGCATCAGCTCCACATGGGTGATGCCCAGCTCCGCCAGCTCGCCCAGCCGCGCGGCCGCCGCGTCGAGCGTGCCCTCGTGCGTGTACGTGCCGACATGCAGCTCGTACAGGACGGCACCCGCGAGCCCGGGCCCCGGCCAGTCGTCGTGGCGCCAGACGTACGCGTCCGGGGAGACGGCCGCGCTCGGCCCGTCGGGACCGTCCGGCTGGCGGCGCGAGCGCGGATCGGGCAACAGGGGCCCGTCGTCGAGGAGGAAGCCGTACCGCGCCCCGTCGTCCGCCGAGGCCTCGGTCCGCCACCAGCCCGCCAGCACCCCGTCGGGCCGCATCTCCCGCCGCGCACCCTCCAGCCACAGCTCGACCCGGTCCTGCGCGTGCGGTGCCCACACCTCGAACAGCACTGGCGATCCCCTGTCGTGTCGACGGCACTCAGCAGTACTCGCACCCATCCTGGCAAGAACGGGGTCTGGAGGCGGTCTACTCGCCGGTACTAGTGTCCCGCCATGACTCCGCCTCCTGTACCTCCCGAATCACCAGTGCCCTCCGGACACCCCATACCCCCGGTCCCCGCCACTCCCTCGGCGACCGCGCTGCCCGCCTTCCCGCCCGGCTTCCTCTGGGGCGCCTCGGCGTCCGCCTTCCAGACCGAGGGCGCCGCCGACGCCGACGGCAAGGGCCCCTCGGGCTGGGACGCCTTCGCGGCGCAGCCCGGCCGTATCAAGGACGGCGCCGACGCCGCCCGCGGTACCGGATTCCACGAGCGCTACCGCGAGGACGTCGCCCTCCTCGCCGGCCTCGGTGCCGGAGCCTTCCGGTTCTCGGTCAGCTGGCCCCGCGTCGTCCCCGGCGGCAGCGGCCCCGTCAACCCCGCCGGGCTCGGCTTCTACGACCGCCTCGTCGACGAGCTCTGCGCCCACGGCATCACCCCGGCGCCGACCCTCTACCACTGGGACACCCCGCTGCCCCTGGAGGAGGCGGGCGGCTGGCTGAACCGCGACACGGCCGCCAGGTTCGCCGAGTACGCCGCCGTCGTCGCCGAACGACTCGCCGACCGCGTCCCCATGTGGATCACCGTCAACGAGCCGGCCGAGGTGACCCTCCTGGGCTACGCGCTGGGCGAGCACGCCCCCGGCAAGCAGCTCCTCTTCGACGCCCTGCCCGCCGCCCACCACCAGCTGCTCGCCCACGGCCTCGCCGTCCAGGCCCTGCGCGCGGCCGGAGCCGGGAACATCGGCATCGCCGTCTCCCACTCGCCCGTCCGCACCGCCGGCGACACCGACCAGGACCGCGCCGCCGCCGAGATCTACGACACCCTCACCAACCGGCTGTTCTCCGACCCGCTCCTCACCGGCCGCTACCCCGAGGGCTTCGACGCCCTCATGCCGGGGCCGGTCGCCGACGACCTCACCGTCATCTCCCAGCCGCTGGACTGGTACGGCGTCAACTACTACAGCCCTATGCTCGTCGGCGCCCCCGCACCGGACGCCCTCGACTCGTACGCCGGACTCGGCATGCCCACGGGCCTCCCCTTCGGCCTGCGCGAGATCGACGGCGTCGAACGCACCCACTTCGGCTGGCCCGTCGTCCCCGACGGACTGCGCGAGCTGCTCGTCGACCTCAAGGAGCGCTACGGCGACCGGCTCCCGCCCGTCCACATCACCGAGAACGGCTGCTCGTACGACGACTCCGCCGACACGGCCGACAACCGCCGAATCGCCTTCCTGGACGGCCATCTGAGGGCCCTGCACCGGGCGGCCGAGGAGGGCGTCGACGTACGCGGCTACTTCGTCTGGTCACTGACCGACAACATCGAATGGGTCGAGGGAGCCTCGCAGCGCTTCGGCCTCGTCCACGTCGACTACGAGACGCTGGAGCGCACGCCGAAGGCGTCCTACGCCTGGTACCGGGACGTGATCCGCGCCCAGCGCGCATCACGGCACTGAACGGATCCGCCACACCAGCACCCCGCCGAGAACCGTCACCACCGTGGAGGTGAGGTACAGCCCGGCATACCCGCCCGCGTACGCCACGATCGGCGCTGCCAGCGCCGGACCGAGGACCTGGGGCGCCGAATTGGCGATGTTGATGACCCCCAGGTCCTTGGCACGGTCCCCGGCGCTCGGCAGCACCTGGGTGACGAGCGCCTGGTCCACCGCGATGTACACCCCGAAACCGAGACCCAGCAGCAGCGCCGCGCCCGTCGCCACCGGCCAGGTGGGCCACAACGCCAGCAGCAGCGACGCCCCGCCCATCACCACCGAACTCACCGACACCAGCGCCTTGCGCCGCCCCCAGCGGTCCGACACGACCCCGCCGCCGATCGCCGTCACCACGAACCCGGCCGTGTAGAGCAGCGTCAGGATCAGCACGCCCTCGTCCGGATGCGCGTAACCCACCGCGTCCTTGAGGAAATACAGCAGGTAGAGCGTGCCGATGGCATTGCCGAGCATCACCAGGAACCGGGTCAGCCACGCCCAGCCGAAGTCCGGATACGCGCGCGGGCTCACCCACATGTCCGTGAGGCGGACCGGCCGCCGTGCCTCGCGCGGCACCGGTGCGTCGCGGGTGAGGACGACGAACGGCAGTGCCGCCGCCACCACGAGGGCCGCCAGCAGCAGATATCCGGCCGCCGTGCCCGTCACCACCATCGTCACCAGCACCGCGCCGACGACCAGCCCCAGCGTCTGCGGGATCCCGATCCAGCCGGAGACGGCCGCCCGCTGGTGCACGGGCACCTGGTCGGGGACGACGGCGTTGGCGCCCGCGAGCATCGCGTTCAGCCCGACCTGCGCCAGAGCCCAGCCGAGGGTCACCCCCACGATCGTGGACTGCGCCGACGTCACCGCGAGCCCCGCCGCCCCGGCCGCCGCCCCGCCCAGGATCCACGGGTGGCGGCGGCCGAAGCGGCTGCCCGTACGGTCCGACAGGGCACCCGCCAGGGGGTTGACGACGACGGCGACGAGCGCGCCGACACCGGTGGCCCAGCCGAGCGCGATCTCCTTGCCCGACGGGTCGATCGCGTCGATCTGCTCCGCGAGCAGCACCTGGATCGGGGTGAGGAAGGCCATGTACAGACCGAGGTTGGCCAGCACGAGGCCTGATATCCAGCCACCGCCGACGCGGACCTGAGGCTCGGATCGCAGCTGTTGCGTGGTCATCGGCGGCTCGCCATCAGCTCGGGGGTGCCCGGAGCCTACGGACACCCTCGCGCCCGATCAATACACCTGATCGATACGCCCGATCAACGGATCAGACGGTCAGATGGATCCGCTCCTGCACCACCGGATGTCCGGCCTTCGCGAAGTTCGCCGCCATCGGGACGTTGGTCTGGTCCGTGGCACCCGCGATGAACTC
This sequence comes from Streptomyces sp. NPDC000410, assembly GCF_040300305.1. NCBI lineage: Bacteria > Bacillati > Actinomycetota > Actinomycetes > Kitasatosporales > Streptomycetaceae > Streptomyces > Streptomyces sp. NPDC000410. Next base: position 156,636 of record NZ_JBEPDM010000011.1, read on the forward strand.
CGCGCCGTGCTCGGCCAGGAAGCGCGTGCACTCGACGAGCAGGTCGTACGCGTAGCCGTGGCCGCGCTGCTCCGGTACGACCCCGATGTAGCCGACGCACGGCCCCGACGGGTTGTGCGCCGGGATGTGCAGGCCGACCAGCTCGCCGTCCGGCGTGTACGCCAGCTGCCACCACTCGCGCGGCGACGGGCACCAGTGGAAGAAGTCCATCTCCTCCTGGGCCGCCTGATCGAGACCGCCCTCGGCGATGGCGCGCAGCGCGTGCGCGTCCAGCGTCCCCGTATGGACACGGCGCATGACGTCGAAGATCACGGCGTCGTCGGGCTCCGGCCGGAACTCAAGCCGTCCGGGCTGCTCCGGAAGGCCGCACTCCGGCGTCCACCGGTACTGGAAGCGCTCCACGAGCACCTCCATCCCGGCCGCCTTCGCGACGCGCAGCCGCGCCTCACCGGCGGCCAGGGTCACCGGGTCCTCGCGCCAGCCGGCGGGCAGGATCAGTTCGTACTCGACCTGGAACGGGGAGGTGCGCAGCAGCTCGGCGCCCGCGTCCTCCTCGCCGTCGGCGACGTCGAACCAGTTGAGGTTGACGGGTGAGGTGTCGTCGGGCCCGCCCCACCAGGCGCCCCGTGCGACGACCTTGCCGTCGCGCAGGGCCACCCGCTTCCACTCGGGGCGGTGCGTGGCGCGGGCCAGTGCGCGGCCGACGCCGAGGGGGTCGGGCAGGGTGTCGAAGAGATGTGCGTCGCTCTCGCTGAGCGCGCGGATGACCAGATCGGTCATGAGGATGTCCTCCGGGAAAGATACTGAGGTGGTGCGCTCCCGGTCAGACGGTCTGAGCCAGCCTCAGACAGTGAACGCCGGGCGGATGGGGCGGGAGCGCGGGAATCGTGTGGTCTGCACTGCACTCGCCTCCTTCCGTCGGTCACGGGCGTCTTGATCACACTAAGCGGCTCCTGCGGCGGGCGTCCAGGGGATTTCGGAAGTGATCTTGATCGGTCCTTCCGCTCTCATCTGGACACCTTGGGCTTCCCGGAAGGACAATCAGCTCTGTGACGTCCTCTTTCGAGTCCCAGACCTATCCCGCGCGGCTGTCCGACGCGGAGCGGGACCGTGTGCTCGGGGTGCTCAGAGAGGGTGCCGCCCAGGGTCAGTTGTCGCACGACACGTTTCTGCGGCGCATGGAGCTGGCGCTGGCCGCCCGCCGCCCCGATGAACTGCGGGCGCTCACCGCCGATCTGCGGACCGAGGGCCGTCTCTCGAAGAAGCTCTTCGGAGCGGTCGGCCGGATGTCCGCCTTCACCGTGCGCCTCGGCCGCGCCTGGCGGGCCGAGAAGCTGCCCCCGCTGCTGCTGCCCGAGCCCGGACCGCACCCCCTGCGCATCGGCCGGGACCCGTCCAACGGACTGCGGCTCAGCCATGACACGGTCTCGCGCCTGCACGCCGAACTGGCCCTGCGGGACGGCCTGTGGGTGCTGCGCGATCTCGGCTCGACCAACGGCACCACGGTCAACGGCCACCGGGTGACCGGTTCGGTCGTGGTCCAGGCCGGCGACATGGTGAGCTTCGGTCGGATGAACTTCCGCCTCGCCGCACGCTGAACCTGCCCCTCCCGCACGCGTGGTGGGGTTCCTGCCTGCCGGTTCCTCTCTGCCGGTTCCTCTCTGCCGTAGGCATGGTGGGGCTAACCCCCCTGTCGATACGGTGCCCGGCACCAGTGACCGGGAGTGGCCTCCGGCGGGACGCTGATCACTGTCATCGGAGGTCAGCCGTCGCAGGGAGGTGCCCGCATGCCGGGCAGAGGACCCGTCACCGTTCGTACGGCGCGATGGGGTGCCCGGCACCCGGGACGCGCCATTGTCGGATGGCTGCTGTTCGTCGTCATGTGCGTCGGCGCGGGCATGGCCGTCGGCACCAACAAGGGGACGTTCGAGGACTTCTGGGTGGGGGAGGCCGGGCGGGCCGAGGCGATGGCCGCAGGCAGCGGGCTCACCCCGGTGCCCGTGGAGAAGGTCCTCATCGAGGGCACGGACCCCCGTCCCGCCGCCCGCGAGATCGGGCAGCGGATGAAGCGGCTGCCGGCCGTCGTGTCGGTGGCCGAGCCGGTGGCGTCGAAGAACGGCGACGCGCTCCTCGTCACCGTCACCCTGCGCGGCGACAAGGAGACCGCCAAGGAGGACGTCGACGCGCTCCTTGAGCAGACCGCCGCCGTGCGCGCCGCTCACAAGGACCTGCGCATCGAGCAGACCGGCAGCGCGTCGATCTCCACCGCGGTCAACGACAAGCAGGGGCAGGACCTTCAGCGCACCGAGATGATCAGCCTGCCGGTGACGTTCGTGATCCTGTTCGTCGTCTTCGGCGCGGTGCTCGCCGCCGGGATCCCGGTGCTGCTGGCGCTGACGGCGTTCGCGGGCGCGGTGGGCCTGTACGGGCTGGCGTCCTGGGCCTTCCCCGACGCGGGCGGCGCGGCGCTCAGCGTGATCTTCATGCTGGGCATGGCCGTCGGCGTCGACTACTCGCTCTTCTACCTGAAGCGGGCCAGGGAGGAGCGCGAGCGCTCGGGAGGGACGATCGGCCACGCGGCGGCGGTCGAGCTGGCCGCCGCGACCTCGGGGCGGGCGGTCGTCGACTCCGGCCTCGCCGTCGCGCTGTCCCTGGCCGGGCTGGTGGCCGGTGCGGCCCGCCGCACGTCCCGTCGAAGGGCCCTCACCCCTGCTGGTGGAGCCCCCGGCCGGCCAGCGTCAGGAACGTCTCGCCCACCGCCTCTGACAGCGTCGGGTGGGCGTGGACGTGCCGGGCCACATCGGACGGCTCCGCGTCCCACCCGACGATCAGCTGGCTCTCGGCGATCATCTCCGAGACGTTCGGCCCGACGAGATGGACGCCGAGGACCTGGCCGCCCTCCTGCGCGACGACCTTCACCACCCCGCCCTGGCCGTGCACCATGCCCTTGGCGACAGCCGTCAGCGGCATGGTGTTGACCGCCACCTCATGGCCGCGGTTGCGGGCCTCCGCCTCGCTCAGCCCGACGGACGCGGTCTGCGGCGAGGAGTACGTGACCCGGGGGACGGCCGCGTAGTCCACCGGTACGGACGGCACACCGGCCAGGGTCTCCGCCACCAACAGGCCCTCCGCGAACGAGGCGTGCGCCAGCCCGAGCGACGGCGGCGGCAGCAGATCGCCCACCACGTGTATGCCGGGCACGGCGGTCTCCAGCCGGTCCCAGTCCGCGGGCGCGACATAGCCGCGCTCGTCGGTGGCCAGACCGGCGTTCTCCAGCCCCAGGCCGTCGGTCACGGGCACCCGGCCCACCGCGACCAGAAGCCGTTCGGCCTCCACCGTCCGCGTCTCGCCGCGCGCGGTCCGCACGGTGGCCCTTATCCCGTCGTCCAGCAGCTCCGTCTCCGTGAGCAGCGCACCCACCTGTACGTCGATGCCGCGCTTCTTCAGGCCCCGGGTCAAGTGCCGTGACACGTCGACGTCTTCGAGCGGCACGAGCCGGTCGGCGGCCTCGACCAGGGTCACCTGGGTGCCCATGGAACGGTGGAACGAGGCGTACTCGACCCCGATCGCGCCCCCGCCCAGCACCAGCACCGACTGCGGAAGTCCCGGCGCGAACAGGGCGTCGTCGCTGGTGACGACGCGCCGGCCGTCGGCTGTGAGTCCCGGCAGCATCCGGGGCCGCGAGCCGGTCGCCAGGACGATGCCCCGGCGGGCCGTGACCTGCCCGTACCCCTCGATGACGACCGTGCGCGGGCCGGTCAGCCGGGCGCTGCCCCGGGCGACGGTGACGCCCGCGTGGGAGAGATGCCCCTCGACCCCCTTGTGGTTACGGGAGACGATGTCGTCCCGGGTCGCCACCAGCGCGGACCAGTCCACCGAGTCCAGCGTCGCCTTCACCCCCCAGCGCTCACGCGCCTCCGCGATCCCGTCGACCAGTTCGGCGGCGTGCAGCATCGCCTTGCTGGGGATGCAGCCGCGGTGCAGGCAGGTGCCGCCCACCTTGTCCCGCTCGGCGAGCACGACCCGCAGGCCGAGGGCCGCGGCGCGCAGGGCGGTGGAGTAGCCGCCGGTGCCGCCGCCGATCACGATGATGTCGGTGTCCTGTGCCTGTGTTTCGATCATGGACCCAGCCTCCACCCGGGCCTTGCCATGAGTCCAAGGCAATGTTCTTGTGGATCTGATGCACAGCGTTTATGGGGGGGACGGATTTCATGGGCAGCCTGCGACAGATGGAGTACTTCCTCACGGTCGTCGAGCACTCGTCGTTCACGCGCGCCGCCGAGCTGCTCCACGTCACCCAGCCCGCGCTCTCCCACCAGATCAAGGCCCTGGAGAAATCGGTGGGCGGGGACCTGCTGGAGCGGATGACGCGGGGCGTGCGGCTCACCCCGATGGGCCGCGCCTTCCTGCCCCACGCCGAACTCGCCGTACGCAGCGCCGCGCAGGCCCAGCGGGCGGCCCGCGCCGCGGCCGGAGCGGAGGGCGGCGAGCTGCACATCGCGACCGTCCACGCCATCGCCGTTGGCATCCTCCCCGACGTCTTCGCCCGCTGGCACCGGGCCCACCCCGGCGTCGAGCTCGTCCTGCACGAGTACGCCACCACCGAGGCGCTGGAGGAGGCCCTGGAGCGCGGCACGGCCGACCTCGCCGTCGGCCCCCCGCCCGAGCGCTGGTCCGGCCCGGTACTGCGGGTCGGCGACGAGGAGATCGTCCTCGTCGTCCCCTTCGACGACCGCCTCGCGGGCCGCTCCACGGTCCGCCTGGAGGAACTCTCCGACCACACCTGGATCCGGTGTGCCATGGAGCCCCTCGTCCACGGCCGGCGTTTCCTGGACTGGGCCTGCGGACAGGCGGGCTTCTCACCCCGTACGGCCGTGCGGACGGAGCACACCTCCACGGCGGTCCGCATGGCGGCGGCCGGTGTCGGCGTGGCCACCGCCCCCGCGCACATCGTCACCGGCGCGGTCGGCGAGGACTGCGTGGTCCTGCACGTCGACCCGCCGTGGCGGCGGGCCCTCACGGTCTTCTCCCGCGTCCCGATGACGGGCGCGGCGGAGGTCTTCACCGACCTGCTGCGCAGCTCCCTGCCGTACGGGACACCCGAATCCGCCACGCCTGCGCCGAGGGCGTACGCCGACTGCTAGGGCGTGTCCGGCGCCACCCGCTCCAGCAACGCCACCGGCCGGTCGGCCAGCAGCTCCGAGAGGGGCACCTCGGCGCCGCCCGTGAACTCGCGTGCCGGGGTGGGGGACAGGAGGTCCACCCACCGCCCGGCCGGAAGGGGCAGCGACGTCCCCGCCCAGCCGCCCTCCTCGTCCAGGCGCAGCGACAGCCGCGTCACCGCCGTGATCACCTCGCCCGAGCGGCAGAAGGCCAGACAGTGCCCGGCGGCCGGGCCGGACGCCGGCACGGGGGTGTACGTCGACGACTCGCCGAACAGCTCGGGGCGCCGTCGGCGCACGTGCAGGGCCGCGCGGGTGAGGTCCGTCTTCTCGTCCGGCGGCCCCTCCCGGAACGGGTCCCGGTTGTCCGGGTCGACGAGCGCCAGGTACGCGCGCTCGGTGCCCTGGTACAGCTCCGGCACGCCGGGCATCGTCAGCTGCACCAGCGCCGCGCCGAGCGCGTTGGTCCGCACGTACTCCGCGAGTTCGCCCGCGAAGAGCTCCACCGTGCGCATCGGCGGCCCGCACAGCCCCGCCGCCACGAAGTCGTCCACCGCCCGCTCGTACCCCGGATCCGGCTCGGTCCAGCTGGTGTGCAGCCCCGCCTCCCGCACCGACTTGAGGAGTGCGGGCCCGAGCCGCTCCGGGTCCGCGGACCCGAGACCGAAGGCCGTCTGCCACGCGAGCCACGCCAGATGGTGATCGGGCGCCGGAGCCCACGCCAGCCCCGTCAGCACCCGCGCCCACCGCTCCGGGCACTCGGACAGCACCGCGATCCTGGCCCGGACGTCCGCGCTGCGCTTCGTGTCGTGCGTCGACAGCACCGTTCCGGTGGCCGGCCAGTCCCGCGCGAGGCGCGCACAGTACGCGTGGAACTCCTCCGGGCTCACCGCGGGCCGCTCCGGATCGCCGCCCACCTCGTTCGCCGAGATCAGCGGCGTATAGCGGTAGTAGGCCGTGTCCTCCACCGACTTGGCGCGCAGCGCGGACGAGGTCTGTGCGAACCGCGCCCGGAAGGCCGCCTGCCGAGTGCCGTCGCCGCACCGGCCGAGACCGAGCGCCAGATCGCGGATCACGTCCACCGCCGCCGCCTCCTCGGGCACGGAGAACACCGCCTTCGCCCGCTGTGCCGCGTCCTGCGTGAGCACGGCCTCGCCGCCGACCCGGTACGGCCGGTACACCGGCACCCGCACCAGCAGCTCCCGGATCGCGGCACGCAGCGCCCACGGCGCACAGTCGCGCACCGTGAGATCCCCGGCGCACACCCCCTCCGCGATCCGGGCGAGCGCCTCGGTCTCGGCGGCCAGCTCATGCGTGACGACCTTGTACTCGGCGCGCCGCACCGTCGCGCCCCAGAAGCCGCCCCGGTCCCCGGCGGGCGAGACGAAGTCCCGGTACTGGCGCAGGAGTTCCTCGGCGCCGTCCGGATCGGTGAACAGCCCGTCGATCCGGTGCAGAGCGTCGTAACCGGTCGTCCCGGCGACCGGCCACGCGGGCGGCAGCCGCTCCTCGCGGGTGAGGATCTTCTCCACCACCGTCCAGCAGCCGCCCGTCGCCTCGTTCAGCCGGTGCAGATACTCCTCCGGGTCGGCGAGCCCGTCCGGATGGTCGATGCGCAGCCCGTCGACGACGCCGTCCCGTACCAGCTCCACGATCTTGGCGTGGGTGGCGGCGAAGACCTCCGGGTCCTCCACCCGTACGCCGATGAGCTCCGAGATGGTGAAGAACCGGCGGTAGTTGAGCTCGGTACGGGCGAGCCGCCACCAGCCGAGCCGGTACCACTGCGCGTCCAGCAGGTCCGGCAGCGGCAGCCCCTCGGTGCCCTCCCGCACCGGGAACATCTGTTCCCCGTAGTGCAGCACCTGCCCCTCCACCCGCAGCGCGCCGAGCTCGTCCCCGATCCGCCCGCCCAGCACCGGCAGCAGGATCCTGCCGCCCCCGGCATCCCAATCGATGTCGAACCACCGTGCGAACGGCGAGTCCGGTCCCTCCCGCAGTACCTCCCACAGCGCGCGGTTGTACCGGGGCGCCGCCGCCATGTGATTCGGGACGATGTCCAGCACCAGCCCGAGACCGTGCTCCCGCGCCGTACGGGCCAGCGCCCGCAACCCCTCCTCGCCGCCCAGCTCCGCCCGTACGCGCGCGTGGTCGACGACGTCGTAGCCGTGCGCCGAACCGGGCACCGCCTCCAGCACGGGCGACAGATGCAGATGGGAGACCCCGAGGCCGGCCAGGTACGGCACCGCTGCCTCGGCGGCCTGGAACGGGAAGTCCGGCTGGAGCTGGAGCCGGTACGTGGCGGTGGGCGTCATGGACACGTACGTACCCGGATCCCGGGCATCTCTGTCATCGGCTCATGCGACGGTATGGCCGGACCGGCGCATGTTCACCTGGTGTGACGAATCCGACCGCGCCCGCCGGGGCCCGCACGCGCCCCCCGCGCTCCGGCTACGCCGGCCTTCGCAGCACCACCAGGCTCCGCCCGATCATCCGCACCCGGTCCCCGGCCGCCACCTTGGGCCCCTGGCCCGGCGGCACCCCCTCCGGGTGTGCCGTGTCCACCACCACCTGCCACTGTCTGCCGTGGTTCACCGGCACCGCGAAGTCCAGCTCGTCCGCGCTCGCGTTGAACATCAGCAGGAACGAGTCGTCGGAGATCCGCTCCCCCCGGGGCCCGGGCTCCGAGATCGCGTTCCCGTTCAGGAACACCGTCAGGGCCTGGGCGTGCGCCGCCTGCCAGTCCCGCTGCGTCATCCCCTCGCCCTCGGGCGTGAACCAGGCGATGTCGGACAGCTCGTCGTGCGTCCCCTCCACCGGGCGGCCGTGGAAGAAGCGCCTCCGCCGGAACACCTGATGGTCGCGGCGCAGCCACACCATCGCCCGGGTGAACTCCAGCAGCGATCCGGGCTCGTCCTCGGTCGACCGCGGCCAGTGCACCCAGGACAGCTCGCCGTCCTGGCAGTACGCGTTGTTGTTGCCCCGCTGCGTACGGCCGAACTCGTCGCCGTGGCTGAGCATCGGCACGCCCTGGGACAGCATCAGGGTCGCGATGAAGTTGCGCGTCTGCCGGCCGCGCAGCTCCAGCACGTCGGGGTCGTCCGTATCGCCCTCCGCCCCGCAGTTCCACGACCGGTTGTGGCTCTCGCCGTCCCGGTTGCCCTCGCCGTTGGCCTCGTTGTGCTTCTCGTTGTACGAGACGAGATCGCGCAGCGTGAAGCCGTCGTGGCAGGTGACGAAGTTGACCGAGGCGAGCGGGCGGCGCCCGTCGTCCTGGTAGAGGTCGGACGAGCCCGTCAGCCGGGACGCGAACTCCGCGAGCGTGCGCGGCTCGCCCCGCCACAGGTCCCGTACGGTGTCGCGGTACATGCCGTTCCACTCGGTCCACAGCGGCGGGAAGTTCCCCACCTGGTAGCCGCCCTCACCGACGTCCCACGGCTCCGCGATCAGCTTCACCTGGCTGACCACCGGATCCTGCTGCACGAGGTCGAAGAACGACGACAGCCGGTCCACCTCGTGGAACTGCCGGGCCAGCGTCGCCGCGAGGTCGAAGCGGAAGCCGTCGACGTGCATCTCCGTCACCCAGTACCGCAGCGAGTCCATGATCAGCTGGAGCACGTGCGGGGAGCGCATCAGCAGGGAATTGCCGGTGCCGGTGGTGTCCGTGTAGTAGCGGCGGTCCTCGGAGAGCCGGTAGTACGAGCCGTTGTCGAGGCCGCGGAAGGACAGCGTCGGGCCGAGGTGATTGCCCTCAGCCGTGTGGTTGTAGACGACGTCGAGGATCACCTCGATGCCCGCCTGGTGCAGGGCGCGGACCGCCGACTTGAACTCCAGGACCTGCTGTCCCCGGTCTCCCCAGGACGCGTAGCCGTTGTGCGGGGCGAAGAAGCCGATCGTGTTGTAGCCCCAGTAGTTGGCCAGGCCCGTGTCCGCCAGCCGATGGTCGTTCACGAACTGGTGCACCGGCATCAACTCGACCGCCGTGACGCCCAGTTCCGTCAGGTGCGAGATCACCGCCGGATGGGCGAGGCCCGCGTACGTCCCGCGCAGCTCCTCCGGCAGCGCCGGATGCAGCATCGTCAGGCCCTTCACATGGGCCTCGTAGATCACCGTGCGGTGGTAGTCGGTGCGGGGCGGGCGGTCGTCGCCCCAGTCGAAGTACGGATTGACGACGACGGAGGCCATCGTGTGCGGGGCCGAGTCGAGGTCGTTGCGCGAGTCCGGTCTGCCGAAGTGGTACCCGTACACCGCCTCGCCCCAGGCGATCCGGCCGCTCATCGCCCGCGCGTAGGGATCGAGGAGCAGCTTGGCGGAATTGCACCGCTGCCCGCGCTGCGGCTCGTACGGGCCGTGCACCCTGAATCCGTACCGCTGTCCCGGCATCACCCCCGGCAGATACGCGTGCCGCACGAACGCGTCCGTCTCGCGCAGCTCCACCGCCGTCTCCGAGCCGTCGTCGTGCAGCAGACACAGCTCGATGCGGTGGGCGGCCTCCGAGAAGACCGCGAAGTTGGTCCCGGCGCCGTCGTACGTGGCACCGAGTGGATACGCCTGTCCCGGCCAGACCTGCATAGATAAGACTCTTCCACTTCTGATCCGGCTACAGGGGGGCTCTTCGGACAGATCCTCCCCGAAAGAAGGGCAACCTCCTAGGACGTACCCCCGTCTTACCGGGTGACCACAGCTAAGAGGGGGTAAATGTGCGCACATTAGTGCGCCGCCACCTGGGGAAGGTGGTGGCGGGCACGGCCATTGCGGTGACGGGGACCGCCGTGATGGTCGGAATCACCCTGCCGGGCGCGGCAGGGGCGCAGGACGGCCCGGCGGGCGGCGCGGCCGCGCGGCAGGAGGCGGGCCGGGCGGGCCAGGGGGCGCAGGGGGCTCAGGGGGCACCTGAACCGGGCACCGTCGAGGCCGCCGCCGACGAGGGCGAGAAGGGCATCGGCCGAGACCCGCTCACCGACGACGAGCTGAAACGCGCCGAACAGCTGGCGACGGCCCCGGCCGCGCGCGAGGCCCGGGACGCTGCCGGCGGCCGGGGACCGCAGCGGCTGACCACCGATCTGGCCGAACCCGAGCCGTCCGAGGCGGGCCTTGCCGCACCGCCGCGCCGCGCCGTCGTCTCGTACTACGACTACAAGCGCGACGAGCTCGTCACCGCGACCGTCAACCTCACCACGGGAAAGGTGGAGCGCAGCGGCGCCCAGCAGGGCGTACAGCCGTCCCCGCACCGCGCGGAGCTGCGCGAGGCGGCCGAACTGATCCTGGCGAGCCCGCTCGGCGCCGGTCTCAAGGCGGACTACAAGGACGCCACCGGCAAGCAGCTCACCTCGCCCGAGCCGCTCACCCTGAGCGGCTTCGTCTACCGCGAGGACCGCCAGGAGCGGGTTCCGCGGGAACTCGGCGCCTGCGGCGTGCACCGCTGTGTGCACGTCATCACCAAGATCACCAATGGGCCGTGGATCGACACCCGGGACCTGGTCGTCGACCTGAGCGCCCGCACCGTCGCCCGTGCGCCTTCCGCCTGACTTCGTCCCGCATACGTTCCGAGGAGTTCTTCTCCACATGAACAAGAGCGACAAGAGCCGATTCCCGCGTGCCCGTAGGGCGGTGGCCGTGCTCGCCGCCGCCGTACTGCTGGGCGGCGCCGCGCCCGCGGTGACCGCCGCACCACGGGTGCCGCCCCCGCCGGCCCCGCCCTGCAGCACGCAGTACCTCATCACCGCGACCCTGGACGGCGGCACCACCTGGCGCATGTGCTGGCGCTACGACAGCTCCGCCGGGCTCGTCCTGGGCGACGTCGGCTACCGGCCCAAGGGCGAGCCCCGCCCGATCCAGGTCCTGACCAGCGCCAAGCTGGCGCAGGTGCACGTGCCGTACGACGACGGGCAGGCCGAGTACGACGACCTCACCGGCTTCGGCTTCGGCTACGGCCTACAGAAGCTCAAGCCCACCGAATGCCCCGGCGGCACGATCAAGAAGGTCAAGGTCCCCGACGTCGGACAGGTCGACGGCCTCTGCGTGACCACGCGCTCGCGCGGCCACGCCTACCGGATGGCGAACGACGAGGGCACCAAGGTCTGGCAGGCCCAGGGCAAGGATCTGCTCGTCTACACCGTCAACAAGGTCGGCTGGTACGAGTACATCACCGAGTGGCGGTTCGCCTCCGACGGCACCATATCCGCCAACGTCGGGGCCACCGGCAGTCTCTCGCCGGGCGACTACGACGCGGGCGACGGGCGCGGCTGGCCGATCGGCAAGGGCGCCAAGGACTACGCGACCAGCCACAGCCACAACGTCTTCTGGCGGCTGAACTTCGGCCTCGACGGCAGCCCCAAGGACCGCGTCGAGCAGTACGACTCGGCGGTCACCCCGCCCACCGGCAACGGCAGCCCGAAGACGAGGACCACCGTCACGCCGGTCACCCGGGAGCTGGCCGGGGACGCGAAGGCGATGCGCTGGTGGCGGGTGGTGAGCGCGACCGGCAAGAACAAGGACGGGCACAAGCGTTCGTACGAGATCGTGCCGGGCCCCTCCGCCAAGCACGCGGGGCGCGGCTTCACCCGGCACGACATCTACGTCACCCAGAACCGCGCCTGCGAACAGTTCGCCAGCAACAACACCCTCAACTGCGGGCGGGGCGCCCCCGACAGCGTCGACAAATGGGTCAACGGCGAGGCGCTGACCAACCCCGTCGTGTGGGTCAACATCGGCTTCCACCACGTCGCCCGGGACGAGGACCAGCAGCCGATGCCGGTCCACTGGCAGGGCTTCCAGCTCGCGCCCAGGGACGTAACCGCTATGAATCCGCTCACTCCGGCCGATCTCGCCGGACAGAACGGAGCACCCGCGTTGGGGAGTTGAGGAAAGGAGCCTGTCGATCCGGCTGCACCGCCTCCCGCTCCCGGAGTACCCTTCCTTGATCGTTGAAGACGGGCGTCCTGGAGCAGAAGGCGGTGCGGCGCGGTGAGCTCGGGTGGGCTGGAGCTACCTCCGGGTGACGCGAGTCACGAGGGGGACTCCACCGACGTCCCGCCCGGCGCGGTCTCCCTCGCGCGGCCGGTGGACACGGGATCGCAGATAGGGCCGGAGCTGGACTGGAGCGCGGACGCCTGGAGCGAAGTGCGTACGCGCGCGCAGCGGGCCGGGCGGGCCTACATCTGGCTGAACCTGGTCGAGCAGCGGCTGCGGGCCGTCGTGGCCGCGGTGCTCCGGCCCATCTACGAACCCATGCACGGCGACGACTGGGTCGTCGCGGCGGCCGGCCCGGCCGGCCAGGAGTGGGTGCAGCGCGCCGTCGCGGTGCGCGAGGTCAGCCGCCGCAAGGGCTATCTGCTGGACCCCGCCGACGACAACGTCCTCAGCTTCCTCACCCTCCCGCAGCTGCGGGAGCTGATGGTCCAGCACTGGCCGTGCTTCGAGCCGTACTTCGACGACCGGCGCGAGGTGGAGCTGGCGCTGGACGAGCTGGAGGTCGCGCGCAACGTGGTCTCCCGCAACCGGGCGCTCAACGAGGCGGTGCTCGCCCAGGCGGAACGGGCCGCGGCCCGGCTGCTGGAGATCCTCGGCAGCGGCGCCGGGGTGCCGTCGGCGGACCGGCTGCCCGTCGACGCGGTCGAGGACCTGGTGGGGGACCGGTACGCGGACGTGGTCTCCGTCCATCCCGACCGGGTCCGGCTGCAGCGACAGCTGCCCGCCGAGGACCTCTTCGGCGGGGCCCGGCGGCTCGACGCCATCGGCATAGGCCTGAATCTGCTGGTGCAGAACTTCTCCGGCCGGCGGCTCGTCCGGCTGGCGGAATCCGGGGCCCGGGTGCGGCTGCTCTTCCTCAACCCGGCGAGCAGCGCGGTCAAGCGGCGTGAGCGGGAACTCGGCCTGAAGAAGGGCGAATTGAGCCGCTCGGTGGAGATGAACATCCTCCATATGCGACGGGTGCGCTCGAAGCTGCGCGATCCGGGCGCCTTCGAGATCCACGTCTTCGACGAGACACCCCGGTTCACGGCCTATCTGGTCGACGGGGACGGGCCGGACGGGGTCGCGGTCGTGCAGTCGTATCTGCGCCGGGCACGCGGCATGGAGGCGCCGGTGCTGGTGCTGCGGGGCGGGAGCCGGTCGGTGGTGCGGTCGGGGCAGGACACGGAGCACGGCCTGTTCCAGACCTACCGCGAGGAGTTCGAGTCGGTGTGGGCGGACTCGCGCCCGGTGTCCTGACTGTCAGTGCCCCGTGCGAGAGTTTTCGTCAGTACCACTGACGAGGGGGGGACCACATGGCGTGGCACCATGAGCCGCTGATCGGATTCGACCTGGAGACGACCGGGACGGAGCCGCTGGAGGCGCGGATCGTGACGGCGGCGGTCGTCGAGGTGAAGGACGGAGAGCCCGTCCGGACGCGGGAATGGCTGGCCGACCCGGGGATCCGCATCCCGGCGCAGGCGTCCGCGATCCACGGCATCAGCAGCGAGCGGGCGGCGGCGGAGGGCCGCCCGGCGCGCGAGGTGGCCGACGAGATCGCCGCGACCCTGGTGGACTACTGGACCCGCGGCGCCCCGGTCGTGGCGTACAACGCGGCCTTCGATCTGACGCTTCTTTCGGCCGAGCTGGACCGGCACGGGCTGCCGTCGCTGTCCGACCGGCTGGGCACCCCGGGGATCGGCCCGGTCGTCGATCCGTACACGATAGACCGCGCGGTCGACCGCTACCGGCGGGGCAAGCGCACGCTGGAGGCGGTCTGCGCGGAGTACGGGGTCGTGCTGGACGCGGCCCACGAGGCGCTCGCGGACGCGCTGGCGGCGGTCCGCGTGGCCCGCGCGATAGCGGACCGCCACGCGTCCGTGGCGGCCCTCACCCCGGTCGAGCTGCACACCCGCCAGGTGCGCTGGTACGCGGAATGGGCGGCGGACTTCCAGGACTTCCTGCGCCGCAAGGGGGAGGCGGACGCGGTGGTGGACCCGGTGTGGCCGGTGCGCGAGCGGCTTGCGGCGGTTCGCTGACGGGGTTTCCCCCCACCCCGCCCCTTCCCGATAACCGGGGCTCCGCCCCAGCCCCCGTTGCGGGGGCTCTCCCCATTACCTTCTTGGTGGTCCCGCAATGGGGCGCCCGGCCTCCGGAGTTGGCATGACTTTCTCCCCCTGTCGAACGCATGGCCTGGGGGGTGG
>NZ_JBEPDM010000012.1:0-165446 GCF_040300305.1 Streptomyces sp. NPDC000410
GCCACCACTGGGCTGGAACCCCACAGCCACACCCGGCATCCCTGGGTCTCCCGATCCTACGAGTGACCGGAAACAACCCACCAACAACGTAAGGACTCCCCATGCTCAGACCCCGCGCAGTGACCGCCCTGCTGATGGCGGCCCTGCTCTGCGCGCTCACCTCGGCCTGCGCCGGCGCCTCCGGCCCCGCTGGCGGCGGCCGCCCCGCCGTCTCCCTCGCCGCCAGCGACTACCTCGGCGGCGCGCCCGTCCACGTGGCCCAGGAGCGCGGGCTGTGGTCCGCCGAGGGCATCGATGCCACCGTGACCACCCAGCCCACCGGGCGGGACGCGCTGAACGCCGTGCTCGGTGGTCAGGCGCAGCTCGGCGTCGTGGGTGACCTGCCCGCGATCACCGCCGCACTGGGCGGGCGCGAGCTGCGGATCGTCGCCGACCTGTCCGGTTCTCCGACTGGCGCCTGCTCACCCGGACCGACCGGGGGATCACCGGGTTCGCCGCGCTGAAGGGCCGCAAGGTCGGCGTCCCGCAGGGCACGAACGTGGAGTACGCGCTGTCGCGGATGCTGGCTTCCGCACAACTGACCGCCACGGACGTGACCGTGGTCAACCTCGCTCCCAACCAGGTCACCGCGGCGCTGGCCCGAGGGGACATCGACGCCGGGGTCACCTTCCCCAGCTTCTACGACTCCACCCGCACCACCCTCGGCGACCGCTACGCCGAGGTCCCCTTCACCGGCTACACGGCCCGCACCCTGCTCGTCGCCGGCCCCAAGGCGACCGACGAGACCATCACGGCCGTACTCCGGGCGCTGCTGAAGGCCCAGCGTACGATCGCCGCCGACCCGGCCGCCGCGCGAAGCGCCGTACTCGCCCAGTCCAAGGGCGCGCTCCAGGCCGACTACGTCGCCGCCTTCCAGCCCCGATACGGCTACGGCGCGACCCTCTCGCCCGAACTGCTGGCCCAGTTGGAGCAGGAGGCCACCTGGGCGAAGGCGGCCCAGAGCCTGCCGGGCTCCGCCGACCGCGCCGCGCTGCTGCGGCATCTGCACCCCGCGCCCCTGACGGCCGTCGACCCGGCCGCCGTCACCGTCCGCTGATCCGCACCCGACACACCCGACACAGGAGATCCTCATGACCGTCGACCAGAACACCCTGCGCCGCCGCGGAGTCGGCCTGATCGCCCATGACCCCGCGCGCAGTTACGGCGGCTACACCCTCTACACGCCCATCACCAGCGCGGGCGAGATCCACCTCGTCGACATCGAGGGCCGGCCGGTCCACACCTGGAACTCCCCGCACCCGCCCGGCCGTCAGGCACAGCTGCTGCCGAACGGGAACCTCTTCTACGCGGCCAAGGACACCAGCAGTCCGACCCTCTTCCCCATCTGGGACGTCTACCACGGCGGCATCTTCCAGGAACTGGCCCCTGACTCCACGGTGATCCGCGAAGTCAGGCACCCCTTCCACCACCACGATGCCTCGCTGCTGCGCAACGGCAACCTCATCGTCACCGTCGTCGAACCCCTGGACCCGGCCGACGCGGCCCGGATCCGGGGCGGCATCCCCGGCTCCGAGGCGCCGGGCGGGGTGATCTACGGGGATGTGGTGTACGAGCTGACCTGGGACGGGGAGGAGGTGTGGCGCTGGGCCGCCATCGAGCACCTCGACCCGGAGGAGTTCCCGCTCAATCCTCACTTCGCCCGTGAGCACTGGCCCATGGCCAACACGGTCAACGAACGTGCCGACGGTTCGATCGTCGTGGGTTTCCGCAGCGCGTCCTCCACCGTGGCCATCGACCGCGCCGACGGGTCCGTGCTGTGGCACATCGGCCCCGACGTCCTGGCGCAGCAGCACCATCCGCACGAGCTGGCGGGCGGCAACATCCTGGTCTTCGACAACGGCACCTACCGCGACACGACCTCCGTGCCGTACTCACGGGTGCTGGAGCTGGATCCGCGTACCGGCAAGGAGGTGTGGTCCTACCAGGACAACCCGCCGCAGAACTTCTTCAGCCCGTACATGTCCAGCGCGCAGCGCCTTCCCAACGGCAACACCTTCATCGCCGAGGGCTCCTTCGGGCGGCTCTTCGAGGTGACCCCGGCGGGGACGTGGTCTGGGAGTTCGTGGTCCCGCAGTTCCGGTCCTTCGGTGACGGCGTGGGCCTGGAGTCCTCGACCGGCGCCCAGAACTCCGTCTTCCGCGCCTATCGGTACTCCGCCGACCAGTTCCCCTGGCTGTGAACGACAGCCTGGGCCTTGACTGAATAGAGCCCCGGGCGCAGCACGCACGACCACACGGACAGGATCCGCTAGCTACCCAGCGAGAGGGGCCGTGCGCACACGGTTCCCACCCGGAAGGTTGCGGTGCTCGGGACGGCGCGCCGATGGACCGGCCCGCTGCCCGAGCCTCCTGACTGACTGTGCCCGTTCGTCACCGATTGCGGGCCCCGATTCCGCTTCTCATCGGCGGGGCGGGGCGTGATGATAATAAAAAAAGCCACATCCTCTCACTTGGCTCAGAAGCCGAAAGAGCCGCCCGTCATTGAGCCGGAAACCATCCCCCGAAAAGACCTTGAGCTTCTGAGTTCTTGTTGCCAGGAGTGCTCTGCGTGTTCTCGTAGCGGTGCGGTCCGCGGTGCGCGACCATACGGACGCCGACACCGGCGCAGGCGCGATCGACGTCGAGAGCAAGCAGCAGAAGGAAACTCCGAGACAGAAAGAGGGACGGACGTGTCCGGCAGCGAAAGCGAGAACCCAGTAATCCCTTCCCCGACCCCCACGCCGACTCGCCCCAGGACGAACCGGGACTGGTGGCCGAATCAGCTGGACCTTCAGGTTCTCCAGCAGCAATCGCCTCGGTCCAATCCGCTGGGTGAGGACTTCGACTACGCGGAAGAGTTCAAGACCCTCGACGTCGACGCGCTGAAGCGGGACGTCTTCGAGCTGATGACGACATCGCAGGACTGGTGGCCTGCCGATTACGGCCACTACGGGCCGCTCTTCATCCGGATGAGCTGGCATGCCGCGGGAACGTACCGTATCGCCGACGGCCGGGGCGGTGGCGGATCCGGCGCCCAGCGCTTCGCCCCCCTCAACAGCTGGCCGGACAACGCGAGCCTCGACAAGGCGCGCCGTCTGCTCTGGCCGGTCAAGCAGAAATACGGCCGGAAAATCTCCTGGGCCGATCTTCTGGTCTTCGCCGGTAACTGTGCCATGGAATCGATGGGCTTCAAGACGTTCGGGTTCGGATTCGGGCGGGAGGACATCTGGGAGCCCGAGGAAATCTACTGGGGACCCGAGGACACCTGGCTCGGAGATGAGCGCTACAGCGGCGACAGGCAACTCACCGGTCCTTTCGGCGCCGTGCAGATGGGACTGATCTACGTCAATCCGGAGGGGCCCAACGGCACCCCGGATCCGATGGCTGCCGCCAAGGACATCCGCGAGACCTTCGGGCGTATGGCGATGAATGACGAGGAGACGGTCGCGCTCATCGTCGGCGGCCACACGTTCGGCAAGTGCCACGGTGCGGTCGACCCCTCGTACATCGGTCCGGAACCCGAGGCCTGCCCCCTCGAGCAGCAAGGCATCGGCTGGAGGAACACGTACGGAAGCGGCAAGGGCGTCGACACGCTCACCAGTGGACTCGAGGGCGCGTGGACCTCCGAGCCCACGAAGTGGGACAACGGGTACCTGGACAACCTGTACAGATACGACTGGGAGCTGACGACGAGCCCCGCCGGTGCCAAGCAGTGGACTCCCACGGATCCCTCGGCCAAGGGCACCGTTCGCGACGCTCATGATCCGTCGAAGAGCCACGCTCCCATGATGCTGACGACGGACCTCTCGCTGAAGCTGGATCCGGTCTACGGGCCGATCACGAAGCGCTTCCACGAGCACCCTGACGAGCTCGCCGTGGCATTCGCCAAGGCGTGGTACAAGCTGCTGCACCGCGACATGGGCCCAGCCTCGCGCTACCTCGGCCCGTGGATCCCCGAGCCGCAGCTGTGGCAGGACCCCGTCCCCAAAGTCGATCACGACCTCGTCACGGACGAGGACATCGCCGCGCTCAAGGACACGATCCTCGCCTCGGGGCTGTCCGTGTCCCAGCTGGTCAGCACCGCTTGGGCATCGGCGGCGAGCTTCCGCGGAACCGACAAGCGCGGCGGGGCGAACGGGGCACGGATCCGGCTCGCGCCGCAGAAGGACTGGGCGGTCAACGACCTGTCCGGGGTGGCCGAGGTGCTCCAGACCCTCGAGCGGATCCAGCAGGAATTCAACCGCTCACAGGCCGGCGGAACGAAGGTCTCACTCGCCGACCTGATCGTCCTGGGCGGGTGCGCGGGCGTCGAGCAGGCCGCGAGGAACGCCGGGCACGACATCACCGTCCCGTTCTCACCGGGCCGCACGGACGCCTCGCAGGAGCAGACGGACGTGGACTCGTTCGCCGTTCTCGAACCCAGGGCGGACGGGTTCCGCAACTACCTCCGGGCAGGAGAGAAGCTGTCGCCGGAGACACTCCTCCTGGACCGCGCCAGCCTGCTGACACTGACCGCCCCCGAGATGACGGTACTGATCGGCGGCATGCGGGCCCTGAACACCGGCTTCGGGCAATCCCGGCACGGCGTCTTCACCGACCGGCCGGAGGCGTTGACCACCGACTTCTTCATCAACCTGCTCGACATGGGAACGGAGTGGAAGGCGTCGGCTTCCGACGAGAACGTGTTCGAAGGCCGGGATGCGGCCACAGGCGAGGCCAAGTGGACCGCCACCGCCGTCGACCTCGTCTTCGGTTCGAACTCCCAGCTCCGAGCCGTCTCGGAGGTCTACGCGTCCAAGGACGCGGAAGAGAAGTTCGCGCGTGACTTCGTGGCAGCGTGGGACAAGGTGATGAACCTCGATCGGTTCGACCTCCGCTGAGCCCGATTTCCCGGGCCGAGCCCGATGTCCCGGTCGGCCGCTCATCGGCCGACCGGGACATCCCTGGTGTACATCCGCAGATGGTACGTCCGCAGATCATGCAGACAATTGGGCCCGGGTGAAGAAACACCTCCACCCGGACCCGTCTTTCCACAGGGGCGCTCGCCTCACGTGTGCTTGCGGGCTTTGCCCTTCATCTCTTCCGCCTTGCCCTTCATCTCCTCTGCCGTGCCGCGGACCTTGTCCTCTGCCTTCCCGGCCGCCTGGCGAGCCTTGCCCTCAATGCGGTCGCCCGTTCCCTTCAGGCGCATCTCGTCATCGCCCGTGATCTCTCCGGCCTTCTCCTTGGCCTTGCCTACGGTCTCCTGGGCCTTTCCTCGAATCTTCTTCCCCTGCGCAGCCACAGTGAATCAACTCCCTGATCGGTCGTGGCTTCTTCCGGATACTTCAGCAGTGACGTCGGCCGGTGACCCGAAAGGGTTCATTCTTCGTCCTCGTATTCCTCGTCCTCTTCCTCTTCCTCCTGCGCTTCCTCTCCGTCTGCCTCTTCCTCTTCTTCGGGCTCGTCTTCGTAGTCTTCTTCCACGTCCTCGCCGTACTCCCGCTCCTCCTCGTCCTCCAGCGCCTCTTCGTGTGTGCGGACGACTTCGCCGTCGCGGATCTCGCCGCGCCACCCTTCTACTTCCTCGTCGGCGAAGGTGACGTGACGCTGGAAGTTCTTGAAGTCCAGCCGCAGACGCCGGCCTTGAGCCCGCCAGAGGTTCCCCGTCTTCTCGAAGAAGCCCGAGGGGTAGTACTCGACGACGAGGACGATGCGCGTGAGATCGGGTGTCAACTCGTGGAAGGTGACGCAGCCGCGCGTGGTGCCCTTGGCACCCTCGGAGGTCCAGATGATCCGCTCGTCCGGCACCTGTTCCTGGACGGTGGCCTTCCAACCACGCGTCGAAGGGCCCACCTTCACCTTCCAGTCGCTGTGGGTCTCGTCCTCCTGGGAGACACTTCGGACGCCCTTGGCGAACCCGCTGAACGCCTCGAACTCCGTCCAGTGGTCGTACGCGGTTCGGACCGGCACCCCTACATCGAGAGCCTCGACGATGTTCATGGACTTACCACCGCCGGACTTCCGGCGTCCGCTGCCGCCGAAGAGTTCCTGAGCCTTGCCCAGGACGCTGTCCTTGACACCCTTGGCCTTGCTGCTGAGAACGGCTTTCATCACCCCACCGGGGAGCGAGCCGCCGTTCTCGGCGACATCGAGCAGTTGGTCGGTGAGGTCGCCCAGCTTGTCGCCGGCCTTGTCCGCGAGGTTCTCGATCTGGGCGCCGAGGTAGTCCGCGAGCTCGTCACGCAGCAGGTCCAGGCCCGAGGCTCCTCCGCCCGCGTCACGGTCTGTCTTGGCCATGGCCCTACCTCCGCCGCCCAGCCGCCTTCTTGGCGGTCGACTTCCGCGCGGCCGTCCTTGTGGCGGCTGTCTTCTTCGCAGGGGCCTTCCTCGCAGGGGCCTTCCTCGCAGTGGTCTTCCTCGTGGTGGCCTTCTTCGCGGGCGCCCTCTTCGCGGCGGCCTCCTTCGCAGGGGCCTTCTTGGCGGGGGCCTTCTTGGCAGCGGCCCTCTTCGCGGGCGCCCTCTTCTCGGTGGCCTTCTTCGCGGGAGGCTTCTTCTCGGTGGCCTTCTTCGCGGGAGGCTTCTTCGCGGCGGCCTTCTTCGCGGGCGCCCTCTTCACAGGGGCCTTCCTCGTTGCCGCCCTCTTGGCCGGCGCCCTCGCAGCCGTCTTCTTCCCTGCTCTTCTCGCGGGCGCTCGGCCGCGGCGCGGCGGCTTCTCCTCCTCCGGCTCTTCCTCTCCCTCTTCCTCTTCTTCCTCTTCTTCCTCTTCCTCCGGCTCTTCCTCCTCCTCCAGCTCCTCCTCTTCCTCCGCTTCCACCGGCTCTTCCTCCTCCGGTTCCTCTTCCTCTTCCTCCAGCTCTTCTTCTTCCTCCTCCGGTTCTTCCTCCTCCTCGTCCTTCTCTTCTCCGAGGCGGAGGGTGCGCTCATGGAGGGAGTCCGCGAGATCGGCGAGGCGACGGTCCGCCGCGGCGGCGAGGGCCTGGCGGCCCGCGTCCATCAGCTCGCCCCGTATCTGTTCGTTCAGCTCGGCAACCTGCGGTACGTCCTTGAGCTTGCGAAGGCCTTCCGTGGCGAGCTGCTGCGGATCGAGTCCGAAGCGTCGTCCCGCGATATAGCTGGCCACGGCGAAGGCGAGCCGGCCCTTCTTCGCGCGTCCCAGCACGTACCCACCCGCGACCGCCGCCGCGAGAGCGATCTTGGTTGTGTCGTTCATGAACTGATCCCTTCGCAAAGGGCGTTGAGAAAGGGATTTCATTGCACAGTGCGACTGCCCCCGCCGACGACAGATATGTCCCTATATGATGAGATTCTATGTTCGCGCGTGGAATATCGCGCCCGCTCCGGCACCGGAGAACGACCATGGCCCCAGCAGAACCTGCCAAGCGGCGGCGCCCCAAGGACAAGGCGGCATGGGCCATGCGCTCCGCGTCGCAGCAACTGGAGCAGTTGCTGGGACGACCGCCCGAGTCGGTCTCGGCGCTCAAGCCCGCCGATGACGGGTGGGAGGCCGTTGTCGAGGTCCTGGAGCTGGAGCGGGTCCCGGACACCACCAGCGTGATGGCCAGCTACCGAGTGACCCTGGACAAGGAGGGCGACCTGGTGGCTTACGAGCGGACACGTCGGTACACCCGAGGGCAGATCGACCGCAGGCCCTGAAAGCGGGCCCCGGCCGACGAAGGGAGGCACCATGACCATGGTGCCGCAAAGCGAAAGCAGCGTCTCCAGGGGCAGCGGTGGCGGCAACCTGTACGACGTCCTGGATCTCATCCTTGATCGCGGACTCGTCATCGATGTCTTCGTCCGCGTCTCACTCGTCGGGATCGAGCTTCTGAAGATCGATGCCCGCATCGTCGTGGCCAGCGTTGATACGTATCTGCGCTTTGCCGAAGCCTGCAACCGCCTCGATCTGGAGGCGGGCCGGAAGGCCCCCTCGCAGCTGACCGACATCGTCGGAGAGTCGGTCGAGAGCGGAGCCCGCGGCAAGTCCAAGGGCGCCCTCACCGGCGCCGTGGAGGCTGTGACCGACTCACTTACGGGCGGTGGCCGCAAGGGCGGCGAAGAGGCCGAGGAGGACGAGGAAGAGGCCGACACGGAGAGCGAGGGGCGGGAAAAGGAACCGGTGGAGAGGCGACGGCGCTCGACGACCCGGCGGACCTCCCGCCGCACGAGGGAACGCGAGAAGGAGTGAACCATGGCCGTGTACGTCTACTCCATCGCCGACAAGGAGCATCCGCTTCAGCTCGACGGCGTGGACGGCGTGGGAGACCCGCCCTCCCCACTGCGTACGGTGAACTCCGGGTCACTGACCGCGGTGGTCAGTGACGCACCCGAGGACCTGCGTCCCAAACGCCGCGACCTCACCGCACATCAGGAGGTCCAGAACCGCCTCATGACCCACGGCACCGTGCTTCCACTCAGGTTCGGCCTCACGGCGGCGGACGACGACGCCGTCCGGACCGTCCTCGAAGAACGTGCCGCCGAGTACACGGAACGGCTTCGGGCACTGGAGGACTGCACCGAGTACCACCTGAAGGTGCGGCAGGACGAAGAGGCACTCCTCCGCCAAGTCCTTGAGGAATCAAGCACGGCCCGGGAACTCAACAACACCATCCTCAAAGGCACGGCCGGCCCCGAGGCGCCTCTCGCGCTCGGCGAACTCGTCGCACAGGAGGTGCAGGCGCGCCAAGAGGCGCTGGCCGCGGGTGTCGTCGAGGCGCTCCGCCCCTTCAGCCGCGACACGGAGTCCTCCCAGCCGACCGGCGAGGACTTCCTCAGCGTCTCCTTTCTGGTGGCGCACGAGCAGGAGGAGTTGTTCCTCACCACGGAGTTGAGTGTCGCCAACCAGATGGGGGACGACTTCGAGTTCCGGCTCAACGGCCCGCTGCCCCCTTACAGCTTCGTCTGAAGGTGATTTCCATGGGCCTGTTCACTCAGCTCGCGACTCTCCCGCTGGCACCCGTACGCGGGGTCGCGTGGGTCGTGGAGCGCGTACTGGAAGCGGCCGAGGACGAGTACTACGACCCTGCGCCCATCCAGCGGGAGCTGGCGGAGCTCGAAGCGGAGCTGGTGGCGGGGCGCATCGACGAGGCGACTTTCGACCGGCGAGAGGACGAGCTGCTCGACCGGCTCGAGGAGATCAGGGAGTTCAGGCAGGAAGGTCGTCGCCGTGAGTGACCCGCTGGCCAGCCGGCTCGGCTCCTATCCCTCCCGTGCGGCACCGCCGTACGGCCAGGGCTCCTCCGCCAATCTGGCCGACATCCTGGAGCGCGTGCTCGACAAAGGCATCGTCATCGCGGGCGACATCCAGATCAACTTGCTCGACATCGAGCTGTTGACCATCAAACTCCGGTTGATCGTGGCCTCCGTGGACAAGGCGAAGGAAATGGGCATCGACTGGTGGGAACACGATCCCGCTCTGACGTCCCGGAGTCGCGGCGAGCGTTCGCTCGCCGAGGAGAACCGGCGGCTGCGGGCCGAGATCGACGCGCTGCGCAAGGGCGGGGCACTGCCCGAGGGCTCCCGGCGCCGTGAATCACTCACCGAGGAAGAGCCCGAGGGTGAGGGTGAGGCAGAGCCCAGGCCAACGCGTCGCACAAGGAAGTCGCGTGATGACTGACCGCATGACGTACGTGTACGCCGTGGCTCGTGCGGCCGACGGGCTGGAGGACGCCGTGGCCGGGCTCACCGGCGTCGACGGCACGCAGGTGCGTCTCCTGGCCGGTACGCACGACGAGGACGGCAGCCTGGTGCTCGTTGTCAGTGCGGTGCCGTCGCGGGATTTCCAGGAGGACGCTCTCAAACAGCACCTTGAGGACCTGGAGTGGCTGGAGTCGGTCGCCCGCGCCCACCACGGCGTGGTCGAGGCGGTGGCCGCCCGCACGACGGTGCTCCCCCTCCGCCTCGCGACGGTGTACCTCGACGACGACCGGGCGCGAAGCGTCCTGGACACGCGGCGCGTCACCTTCACGGAACGGCTTGCGCACCTGTCGGCACACGTCGAGTGGGGGGTCAAGATCTATGTGACGCCGTCGAACGCACCCGTCCCTGGCGAACTTACGCCTTCGGAGGAGCTCAGTCCCGGACGTGCCTATCTGCGGACCCGCAAGGCGCAGCGGAGTGTCCGTGACACGGCCTATCAGGCGGCGCAGACGGCTGCGGAGCGGGTCGAGACCGCGGGCCGCACATACGCTGCCGACCGCGCACGCCACCGGATACAGCAGGGCGAACTCGCCACCGCGCCGGGAGAGAACGTCATCAACGACGCCTACCTGGTGCCTCGCGACCGCGCCGAGGCCTTTCGGGCCGAAGTTAGCCGCGCCGCGGACGGACTCGACGGGGTACGGATCGAGGTCACCGGCCCCTGGGCGCCGTATTCCTTCGCCACTCCTCGGGAGACACCGGACGTTCCTGCGGAACGGGCGGGCCCGTGACGTCGTCCGAGCCGTCCCCGGTGGCCTCAAGGGGTACGGAGGCCTCAAGGGCGACGGAGCCACTGCCGAACCGCCAGGTCGCGCTCATCGACCTGCTGGACCGGCTGCTCAGCGGCGGTGTCGTCATCACCGGTGACGTCGTACTGTCCATCGCGGACATCGATCTTGTGCGCGTTTCGCTACGGGCCCTGATCGTCTCCATTCGTTCCTCACCGGGAAGCGGCGATGGGGACTAGCGAGGCAGAGGACAAGGCCCGCCGCCTCCAAGAGGTCGCCGACGCCGCCGAGCGCGCCTTCCGTCTGCTGCCCGCCGCCCCCGAGGAGCTTCCGCATCACGGGGCACGATCCCGCGCGCCCGCACACAGGATCAATTCCGATCCGGACACCGTGGAACGTGACCTGGTCAGGCTCGTCCTCACCCTCGTCGAGCTGTTGCGTCAGCTCATGGAGCGGCAAGCCCTTCACCGGGTCGACCAGGGAGACCTCACGGAGGAGCAGGAGGAACGTCTGGGTGCGACGCTGATGGTCCTCCACGACCGCATGAGCGCGCTGTGCGCCCAGTATGGGCTCAGGATGGAGGACCTGAATCTGGACCTCGGCCCCCTGGGCACACTTCTGCCGCCGGCCGACTGACCGTCCGCGGCGTGGACCGTGGCAATAACCTGTCACGGTCCGACGGTCACCCGTCACGGTCCGACGGCCGCAGACGGTCCCGCAGCAGTTCCAGCGCCGCGATCACCGCCGCCCGGCAGACGGCGTCCCGGTGCCGGTCACCGTCGGTGTGCGGTGCGCCGACGACCGTGTCGCCGAGTGGTCCGCACACGGCGACGAAGAGAGTGCCGACCTCTTGGCCGTCCTGGGTCGCGGGGCCCGCCACGCCTGTCGTGGCCAGCCCGTACGAGGCGCCCATCAGCCGGCGCACTCCCTGCGCCATCTGCCCGGCCACGTCCCGGTGCACGGCGCCCTCGGCGGTCAGCAGGCGCTCGTCGACGGCCAGCACCGACGCCTTCACCTCCGTCGCGTAGGCGACCACCCCACCACGGAAGGTCTCCGATGCGCCGGGTGCGTCGGCCAGCACCGCGCTGAGCCGTCCGGCGGTGAGGGACTCGGCGACCGCAAGGGTGTGTCCGGCGGCCGCCAGGGCACCGTGCAGCTGGCGGGCGAGCAGCTCTGCCCGGTCCAGTCCCGCGCGGTCGACAGCGTCGTCGTCGCCCGGACTCGATGTCTTCCGGTCCACACCCTCATGGTGCGCGCCGTTCGCAGCACACCGCCTGCCGGGCGCACGCGTACGGAACGAGCAGCCGTGGCGCGGCCGGCGAGCTCAACCGGGACTACCGCACTTCCGGCGCACGTCTCCACACTCACCGAGTCGACCGGGGGCGGGCACGCAGCAGGAAGGAGTGGCCGGCCGGATCGCGCATGAGGCGTGCTTCCTGCGGGGTTCCATGGTCCAGCACGTCCATCGGGGTGGCCCCGAGGCCCACCGCCTCGCGCTCGGCCTCGTCGAGGTCGGCGGAAGGCAGCAGAAACAGGAGATGCGCCTGCTGGGAGTCCTCCGGGCGCGGCCAGCTCGGGGGCGTGAGCCCCTGGTCGAGCCGGAACGCCAGCACCGGGCCGTCCGGCCCCGCGACTTCGATCAGGCCGGGATCCTCCATCGGCCGGACTTCGGCGCCGAGCAGCGCGGCGTAGAACTCCGCGAGTCGCACCGGTTCGGCACAGTCCAGCGCCAGAACCGCCTTCTTGGGAACCACCATTGCCCCTCCTGGTCGCCACCTGTCGAAATCTGCGGCTACCCCGGATGCCGGGCCTCATGCGGGCCCCGGCCACGGCCAACGGCACGGGGACCCCTGTCGCGCCCCGCTGGCACGCATGCACCGTTGGTGATCAGTCTCGGGGCAGGTTTACAGTAGGAAAGTCCCTCTCACCAGACGGGTCACAGCTGTGTCGACATCGAGTCATGCGGTATACGGCGCTCCGTGCTGGGTCACTCTCATGGCCCATGATCTCCATGGCGCGGAGGATTTCTACGGCGCCGTCCTGGGGTGGGATTTCCGGCCCACACGGCTCGGTGCGGAGTTCTCCGTCGGTCTCCTCGACGGAGCTCCGGTCGCCGGGATCGGTGCCCTCGCCGGCAGCCTGGCGATGCCCGTCGAGTGGACCCCCTACTTCGCCGTGGACGACGCCGACGCGACCGGAGCACGGATCCTCGAACGCAGCGCCACCGTCGCCGTCGGCCCGCTCAGGTTCGGCACCGGCCGGGCAGCCGTGGCGGCGGACCGGGACGGTGCCGTCTTCGGGATCTGGGAGGGGGCGTCCATCCCCGACTGGGACATCGGCCGGGACAAGACGCCCGCCTGGCTTGAGCTGCGTACCAGGGACGCCTTCGAGGCGGCCATCTTCTACGCCGAGGTCCTCGACTGGGCGTGCGAGCGGTCCGGCTGCTGCCAGGTGGCGTACGAGGACGACCACGTCGTCCTGCGCCGCCATGGGGACGCCGTCGCACGGATCACCGGCGGCGCCCTCGAGGCAGCTCCCGACTCTCGGGTACGGGCGCGCTGGCACGTGCACTTCTACGTCCCCGACATCGACCACGCCGTCGAGAAGGCCCTCGAACTCGGCGGCGCGGCCGCGTCCCGTCCTCCCGGGACGAACGGCTTCGCCCAGGAGGTCACCCTGCGCGACCCCGAGGGCGCGCTCTTCACGGTCTCCGCCCGCGTCGGTGGACGGGCCGCCGGCACGGACGGCCGACCGGTGGCCATGGATCCGGGGCTGGCGCGACACGGCGGATCGTCCGCCCAGATCGCCTGAGCGGAACGAGGGCCCTCCCGGGCCGGGCGGAAACCGCTGCCTGCGCCGCGAGCCGTCCGAATTCCGCCTCACCCCGCGTTTGGCCTGCCGAAAGACGGGGAGCCGACAAACAGAGGGGGGTCCCCCACCGGAGGACGTCATGATCATCCTCGGAGTTGTTCTTCTCATCATCGGCCTCTTGGCCGGCATCGGAATCCTCTACACCATCGGGATCATCCTGGTCGTGATCGGGGTTCTGCTCTGGATCCTGGGAGCGCTGGGGCACGCGGTCGGCGGACGACGGCACTACTACTAACGGCTCCGCGCCTGACTCACGTCGACGACCTGCCCCGCAGGCCGGGGCGCGGGCGTCGTCGCGGGAAGCCGGTGAGCGCGGCCGTGTCGACGGTGTGGCCGAGCAGGTGCAACGGCGCGGCCCGCACCCCGGCCTTCTCCATCGCCTCCCAGTACGCGAGGGCCGTGTCCCCGTCGACCAGGCCGTGCACCAGCGGTACGGCGGCGCCGGACGCGTGCAGCAGCGACTCGAGGCGGCATGAGGCGAGCGTGCCCGCGAGCCACGGCTGCGCGAGGTACCCGGCCGTCGCCACGGCCGACAGCCCGTCGACGACGCGCCGTTCGGCGTCGCCGACGGCGAGCAGTCCGCCGCCGACCACGAGCACATCCTGACGGTCCTTCATCCGGCCGATCGCACGGTCCGTGTCGAAGCAGTGCGGGAACGAGTCGTCGACCACCGTCGTGCCGGGCCTCAGCCGGTCGATGTCGAGCAACGCGCCGCCGCTGACCGCGGTGACCACGAGGTCGGCCTCGTACACGGCGGCGGGAAGCCCCGCCTCCGACTCCACCACGTCCACGGCAGAGGCCAGGGCACGCTCCCGCAGGCTCCGTGCGAGTTCCTTCAACCGAGGCGCGCTGCCCGCCACATCACACAGCAGGAGCCGGGCGGGCGGACGCCGTGCCTGTGTGAGCAGCAGTTCCAACGACGACGCGCCGATGGACCCGAGCCCCACGACCGCGACGGTGAGGTCGCTGAACTCCTGCCCGGTGGCGTCGAGCGCGGCGCGCACCGTCTTGACGACGGAGACGATCGTCGCCGCGTGACCGGTGGTCACAGCCGCCGTCCCAGTCGCGGGGGTGGCCCGGAGCACGTCGAACGCGTAGCCGGTCAGGGACGGGATCATGCCCGCGAGGGAGACGGACCGTGCGCCGAGGGACGACGCATGGCGCACCGCGCGGGTGGTGTGCCCAAGGAGGGTGTCCCCGGCGGTGAGTTCGTCCGCGAACAGCGGAACGCACACGAAGCCCGACCGCCCGAGCGGCGTCGTCACGGTCTCCAGGAGCCGTGCCCGGCCGTCCGGGAACAGCAGGGTGCGCAGCTCTTCGCGCGGCAACGCCCGCGCGGGCAGGCCCGCCAGCCGCGCGAGATGGGTGGGTGAGGGCAGATAGCCGACGAGGGCGGCATCCATCCGTTCCTCGTGGTGCGGTGAGTTCTGTGCAACGCGCTGTGATGCGGTGCGGCTCGGCTCGGGGCGGGCCACCGCCTGCGCCAGCCCGCTGCGCACCGAATCCGCGAACGCGGCCAGGGCGGCGGCGCTGAAGGCCGCCGTCGAAGCGCGCACGGTAACCCTGAGACGGTCCCCGTCGGGGCGTACCGCCATGAACACGTCCGTACCGACCGGAGGCGGTGTGAACTCGCTGTCGCTCTCGTCCCAGGTGACCTTCAACGTCTCCCCGCTCTGCGGGCCCAGGGCGGAGAAGTCCAAGAAGGTGAAGAAGAACTGGGAGGTCAGGGGAAGACCGCTCGCCTGCCGTGGCACGGGGCCGTCGTATGTCCGCGCCGTGACGGCGTCGGCGACGACCCGCCGCAGGTCGGCCGCGAAGCCGGCGGCGTCAGGGGCCGGGGAACCGGCGGCGGCGTCAGGACCTGACGGGCGTACGGGGACCACGGTGGCGAACGGCCCGAAGACGCGGTTGACGTCGGGCAGTGAGTGGTCCCTGCCGGTCACGGCCAGGCCGAGAACGAGGTCCTTCTGGCCGGTCACGGCCACCAGCGCCCGGTAGTACGCGGTGAGCAGGGGCGCGTACGACGTGGCGCCGGCGCCGGACGCGAGCGTGCGCAACTGTTCCACCTGGGCCGCGCCGATCACGAACCCGGTCGTGCGAAACCCGCCCGCCTCCTCCGGAACAGCCGAGGCATCCGCCCGCAGCACCGGCATCCGGTACGGAGCGAAGGTCCGTGCCGGCCGGTCCTCGGCGGGCCGGGTGAGGTGGGCGGCGTAGTCGCGGAAGGTGGAGCGCAGGGGAGGCAGCCCGGCGGGTTCGCCGCGGGTCAGCCGGTCGTACACGGACATCAGCTCCCGCACGAGGAGCGCGGCGCTGTAGCCGTCGCCGATGAGGTGGTGTGCGTGGACAACGAGCACGTGCTCGTCCGCCGCGAGCGTGAGCACGCGTACCCGCAGCAGGGGCCAGGCCCACGGTTCGAAGCGGCGCCGTCGCTCGGCGTCGACCCTCTCGTCCAACAGGTGTGGCTCGGCGAGGGTCTCGAAGTCGACGGGCAGGCGCATCGCGGGCGGCAGTTCCTGCTGGACAGGTGGGCGTGCCCCGGCCGGGAAGACCGTACGCAGCATCGGATGCCGGGCCACGAGGACGTCCACCGCCGCCTGAAATCGGTCGGTACGCAGGGGGCCGGACAGACGCAGTCGCGCGAGCCATGCCGAGCCGGCGCCCGGTGCGATCGCCTCGGCGAGCAGGAAGCCGCGCTGGCCGGGCGTGACCGGGAAGGGTGAGGGCCCCGCGCCGACGGCCGTGTCCGCATCGGCCCGCCCTGTGCCGGTCGCCCGGTCGTCCGCCGCAGCTGCGTCGGGGTCCTCCGCGGCCGCGTCGACCGCCGCGGCGAGGGCGGTGAGGGTGCGATGGGCGTAGATGACGGTCGGCCTGGGCAGCGGGCCGCCCTGCTTCTCCAGTCGGGCGAACACCTCAAGGACGAGCAGCGAGTCGCCGCCGAGGGCGAAGAAGTCGTCCTCACGGCAGATCTCGGCGACCTGGAGCAGCGCGGACCAGATGCGAGCCAGCCGGAGTTCGGTCGGCGTCGCCGGAGGCGTACGACGGGATGCCGCCGTCGACGCCTCGGCCCGGGGCACGGAGCCATCGGCCCCGTGGTGCACGGAGACGTCGGCTCCTCCGGCAGAGGAGCCATCGGTCCCTCGGGACACGGGACCATCAGCCCCTTGGGAAGCGGAGCCGTCGCCCTCGCGGGAGGCGGAGCCATCGGCCCGGGAAGCGAGGAGTCCGCGGCGATCGATCTTGCCCGTACCGGTGAGCGGCAGCTCGTCGACGTGGGTGATGCGGGCCGGAAGCATGTACTGCGGCAGGACGCCCGCGCAGTGCAGCCGCAGGGCCACGGCGTCCGGCCGCGGTGCGCCGGGCCTGCACGTGACGAAGGCGACCAGACGGTCCTCCCGCAGGGACACAACGGCGTGCGCGACGTCCGGATGCGTCTGGAGTACGGCTTCGATCTCGCCCGGCTCGACGCGGTGCCCACGGATCTTCACCTGGTCGTCGAGTCGTCCCAGGAACTCCAGGGTGCCGTCCGGGCAGAGCTGTACGCGGTCGCCGCTGCGGTACCAGCGTCGCCCGTTCCTCGTCGTGAACGCGGCCGCGGTCAGGGCGGGTTCGCCCAGGTAGCCGGGCGTCAGCCCGATTCCGGCGATGAGGAGCTCACCGGGTTCGCCGGGCGAAAGGCGCTCCCCGTCCGGTCCGACCACGTCCACCTCGGTACCGGTGAGGGGGCGGCCGATCGGCAGCCGGCGCACCTCGTCGCCGGGGCGCTCGGTGATGAGATGGCACGTCGCGTTGATGGTGGCCTCGGTCGGCCCGTAGAGGTTGGCGATCCGCTGACCGTCGCCGAAGAGGTCGAACCAGCGGCGGACGTACGCGGCCGACAGCGCCTCGCCGCCGACGTGGATCCACCGCAGGGCGGAGAGGTCGGGGCGCGGCGAACCGCGCCGTACCCGCTCCTCGGCCGCCGTCAGCAGGCGCTCCCACAGAGTCGGTACGGAGCTCCACACGGTGATCCGTGCCCGTTCCACGTGGGTCAGCAGCAGGTCGGGATCTCGGACCAGGTGCCAGGGCACGGTCACCACCGTGGCGCCGACCAGCAGTGGGGCGAGCAGCTGGCGGACGGAGGCGTCGAAGCAGATCGACGCCGTCTGGGCGAGACGGTCCCCTGCGGCGTAGCCGAAGGTGCGGAGGGCCCAGTCCAGGTAGTTCTCCATCGCCCTGTACGTGATGGGCACCGCTTTCGGGCGGCCGGTGGAGCCGGAGGTGAAGATGACGTAGGCGATGGTGTCGGCGTCCACCGGGATGTCCGCGTGCACGGGCTCCCCGGGCCCTTCGGCCTGTGTGGTGGGCGCCGGTCCGTCGGCGGGGACCGGCGCCACGCCGGGGAGGGCGTCGGCCGCCGCACGCGTCGGGGCGTGGCAGACGACGGCGCTGACGCCCGACCGGGCGATCTGGTCCGCCAGCCGCGCGGACGGGTGGCCTGGGTCCAGCGGTACCCAGCCCGCACCGGCCCGCAGCACGGCGACCACTCCGACGACGGTGTCCGCTCCGGCCTCGGTGAGGAGGCCGACGAGACATCCGGGTGTGACGCCGTGCGCGCGCAGCCTGTCGGCGAGAGCGCGGGAGGCCCGGTCGAGCTCCGCGTACGTCAGGGTGGTTCCGCCGCTGTCGACGGCGACCGCGTCCGGGGTGGCCCGGAACTGCGCGAGCAACTGTCCGACGATGGTGGCGAAGCCCGTCTCCTGCCGGGCGGCCGGAAGCGGCAGGGCAGACCGCGCCGGAAGCGGCAGGGAGGCCCGAGCCGGCAGCGGGGCCGGCAGCGGGGGCTGCGAGCGGCCCAGTGCCACCAGCTCGTCCTGGTACTCACGGGCCAGCCGGGCCACGGTCGCCGGGTCGAAGAGCCGGGCGGGGAAGTTCCAGGAGAAGCGCAGGATCGGCTCGTCCTCCCAGCACAGCAGGGACAGCCGGGTCGCGGCGGTGGCGGTCCCGGCCGCGGTCGGCCGCACCGCCACCGGGCAGCGCTCGTCCCGCGCCGCGGGGAAGCGGGCGAAGCTGAAGCTCGCCGGACTTGCCGTGCGGGGGCCTCGGTTGTCGCCGGGGAGCAATCGGGCCAGGTCGAGGCTGGTCACCGTCGCATGGCGTTCGCTCTCCAGCCAGTTGCGCCGCAGCCGCTCGGCCAGTACCGGAACCGGCTCGTCCGGGTCGGCCTCGCACCGGACGGGCAGGGTGTCGGCGAGCGGACCGACGAGCCGGTCCAGGCCGGGGAGCCGGGCGTCGCGGCGGGCTCGGGCGATGTTGACGGTGATCTCGTGCTGTCCGCTCCACCGCGCGAGGCATCGCACATAGGCGGCGAGCAGCAGGTGGAACAGCGACACGTCGTGGGCGGCGGCCCGCTCCCGCAACGCCTCGGTCAGCTCGGGGTCGAGTGCGCTCTGGTGGGTGGCGAGCGGGGCCGAGGGAGGCGCGGTGGGATCGCCGTCGTAGGGAAGCCGCAGCTGTCCGGCCGGCGTGGCCAGTCGCTCGGACCAGTAGCGACGGTCCGCCTCGGAAGCGGCGGAGGACCGGTCCTCTTCGACGGTGGCGGCGTACCGCGCGAAGTCCAGGTCGAGCGGCGGCAGGGAAGGCTCGTCCCCCCGGGACAAGGCCGTGTAGAGCGACCAGAGTTCCTCACCGAGGACGTTGAGGCTGTATCCGTCGCCGGCCGCGTGGTGGATCACCAGCACCAGGTGGGCCAGGTCCGCACTCTCCCGGGCCAGAACCGCGCGTACGGGAGGCTCGGCGGCGAGGTCGAACGGCCTGTTGCACAGGGCGGCTTCGAATTGCTCGATGCTCCCGGCCGACTCACGCACCTCGTACCAGGTCGACAGGGCCGAGGGAGGCGCGACGTACTGCCGTGGCGTGGCTCCGCCGTGCTCGATACGCATCCGGAGCATGGTGTGCCGGTCGGCGAGGGCGGCGAGGGCCTGCCCGAGCAGGCCGGTGTCGAGGTGGCCACGGATCGTCAGCCGGACGTATCCGTGGGCCGAGATGTCCGGGTGCAGCCGGCCGCTGGTGTGGAAGGCCAGCTGGACGGGGGTCAGCGGGAACAGGGCCCCGTCCGGGGCCGGTTCGGGGGAGACCCGGTCGCCACGTCCTTCCGTCGCGGGCGAGTCGTCCAGTCGCACGGCCAGCTCGCGGACGGTCCGGTACTCGAAGAAGAGCGTGGTGGGCAAGGTTCTGCCCAGGGCCTGTTCGAGCTGCCTGACGAGGTCGACGGCGGTGAGCGAATCGAGGCCCATGGAAAAGAACGGCTCGTCGTCGGGGATGGAGGCGGGGGAACGGTGCAACGCCGCGCCCAGCGACTGCTTCAGCAACCCGGCCGTGCCGGGCGTGAGCCGATGGTCGCGTACGAGTGGCTCGACGCCCGCCGGTTCGGGTACGGGTGCCGTGCGCTCCGGTGCTGGTACGGGTGCCGTTCGCGCCGGTGTCAGGTCGGCGACCAGCAACTGGGCCGCATCGATGTCGCACGCCGTTCGCAGCGCCGCCAGCGCGGGAGCCGTGGCCAACGGCCGGGCTCCGCCCTGTGACACGCGTGCCGGGCCCGCGCCCAGCGCCGCCGCGAGGCCCGTCTCGGCGAACGCGGCGAAGTTCAGGGACTGCCACGGCCGCCCGGCGAGGCGCTCCGAGGCGGCGAACGCGTCCAGGAAGGCGTTCGCGGCGGCGTAGTCGCCGAGGGCACCGGACACACCCGGCAGCACCGAGGAGATCGAGGAGAAGGCCACACAGACCGCCGGATTCACGCCATGGCGTCGCAATGCCAGGGAGAGCAGCCGGCTGCCGCGCGTCTTGGCGGCCAGCACCCGCGTCATCTCCTCCGGGGTCTTGTTCCGCAGCGTCCCGGGCCGCACCACCCCCGCGGCGTGGAAGACGGCGTCCAACGAGGGCAGTTGGGCGATGAGGGCGATCAGAGCGTCGACGTCCCGCTCGACCGACAGGTCGGCCACGTGGTACCGGACGGTGGCGCCGAGCGCGCCGAGTTCGTCGACCAGCCCCGCCGGGGGTTCGGGGGAACGGCCCGCGAGGACGAGGGTCGGGCGGCCCCGCCCGGCGAGGTCGCGGGCGAGTGCGGCGCCGATCCCGCCGCCGCCTCCGGTGATGAGGTAGGTGCCGTCCGCAGGCAGCGCGGTCGGCCCCGGGGGCACGGCAACGGCCGGGATCGGTGTGAAGGTCCGGGTCAGCCTGCGCCCCGCACGCCAGGCGACCGTACCGTCCGCCCCCGGCGCGCCTCCCGCGCCCAACTCGGCCAGCACGGCGTCCAGTCGCTCCGACGGAGTGTCGAGTGAGGAGAGGTCGACGCCGGTCACCGTGAGTCCCGGGGTCTCCTGCGGCAGAGCCAGCGCGAGACCGATGAGGACGGCCTGGGCGGGGCGCGGCCGTTCGGGTGCCGCGCGTGTGGTGTGCACGTCCTCGGTCAGCAGCAGCAGACGCCCGGCCCGCGTTTCGTCGAGCAGCGCCAGCGCTTCGCGGCAAGCCGTCAGGGCGGTGTCCTGGGCGAGGTCGAGAGCCGCGGGCGTATCGAGGTCGCAGGCCGGTCCGGCGAGGAGGACGACCGTGTCGGGCGGGGCGTCGCCCGTCCGGTGGACCGTGACGCCACGCGCGGCGAGCTGTTCCGTGAGCGTGCGTACGGAGGCGGCGTCGGGGCCTGTCAGCAGGACCGAACCCGCCGTGCCGGATGCGTCCGGCAGTGGGGAGTGCTCCCATGTGACCTGGTGAAGCAAGGGGTTCGTCGGCGGCTCTGCCCAGTACCGGCGGCGCTGGAAGGGGTACGGGGGCAGCGGGAGACGGTGGTGACCCGCGTCGATCGCCGTACGGTCCACCGGCACACCGCGCGCCCACAACCGCCCGACGGTCTCCAGCAGGGCACGCCGCCCGTCGCGGACACCGGGAGCTCCCGCGCCGCCTGCGACGCCGTCAGGGATGGCCGGGAGCGCGGGTATCGCCATCGCTCGGCCCCCCGCTGCCGCGCGGACGGGGCCCGACAGCGTCGCGCCCTGCCCGAGCTCCACGAACGTGTCGTACCCGTCCTCGATCAGCCGTTCCACGGCGGCGCCGAAGAGCACGGGCTGCAGGGCATGGCCACGCAGGTACTCCGGGTCGAGCAGCGGCTGCCACTCGGCGGTGGCGGTGCTCATCAGCGGAACCGACGGGGTACGGAGGGCGAGTGCGCGCGCCGCGTCGGCCAGCGGGTCGGCGATCGGCCGCATGAGCGGTGAGTGGAAGGCACGGGACACCCGCAGGGGACGTACGGTGATGCCCTGCGCGGTCAGTTCGCCGACCGCGCGCGCCACCGCCCGCTCAGCTCCGGAGAGCACCAGCCGACCGGGGCCGTTCCTGGCGGCGATGCCGAGTGTCCCCTCCGACGCTGCCACCAGAGCGGCGACGGCCTCGTCGCCGCCGCGCACGGCGACCATGGCGCCGGGCTCGGTGAACTCGCCCATGAGACGGCCGCGCTCGGCGGCGAACCGTACGGCGTCTTCGAGGGTCAGCGTCCCGCTGACGCAGGCGGCGGCGATCTCGCCGACGCTGTGTCCGGCGACCGCGTCCGGCTCCACGCCCCAGCTCCGCAGCTGGCGGGCGAGGGCCACGCCGAACGTGACGAGCAGCGGCTGGGCGACCTCCGTCGAGGCGCGCGCGGCGGGATCCGCGTCGTCGTCCAGGCACCAGGCCACGAGGTCCCGCCCGTGCACGGGACCGAGCAGCGCGGACGCCTCGTTGAAGGTGTCCCGGAACACCGGCGCCGTCGCGTACAACGAGCGGCCCTGGCCCGGATGATGGGGCGCCCCCTGGCCGGGGAAGAGGAAGACGACCCTCGGCCGGGACCGGCCGACGGCCCCGGCGAACGCCCCCGGAATCACGTCGCGCCGCACGGCCCGGCCGGGGGCGGCGGGGAATCCCGCCGAGGGTCCGGTGTGGTCGCCGGTGGCGACGATCGGCTCCACGGGCGTGACGGCGAAGGTGCCGTCGACCTGCGTGGTGGCGACGATGTCGGCGGTCGGCCCCGCCTGCGCGGGAGCAACGGTCCCGGCGGTCGGCTCCGCGGGCGTAGTGGCGAGGGTCCCGGCTGTCGGCTCCGCCGGCGTGGTGGCGACGGCGTCGTCGGCCGGCGTGGGAACGACGGTGCCGGCAGTCGGCTCCACGGGCGTACTCGCGAGGGTGTCCTCCGAGGCCCCGGGCAGGATGCCGACGACGTTCACCTCGTCCAGACGTGCGGGCAGATCACCGTCGGCCACGACGGCGAGACGGTACGGCCCGTCGTCTCGGGAGGTGCTCGCGGTCAGGCAGACATCCCCCTCGTCCCACTGCGGATGGTTCCGCAGCTCAGTGGCAAGCCCGGACACGCACGCGCGCAGACCCGCCGCGCTGCGCGCCGACAGGGTCAGCAGATGGGGGCCGCCTCCGTCCCGCGCGGTGCGGGGCGGCGGCGTTGGGGCCTGTTCCAGGATGGCGTGGGCGTTGGTGCCGCCGAAGCCGAAGGCGTTGATCCCCGCCGTCAGCGGGCCCGTCGACTCCCAGTCGCGGAGTTCCGTGACCACGGCGAAGCCTGCCGAGCCGGGACCCGGCGAGGACGACGTGTGGTGCAGGGAGGCCGGAAGCCGGCCGTGGCCCAGGGCCAGAACCACCTTCAGCAGCGCGGGCATGGCAGCCGCGTTCAGGAGATGCCCGAAGTTGGTCTTCACCGAACCGAGCAGCCGTGGCTGCCCGTCGGCCCGTGGCGCAAAGGCGTGGGCGAGGGACTGAAGTTCGATCGGATCGCCGACGGCCGTGCCCGTGCCGTGAGCTTCCACGTATGTCACCGAGGCGGGATCGACACCGGCCTCCTGGTAGGCCCGGGTGATGACCTCCCGCTGGCGGAGCGGGTTGGGTGCCATGAGGCTCAGAGATCTGCCGTCGTTGTTCACCGCCGTCCCGCGCACCACCGCGAGTACGTGATCGTCGTCCCGCCGGGCGTCGCCGAGGCGCGTCAGCACGATCGCCGCGCCGCCCTCGCCGGGCACGAAGCCGTCGGCCGCGCCGCTGAAGGCCCGGCTGCGTCCGGTGGGCGACAGGGCTTGCGCCCCTTCCAGCAGTCGGTATCCGGTCGGCGTGAGATGGAGGTTGACCCCGCCGACGACGGCGATGTCGCACTCGCCGTCCAGGAGGCTGCGCCGTGCCAGGTGCAGCGCCACCAGACCCGAGGAGCACGCGGTGTCCACGGCGAGCGCGGGGCCGTCCAGGTCGAGGCTCTGGGAGACACGGGCGGCGATGAGGTTGGGCAGGTTCCCGGTCAGCGCGGAGACCGGCAACGCGGAGCCGTCCGCCGCCGCCCGGTCCAGGATCTCGCGGTAGCCGCTCTCCCCGACGGCGGCGAAGACACCGATCCGGCGGGCGCGCCGCCGGGGGCCCGCGTAACCGGCGCGTTCCAGGGCCTCGTGGGCGAGTTCGAGGAACAGCCGGGCCTGCGGGTCGATCGCGCGGGCCTCCTCCTCGTCGATGCCGAAGTATTCGGCGTCGAAGCCGGCCGGGTCGTCGAGGAACGCGCCCCATCGTGCGGAGTACGGTGCCGCGGGTGCGTGCCGCTGGTCGTCGGCGGCGTCCCATCGCCCGGACGGCACGGCGGTGACGGCCTCATGCCCGTCGGCGAGCAGCTCCCAGAAGGCCTCGGGCGTGTCGGCGCCGGGGAACCGGCAGGCCATGCCGATGATCGCGGTCGTGGGGGGCGCGTTCACGGGTTCGTCGGGCTGCTGGGCTTCGTCCGGGGTGTGGGCCGTGTCCGCTGCCGAAGTCGTAGGCGCGGTCGTAGGCGTCCCACCGGTGGTGAGGAGATGGTCCACGAGGGCGGCGACCGTGTCGTGGTCCCGCATGGCGGCCGGGGCCGGAGTGGTGGCGAAGGCCTCTTCCAGCGCGGCGAGGACCTCCATCGCCTTGAGCGACGTACCGCCCAGAGCGCCGAACCGGTCGTGCCGGCCGATGGCGGCCACGGGCAGGTCCAGTACGCGCGCCCACACGCCCCGTACGACGCGCTCGGTCTCCGGCCGCGAGCGGGGCACGGCCGCCCGGGGAGCGTCGGCGTGCGGGTGCCCGGGTTGCGACGGCCGTGCCGACGGTTCCGGCGCCACAGCTGCCCGGAGGCTGACAGCGGCGTCACTGGCCGGGTAGGCGCCCGCCGGGTAGGCGCCCGCCTCGAAACGAACCCGCAGCCGCTGTCGTTGCAGTTTGCCGCTCGTCGTCCGGGGGAACGCGGCCGGCGGCAGGGCCAGTACCCGTACGTCGTCGTGGAGCAGCGCCTCGCGCACGCGGGCCGCTACCCGGCCGAGTACCTCGGCCGCGGCGCGCGGGGGCCGTGCCCAGGGGACGAAGACCACGACGCGTTCACCACCGGTCACGGGGTCGGTCGAGCCGACCACCGCCGCGGCGCCGCCGGGCAGTCCGGGCGTGGCGGACACCACGTCCTCGAGATCCGGGGCGTGGAAGGTACGGCCGTTGAGGAACAGCACGTCTTTGTGGCGCCCGCTGACACACAGGCGCCCGTCCCGCAGGAACCCGAGGTCGCCGGTGCGCAGCCAGCCGTCGGCGAAGGCCTCCGCCGTGGCCTCGGGCAGGCGGTGGTAGCCGCGCGCGAGCTGCGGGCCACGCACCTCGATGTGCCCCACCCGACGGTCACCCAGGGGCAGGCCCTCGTCGTCGACGATACGGACGGCGCAGCCCGCCACCGGGCGGCCGACGTCCATCAGTTCGACCTGTTCCACGGCGGGAGCGTCAGGGGCGGCATCCACCACCAGGCCGCGGCTCAGCGCCGCGCGCTCCACGACCAGTGGCCCGGCGACCTCGCCCAGCGGAGGGAACGTCACCGCCAGTGTCGCTTCCGCCAGTCCGTAGACCGGCTGGGCCGCCCGCGGATCCAGGCCCGCCGGCCGGGTCTTGCGCGCGAAATCCCGCCATACGGTCGCGGCGATGGGCTCGGCTCCCACCAGGATCAGCCGTACGCGGGAGAGGTCCAGCCGCGCGAGGGCCTCGTCGGGGACCCGTCGTACGGCCAGGGCGAGGGCGAAGTTCGCCGCGGAGAGCACCGTGGCCCGGTGTCGTGCCGCGACGTCGAACCACACGAGCGGTCTCTTGGCGAAGGACAGCGGGCCGATCTTCACCTGCTTGGCGCGGGCGGCGAGCGGAGCGAGATGGGTGCCGATGAGTCCCATGTCGTGGAAGTACGGCATCCAGCTGACCACCACGTCCTCGGCGTCGAGGGCCGAGGCGGCCCGTATCTGCTCCAGGTTGGCCACCACCGCGGCGTGCGTCAGTTCGACGCCCTTCGGCGCGCCCGTGCTTCCCGAGGAGAACTGCAGGAAGGCGAGATCGTCAGGTCCGGCGGCAGCCGGTGTGCGGATCGCCGGCCCCTCCCGCAGGGCGCCCAGTCTCAGCGCGCGTACCGTGTCGGGGAGTTCGGGCAGCAGCGATTCGGTCACCGCGTCCACCACCACGGGCGGCCATCCGAGAAGCTCGCAGACCGGCAGGACCCGCCGGGCGTCCGGAGCCAGCGGCACGGGCACGAGACCGGCCGCGAGCGCGCCCCAGAACATCGGCTGGAAGTCCTCGCTGCGGTCCGCCAGCAAGGGCACGCACGTCCCCGGCGCGACGCCCGCCGCCAGGAACCCACCGGCCACGCGCAAGGACGCGTCGAGGAGCTCGCGCAAGGTGACGGTCAGCTCGCTGCCGTCGCCACGGACGTGAACGATGACTTGTTCAGGGGCCTCGTGAGCCGCGTCCGTCAGTACGCGCAGCAGTGTCTTGTCGCCCATCGGCCGCCCGTTTCCCTCGAAGTACGCGGCAATCACGCCCATGGTGTCGTCCGCCCCGCCGCCCCGCCGCCCCTTCGCCGGGGGCGCCGACGCCTGTACCGACAGCCGCCACTGTCCGGATTCAGGGTGGTCGCGACCAAGATACCTGCGGCTTCGGCGCCTTGAGCGACCGTCCCGGACGCCGGGCGCGGGGTCAGGTGTCAGTCGATGACCGCGGTGGCCTCGATCTCGACGAGATGCTCGGGCACGTCCAGGGCCGCGACGCCCAGCAGCGTGGCCGGCGCCGCCGGGGTGAGGCCCAGCTTCGCGGCTGCCCGTGCGATCCCGTCCATGAGCAGCGGCATCTTGTCGGGGGTCCAGTCGACGACGTGGACGTTCAGCTTGGCCACGTCGTCGAAGGAGGCGCCGGCCGCGGCCAGGGCGGTGCCGATGTTGAGGTAGCACTGTTCGACCTGGGCGGCGAGGTCGCCCTCGCCGACCGTGACTCCGTCGGCGTCCCAGGCGACCTGTCCGGCGATGAAGACCAGCTTCGAGCCGGCCGCGACGGACACCTGCCGGTAGGCGTCGATCTCCGGCAGTCCGCCGGGGTTGACGAGGGTGACGGTCATGGTGGGTGCCTCCTTGTCGTGCTCTCTTTCAGTTACTCGGAAACCGTAGGAGAGTGACTACTGACATGGAAGAACGCACTTTTCAGTGACTGGGGAACCTGATGGTGACCAAGCAGTTCAGCGGCTCGCCCGAGGACGCGGACCTGACGCGGGCGGACTCCTTGGGGCGTGAGATCTTCTCGGACGTCGCCAACAAGTGGGCGCTCCTGATCATCGAGTGCCTCGGTGACGACACACGGCGCTTCAGCGAGCTGCGGGACGGGGTCGAGGGCATCAGCCACAAGATGCTCACCCAGAACCTGCGCATGCTGGAGCGCAACGGCCTGGTCGAGCGGAAGGTGTATCCCACCGTGCCGCCGCGGGTGGAGTACACCCTCACCGAGCCGGGCCGGGCCCTGCGCGTGACGATCGACGCCATGTGCGGCTGGACCCGCAGGTACCTCGGCCACATCGAGGCGTCCCGCCGCCGGTTCGACTCCTGAGGAGCGCCGACGGCCTCCGGCCCCGGAGAGCGATCTTGCCCGGGCGAGCAGACAATGAGCGCGAGGGATCTTCTCCCGGCTGTGGCGAGCCGCCGCGCGCAGCCCGGACCAGAGAAGGGCTGATGGGTGATGTCGGACGAGAGAGCCGAACGCATCGCGGATTTCATCGGGCCCCTACGGGTGAAACCGGGCTCGAAGGTGCGCCTGGACCGGGACTTCGATCCTCGCTACAGGGCCGGTCTGAAGAAGCGGGACGGGGTCGAGCTGCTGCGGACCGGGGTGTCGTTGCTGGCCGAGTACCAGGATCGGCTGGCCGCCCAGGACACGTACGGCGTGCTGCTCTGTCTCCAGGCGCTCGACGCCGGCGGCAAGGACGGGACGATCCGCCACGTGATGAGCGGCGTCAACCCCCAGGGCGTACGGGTCAGCAGCTTCAAGGTGCCGTCCACCGAGGAACTCGACCACGACTACCTGTGGCGTTACGCCCAGCGGCTGCCCGCGCGCGGCGAGATCGCCATCTTCAACCGCTCGCATTACGAAGAGGTGCTCGTTGTACGGGTCCACCCCGAGAACCTCGTCCGGCAGAACCTGCCCGAGGACGCACGGGGGCCGAACGTGTGGGACCGGCGCTACCGGGAGATCAACAACTGGGAGCGCTATCTCACGGACAACGGGTTCAAGGTCGTGAAGATCTTCCTGAACCTGTCCAAGGAGGAGCAGCGCATCCGCTTCCTGAAGCGGATCGACCTGCCGGAGAAGAACTGGAAGTTCTCCGCGGCCGACGTCCGCGAGCGGCGCCATTGGGACGACTACCAGCACGCGTTCTCCGAGATGCTGTCGGCCACGAGTACGAAGTGGGCGCCGTGGTACGTCGTGCCGGCGGACCGGAAGTGGTTCGCGCGGATCTGCGCGGCGGCGATCCTCGCGCACACCCTGATGGACATCGACCCCCAGTACCCCCAGGTGGGGGAAGAGGCACGGAAGGATCTGCTCGCCACCAGACGGGACCTGGAGCGGGAGGCCCCTGCCGGGGCCCCGGCCGACCCGTACGCCGCCTGATCGGAGGCGGAGCGATGACGGTGCGGTCGGATCCCGTGGGAGAACAGCCTCCGGCCTCGGAGGGCGGCTGGTACGCGCGCACTCCCGAGGAGGTCGTAGCGGCGTTCGCCGTCGATCCGGCGGCCGGTCTCTCGGCGGCACGGGCGGCGGAGCTCCTGGCCGCGCACGGCCCGAACGCGCTGCCCGAGGAGAAGCGGGCTCCGGCCTGGCGCCGGTTCCTCGCGCAGTACCGCAGCTACATGCAGCTCGTCCTCCTGGCCGCGGCGGTCGTCTCGCTGCTCATCGAGGAGTGGACCACCGGGATCCTGCTGATCGTCCTGACCCTGCTGAACGCGGTCGTGGGCCTGCGTCAGGAAGGCAAGGCCGAGAGCGCGATGAACGCGCTGCAGTCGATGATGAAGGCGACGGCGCGGGTGCGCAGGGACGGGACGGAGGCCGAGATCCCCGCCGAACAACTGGTCGTCGGCGACATCGTGCTCATCGCCGCCGGGGACCAAGTGGCGGCGGACGGACGCGTCATCGAGGCCAGCGCCCTGCAGATCGACGAGTCGGCGCTGACCGGCGAGAGCGTTCCCGCCGCGAAGGACACCGCCACGCTGACGGTCCCGCGGGCGGCGCCCGGTGACCAGAGCGGCATGGCGTTCATGAACACCCCGGTCACCCACGGCAGCGGCGTGCTCGTCGTCACCGCGACCGGCGTCGACACGGAACTCGGCAAGATCTCCGGGATGCTGTCGGCCACCGAGAAGGAAGTACCGCCGCTCACGAAGGAACTCGACACCCTGACGCTGTGGATCACGGGGGCGGCGGCCCTGACCATGATCGTGATGTTCGCCCTGGGACGGGAGCGAGGCCAGGCCTGGGACGTCCTGTTCGTCAGCGCGGTGTCCCTGGCCATCGCGGCCATCCCCGAGGCCCTGCCGACCGTGACCCAGGCGATCCTGTCCGTCGGCAGCCTCAACCTGGCGAAGCGGAACGCCATCGTCAAGGAGCTGCCGTCGGTCGAGACCCTGGCGTTCACATCGGCGATCAACTCGGACAAGACCGGCACCCTGACGATGAACCAGATGACCGCGGTCGAAGTGGTGAGTCCGACCGACCGGTACACCGTCTCGGGCACGGGGTACGGGCTCGACGGGAAGGTCCACCATGCCGCGGGTTCCGCCGCGGGCATCGAGGACGCGATCCTGCCGTACGTGATGGCCAGCGACGCGAAGCTGGTGGACGGCGCCGTGGTGGGCGACCCCACCGAGGGCGCGCTTCTGGTGCTCGCGCACAAGGCCGGGCTGGACATCGACGCCACCCGGGAGAGCCTGCCCCGGCTCGCCACGCTGCCGTTCGACCCGACCTACAAGCTGATGGCCACCTTCCATTCGGCGGTCGACGCCTCCGGGCGGCAGGTCGTCCGGTGCTTCGTCAAAGGCGCGGTCCCTGCGGTGGCGGCGCGGGCCGCCACCGCGCTCGCGGCGGGCGAGACCGTTCCGTGGGACGCCGAACTGGCCGCGCGTGCCGAGGAGCGGACCGCGCGCATGGGCAGCGAGGGGCGCCGGGTGATGGCGGCGGCCACCCGGGATCTGGATGCGGCGGGCTTCGATCCGGACGGCGACCTGCTCGCGTACGTCACCGCGCTGCGGATGACCAGTCTCGTCGGCATGGTCGATCCGCCCCGTGAGGAGGCCAGGGCCGCCGTGGCCGGTGCCCAGGCGGGGCACATCCGGGTCCGCATGGTGACCGGTGACGACGTCACCACCGGTGCGGCGATCGCCCGGCAGCTCGGCATCCCCGGCGAGGCGGTCCTCGGCGCCGATTTCGCCGCCATGAGCGAGGAGGAACAGCTCTCCCGTATCGACGGCATCGGTGTGGTGGGGCGGGTCGCGCCGGAGCACAAGGTGCTGCTCGCCAA
Organism: Streptomyces sp. NPDC000410; assembly: GCF_040300305.1. Taxonomy (NCBI): domain Bacteria; kingdom Bacillati; phylum Actinomycetota; class Actinomycetes; order Kitasatosporales; family Streptomycetaceae; genus Streptomyces; species Streptomyces sp. NPDC000410. The sequence goes on from NZ_JBEPDM010000012.1 coordinate 30,177, forward strand.
CACGCTCAAGAAGAAGGGCGACGTCGTGGCGATGACCGGGGACGGTGTCAACGACGCGCCCGCCATCAAGGCCGCCGACATCGGTATCGCCATGGGCAGCGGCACGGATGTGGCGAAGAACGCCGGACGCATGATCCTCTCCGACGACAACTTCGCCACCATCGTCTACGCCGTCGAGCAGGGCCGGAGGATCTACGACAACCTCACCAAGTACATCCGGTTCGTCCTGCTCCTGCTGGTCACGTTCGTCCTGACGTTCCTCGGGGCCACCGTCTTCAACATCGCCGCCGGTGAGCCCTTCACCCCGCCGCAGGTACTGTGGATCCACTTCGTGGTCAACGCCTCCTTCGGCTTCGCGCTGGGCTTCGACCAGGAGAGTCCCGGGCTCATGCGACGCAGGCCTCGTCCACGCGGGGAATCGGTGCTCACCCGGCCCGTGCTGGTGACCGTCGGGCTGGGCGGGCTGGCGATCACCATCGTCCTGCTCGGGCTGATCAAGCTCGGTCAGGCCCACTTCGACAGCACCGGGACCGGTCAGTCGATCGCGTTCACCGCCTTCGCGCTCTGTCTGATCGTTGCCGCGTTCGAGTGCCGCAGCGAGACGGATTCGGTGCTGACCGCGTCCACCTTCGACAGCAAGCAGATGAACTGGGTCGCCCTGGCCCAGTTCGTGCTCGCGGTGCTGGTGACCCAGATGGACGGTTTCCGCCGCATCCTGGGGACGACCGAGATCGACGCGAGGCAGTTCGGCTGGGCGCTGCTGGCCGCTTTCGCCCTCCTGCTCGTATGGGAACTGGGCAAGCTCCTGGCCCGCCGGTCGAGGCGCGCCTGAACGGAAGGACGGCCCGTGACCGCCCGGCCCGACAGCCATGAGGTTCTGTCCCGGCTCCGCGCTGTTCCCGGGGTCCGTGCGGCGGCGTCGTACCGGCGCGAGTGGCTGGTCAAGGACCTGGTCGCGGGAGTCGTCCTGACCACACTGCTGGTGCCGCAGGGCATGGCGTACGCCGAGTTGGCGGGCTTGGCGCCCATCACCGGCCTGTACACGACGATTCTCTGCCTGCTCGGATACGCGGTGTGCGGGCCGTCCCGGATCCTGGTGCTCGGCCCCGATTCCTCACTGGGGCCGATGATCGCCGCCACCGTGCTGCCCCTGGTGGCGGCCGGCGGGGATCCCGGCCGGGCCGTCGCGCTGGCGTCGATGCTCGCTCTCATGGTGGCGGTCATCATGATCCTGGCCTCGGTGGCGAAGCTGGGCTTCATCGCCGATCTGATCTCCAAACCGACGATGATCGGCTACATGAACGGCCTGGCCCTGACCATTCTGATCGGTCAGCTGCCCAAGCTGCTCGGCTTCAAGGTCGAGGCGGACGGCCTGATCGGTGAGTTCGTCGGCTTCGTACGGGCGTTGGCCGAGGGGGCGGCGGTACCGGCCGCCGCCGCGGTCGGCGTCGGCGGGATCGTCGTCATCCTGGTGTTGCAGCGGTTCCTGCCGAAGGTTCCCGCGGTGCTCGTGATGGTGGTCCTGGCGATCACCGCCGTCGGGGTCCTCGACCTGGGCGCGCGCGGCGTGAGTCTGGTCGGGGAACTGCCGGAGGGCTTCCCGCCGTTCACGATCCCCGACGTGCGGCTCGGGGACCTCGCGCTGCTGTTGGGCGGTGCGATGGGCATCGCCCTGGTGTCCCTGGCCGACACGATCTCCAACGCCTCGGCCTTCGCGGCCCGCACGGGGCAGGAGGTCCGCGGCAACCAGGAGATGGCGGGGATCGGTGCGGCCAACCTGGCGGCCGGTCTCTTCCAGGGCTTCCCGGTCAGTTCGAGCGGGTCCCGTACGGCGGTGGCGGAGCGCGCGGGGGCCCGCAGCCAGCTCACCGGGGTCGTCGGGGCGGGGCTCATCGTCCTCATGCTCGTGTTCGCTCCGGGGCTGTTCCGCGATCTGCCCCAGCCGGCCCTCGCCGCCGTGGTCATCACCGCGTCGCTGTCCCTGGCCGACCTCCCCGGGGTGGTCCGGCTGTGGCGGCAGAGCCGGTCGGACTTCCTGCTGTGCTGCGCGGCCTTCGTCGGCGTGGCCCTGCTCGGTGTGCTGCCCGGGATCGCCATCGCCGTGGCCCTGTCCGTGCTCGACGTCTTCCGGCGCGCCTGGTGGCCGTACCACACCGTGCTGGGGCGGGTGCCGGGTCTGGAGGGCTACCACGACATCCGCTCCTACCCGCGGGCCGGGCAGCTGCCGGGCCTGGTGATCTACCGGTTCGACGCCCCGCTCTTCTTCGCCAACGCCAGGACCTTCCGCGACGAGATCAGGCGGCTGGCCGGCACGGACCCGCGGCCGAGCTGGATCGTGATCGCGGCGGAGCCCATGACCGACGTGGACACCACCGCCGCCGACGTTCTGGAGGAACTCGACGAGACGCTCAACGCGGAGCACGTACACCTCGTATTCGCCGAGCTCAAGGACCCCGTGCGGCGGAAGATCGAACGGTACGAGCTCACCCGCACCATCGACCCCCGGCACTTCTTCCCCACCGTGGAGGCCGCCGTCGCCGCCTTCCGCCGGCGCACCGGAGCGGAGTGGACGCCCCCCGCGGACGGGAGCACGGGCCGTTGATCAGTCGGCGCCGCGTCCGGCCGCGACCCGCCCCATCGTCAGCGCCAGGCGCCGCACCCGGCGCCAGTCCACGGGCGGCGGGCTGTACGGCACGCCGGGCCGGTGCCGGGGCACGCGCACGCGCAGAGCACCGGGCGCGAGACGGCAGTGCACGGGGGTGGGCAGCATCAAGGCCTCGCCGTCGACACCGACGGGGATGACGGGAGCGTCGGCGTCGACGACGACCTCCCGGGCGGTGACTTCGGTCAGCCCGCGGCCCTGCCCGCCGTACAGCAGGAGCTGCGCCGCTTCGGCGGCGCTGGTGACGTCGACGCTCAGCACGCCCAGCTCGCCGGAGTCCAGTCGCTCCCGGCGCCCCAGTCCCGCCGAGTCGCCTCGCTGATAGGGGTTGTTGCTCACCAGCACGGCCTGGGGACCGTCCACCGTCAGCGGGCCGGCGCTGACGCTCAGCCGCGCGCCGCTGTGGTGGGTCAGCAGATCCGGCAGCATCTCCAGCATGGTGCGGGCCTTGTCGTCGCGGTACGCGGGGCTCTGCACGACCGCCGCGTACACGCCGAACGAGGCGTTGTTGACGAAGACGCGCCCCGCGTTCCGGTCCGCGGGCTCTCCCGTAGGGACGTGGCCCGCGTGGATGTGGCCGATGTCGACGCGCAGTTCGACGCCGTCGGTCAGTGCCTCCAGACACGTGGAGGGGTCCTGCCGGTCCAGCCCCAGATCCATGGCGAAGTGGTTACGGGTGCCGGCGCTGATCACCATGAACGGGATGTCGTGCTCCGCGGCCACCCCGGCGACCAGCGCCTGCGTACCGTCACCCCCCGCGACGCCGAGCAGGTCGGCTCCGTCCCGGACGGCCCGTCGCGCCAGCTCGGCGACATCCTGCCGGTGGGCCGGATCCAGGACGACCACCTCGGCGCCCAGGGCCCTGGCCCGCTCCGCCAGACGGAACTTCCCGACCTTTCCGCCACCCGAGCGCGGATTCATGATCAGGAACGGTCGCCGGGCCCGGCCGACGGGGCGCTCCGGCATGGCCGGTGAGGTGCCGTCGGCGAGCGCGGCCCTGCCCGCGCCGACGGCCAGCAGCCACAGGCCGAGCGACACCAGCACGACCCACAGCAGCCCGGCGGCCGCGTACAGCACCAGCACCGCGACCGGCGCGGCGACCACCAGCAGCAGGGCCAGCGCCCTGATCCAGCCGGTGTGGGTGAGCATCCACCACACGCCTGCCGCCGTGAGCCCCAGTCCGGCCCACCCCACCCCCATGAGCACGAGGCTTCCTAGGCCGCCGAAGACCACCAGCACCAGAAGCGCCGCCAATCCCGCCGCCAGGGCCAGCCGCGCGGTCCAGCGCCTGCTCATGGGTCGACCTCCCGCCGCTCCACCGGCTCCCGGGCAGTGGCTCGGATGGCACTGCCTGTCGGGCCTTGGGACCATTGTCCCGGAGGAAAGCCATGTTGCATGACCCGCCAGTGCCTCCGGCGGACCCGCCGTCCCACGCCGAGCCGTCGCACGCCGAGCCGTCCCCCTCCTCCGGGAAGCGCCGTCGGCTGCTCCCCCGCCTCACGCTGCCCGGCTGCTGGGGCGCGCTCGTCCTCGCGTGCCTGTCCTTCACTCCGTCGCTGCTTCCCCGCGGAGGCGTGCTCCAAGGACTGGTCTGCGGCATCGGCGCGGCCATCGGGTACGGCCTCGGCGTGGTCGCGGCCTACGTGTGGCGCGCTTTCGCCGACCGGGACGCGCGGAGCCCCTCGCGCAGGTCGTGGCTCGTCCTGATCGTCAGCGCGACCGTGCTGTTCGGCCTCTCGTTCGGGCTCGGACAGTACTGGCAGCACGAGATCCGCGAACTCATGGGCGTCACCGACTACGACGTCCTCACCGCCGTCGCCTGCCCGTTCGTCGCAGCTCTCGTCTTCTGGCTCCTGCTGCTGGCCGGGCGGGGTATCCGGGGTGTGTACCGCTGGGCCTCGGGCCTGCTCGGGCGCTGGATCGGCAGGCGGGCGGCTCGGGTGGTCGGCTGGCTGGCGGTGGCGGGTCTGGTGTGGGCCGCGTTCGCCGGGCTGCTGCTGGACGGCTTCGTGAACGCGGCCAACGAGACGTTCTCGCTGCGTGACACGCAGACGCCGGAAGGCGTGCACCAGCCCACGTCCGCCCTGCGCTCGGGCGGGCCCGGTTCTCTCGTGCCGTGGGACTCGCTGGGCAGGGAGGGCCGGGCCTTCACCGGCAGCGGACCGTCGGCCCGCGACATCGGCGCGTTCACGCACCTCGCGGCGCAGGAGCCCATCCGGGCCTACGCCGGGCTGGCGACCTCCGACGACGCGGAGACCCGGGCGACCCGAGCCGTCGCGGACCTCGAACGGGCGGGCGGCTTCGAGCGCGAGAACCTGCTGGTGATGACGACGACGGGGAGCGGCTGGGTCGATCCCGCCGCTGTGGACTCGTTCGAGTACCTCGGCAACGGCGACTCGGCCACCGTGGCGATGCAGTACTCGTACCTGCCGTCGTGGATGTCGTACCTCGTCGACCAGTCCAAGGCGCGCGAGGCCGGCCGCGAACTCTACGACGCGGTCTACGACACCTGGTCCAAGCTGCCCCAGGAGCAGCGTCCGCGGCTGTTCGTGGCGGGTGAGAGCCTGGGGTCGTTCGGCGGCGAGACGGCCTTCAGCGGGGAGTACGACCTGCGCAACCGCACCGCCGGCACGCTGTTCGCCGGCCCGCCCAACTTCAACATCCTGTTCCGCGAGTTCAGCGATCAGCGCGACGCGGGGAGTCCCGAGATCGAGCCCGTCTACAAGGAGGGGCGGACCGTCCGGTTCACCGACGACCCGGCCACCGGGATGGCTCCGGCGGACCGGCCGTGGGACGGGACGAGGGTGCTCTACCTCATGCACCCGTCCGATCCGATCGTCTGGTGGAGTCCCGACCTGGTCCTCTCCGAACCCGACTGGATCGGCGAGGCGCCCGGCGGGGACGTGCTCGAAGCGATGGTCTGGATACCTTTTGTGACCTTCTGGCAGATCACCGCCGACCTGCCGTTCTCCACGGGCGTACCGGACGGCCACGGCCACACGTACAAGGTCGCGTACGTCGACGGCTGGAACGCCGTCATGCGGCCCGCCGGATTCACGGCGCAGGACCTGGACCGGCTGAAGGACATCATCCTGCAGGACGGCTGACGGCCGGCACCATCGTCATGGGGACACCATGAGCGTGCGGTGCGGGCGTCCGGGCCGGCCCGTGAGGGGCCGGCCCGGACGTCGTGATCAGACGAGGTCGAACCGGTCCAGGTCCATGACCTTGGTCCACGCCGCGACGAAGTCCTGGACGAACTTCTCCTTGGCGTCGTCGCTCGCGTAGACCTCCGCCAGGGCCCGGAGTTCGGAGTTGGAGCCGAAGACCAGGTCGGCGCGGGTGCCGGTCCACTTGAGCTCGCCGGTGGCCGCGTCGCGGCCCTCGAACGTGGTCTGGTCCTCCGAGGTGGACTTCCACGTGGTGCCCAGGTCGAGCAGGTTGACGAAGAAGTCGTTCGTCAGCTTGCCGGGCGTGTCCGTGAAGACGCCGAGCGAGGACTGCGCCTGGGTCACGCCCAGGGCGCGCAGACCGCCGACGAGGACGGTCGTCTCCGGGGCGGACAGGGTGAGCAGGTTCGCCTTGTCGATGAGCAGGTACTCGGCCGGCAGGCGGTTGCCCTTGCCCAGGTAGTTGCGGAAGCCGTCCGCGGCCGGCTCCAGCGCGGCGAAGGACTCGACGTCGGTCTGCTCGGCGGAGGCGTCCACACGGCCCGCCGCGAACGGGACCTCGACGTCGAAACCGGCGTCCTTGGCGGCCTGCTCGACGGCCGCGGTGCCCGCGAGCACGACGAGGTCGGCGAGGGAGACCTGCTTGCCGCCGGACCCGGCGGAGTTGAAGGACTCCTGGATGCTCTCCAGGGCGCGCAGGACCTGGGCCAGGTCGTCGGGGTTGTTGACCTCCCAGTTGCGCTGGGGCTCCAGGCGGATGCGGCCGCCGTTGGCGCCGCCGCGCTTGTCGCTGCCGCGGAAGGAGGAGGCGGCGGCCCAGGCGGCGTTGACCAGCTGGGTGACGGTGAGGCCGGTGCCGAGGATCCGCTCCTTGAGGGAGGCGACGTCGGCGGCGTCGAGCACCTCGCCGGTGCGGGCCGGCAGCGGGTCCTGCCAGATGAGCTCCTCCGACGGGACCTCGGAGCCCAGGTAACGGACGAGCGGGCCCATGTCGCGGTGGGTCAGCTTGAACCAGGCGCGGGCGAAGGCGTCGGCGAACTGGTCCGGGTTCTCGTAGAAGCGCCGCGAGATCTGCTCGTAGACCGGGTCGAAGCGGAGCGACAGGTCGGTGGTGAGCATGGTCGGGAGGTGCTTCTTCGACGCGTCGTGGGCGTCGGGGATGATCGCCTCGGCGTTCTTCGCGACCCACTGGTTCGCACCGGCCGGGCTCTGGGTGAGCTCGTACTCGTACTCGAAGAGGTGCTTGAAGAAGTCGTGGCCCCACTGGGCGGGCGTGGTGGTCCAGGTGACCTCCAGGCCGGAGGTGATCGCGTCGGCGCCCTTGCCGGAGCCGTACGTGCTGGCCCAGCCGAGGCCCTGCGCCTCGATCGGGGCGGCCTCGGGGTCGGCGCCGACGTTGTCGGCCGGGCCGGCGCCGTGCGCCTTGCCGAAGGTGTGGCCACCGGCGATCAGCGCGACGGTCTCCTCGTCGTTCATCGCCATGCGGCGGAACGTCTCACGGATGTCGCGGGCCGCGGCGATCGGGTCCGGGTTGCCGTTGGGGCCCTCGGGGTTGACGTAGATGAGGCCCATCTGGACCGCGCCGAGCGGGGACTCCAGCTCGCGGTCGCCGGTGTAGCGCTGGTCGTCGAGCCAGGTGGTCTCGGGACCCCAGTAGACGTCCTCGTCGGCCTCCCAGACGTCAGCGCGGCCACCGGCGAAGCCGAAGGTCTTGAAGCCCATCGTCTCCAGGGCGACGTTGCCGGTGAGGATCATGAGGTCGGCCCAGGAAATGGCCTGGCCGTACTTCTTCTTGACCGGCCACAGCAGACGGCGGGCCTTGTCCAGGTTGCCGTTGTCCGGCCAGCTGTTGAGCGGGGCGAAGCGCTGCTGACCGGCGCCCGCGCCACCGCGGCCGTCGCTGATGCGGTACGTGCCGGCGCTGTGCCAGGCCATGCGGACCATCAGCGGGCCGTAGTGACCGAAGTCGGCCGGCCACCAGTCCTGCGAGGTGGTGAGCACCTCGGCGATGTCCCGCTTCACGGCCGCGAGGTCGAGGTTCTTGAACGCCTCGGCGTAGTCGAACTCCTCACCGAGGGGGTTGGCCACGGCGGGGTTGTTGGCCAGGATCTTCAGGTTGAGGCGCTCGGGCCACCACTGACGGTTGCCGCCACCCTGGGTCGGGTGCGGGGCACGGCCGTGGGCGACCGGGCAGCCGCCTCCGCCCTCCTGCTTCTCGTCGGTGACGATCGCGTCATGGTTCTCAGGCATGTCAATCCTTCCGGATCAGGCGGGATCACTGTGCTCGGGAACTAACCGGTGGCGGAACGGTCAGGGCGCCGGTCCCCGGTGGGGGATCTTCGCCCTGTGGGCTTCCCCGCTGTCGTCCTGTCCCTTGGTTGTCGCCGGAACAGATCCTATGATGGACTAAGTCCAAGTCAATGCGACACCGGAACGGACGGATTCATTCGTCGGAGCACACGGTTAAGGTGGCGGGTATGAGTGATCTGCTGGAACGGCTCCGGGGACGTGGCTGGCGGATGACGGCCCAACGCCGGGTGGTCGCCGAGGTGCTCAGCGGCGAGCATGTCCACCTCACCGCGGACGAGGTGCTCGCACGCGCCACCGCCCGCCTGCCCGAGGTGTCCCGCGCGACGGTCTACAACACCCTCGGCGAGCTGGTCGCGCTCGGCGAGGTGACCGAGGTGTCCAGCGACGGGCGGGCCAAGCGCTACGACCCGAACGCCCACCACCCCCACCACCACCTGATCTGCTCGGGCTGCGGCGCCATCCGCGACGTCCACCCCGTCGGCGATCCGCTGGCCGACCTGCCCGCCGCCGAGCGGTTCGGCTTCGCCGTCTCCGGCGTCGAGGTGACCTACCGGGGCCTGTGCCCCGACTGCGCCCGCTCCTGAGCACGGCGGGCGCGGGTCGGCGCGGCGGCGGGTCGCGAGCAAGAGATCGCGAGGAAGAAGACGTCACAGCATGACGTGCTTGGCCCGGGTGTAGTCGAGAAGACCGCTCAGGGAGAGATCGCTGCCGTAGCCGGAGTGTTTGACTCCACCGTGCGGCATCTCGGAGACGGTGGTGCCGTGGGTGTTCACCCAGACGATCCCGGTGTGGAGGGCCCGCATCGCGCGCATCGCGCGGTCGTGATCGGTGGTCCACACACTGGCGGCGAGGCCGAAGCGGACGCCGTCGGCGAGGTGCAGCGCCTCGGTCTCGTCGGCGAAGGGCTGCACGGTCACGACCGGGCCGAAGATCTCCTCCTGCACGATCTCGTCGTCCTGGCGCACGCCGGTGACGACCGTGGGCTCGTGGAAGAAGCCGGGCCGTGGGATCCGGGTGCCGCCCGTGACGATCTCGGCGTGGTCCGGCAGACGGTCCAGCAGCCCCCGCACCGCGGCGAGCTGGGTCGCGTTGTTGAGCGGGCCGAGGTCCGTGCCGGGGCGTAGTGCGCGGGTCGCCGCGGTGAAGGCCGTGAGGAACGCGTCGTGGACGCGTGCGTGGACCAGGAGCCGGGTGGGGGCGGTGCAGTCCTGGCCGGCGTTGTAGAAGGCGACCGCGGCGAGTGCCGCCGCGGTGGACGCGATGTCGACGTCGTCGTGGACGATGACGGGGGCGTTGCCGCCGAGCTCCAGGTGGACCCGCTTGAGGCCGGCGGCCGCCGCGGCCGCGATCTCCTGGCCCGCCCGGACGCTGCCGGTGACGGCGATCAGGGCGACCGCGCGGTGGGCGGTGAGGGCCCGGCCGGTGTCGCGGTCGCCGCAGACGACGTTGAGGACTCCCGGGGGCAGGTGGGCGGCCGCGATCCGGGCCAGCAGGACGGACGAGGACGGGGTGGTGTCGGCTGGCTTGAGGACGGTGGTGTTGCCGGCGGCGAGGGCGGGGGCGATCTTCCACGCCGCCATCATCAGCGGGTAGTTCCAGGGCGTGATCTGGGCGCAGACGCCGACCGGTTCGCGGCGCAGCAGGGAGGTGCGGCCCTCGGTGTACTCGGCCGCGGCGGCGCCCGGCAGATTCCGGGCTGCTCCGGCGAAGTAGCGGACGGCGTCGACGATCGCGGGCAGTTCCTCGGTCCGGAACTGCTCCGGCGGTTTTCCGGTGTCCGCGCTCTCGGCGGCCGTCAGGGCGTCCGCGTGTGCCTCGATCGCGTCGGCGACGGCGAGCAGGGCGCGCTGCCGGGTGGCGGGGGTCGTCGAGGACCAGTGCGGGTACGCCGCTGCCGCCGCCGCGCAGGCGGCGTCCGTGTCGGCCCGGCCGGAGCGCGGGGCGTGGCGGTGGACCCGGCCGGTGGCGGGGTCGGTGAGCTCCATGGTCGCGCCCGAGGCGGCGGGCCGGTCCACGCCTCCGATGTGGTTCTCCAGAGCGTCAGCCACGGCGCAGCGCCTCCCTCGCCGCGGCCCGTCCGGTGCGGACGGCCCCCTCCATGTAGCCGGCCACCCACTGGTCGGATCCGCAGACGTAGAAGGGCGGTTCGTGGGTGCCGTGGCGGGGACCGACGGCCATGACGTCTCCGGGGGTCCACTGGGTGAGGTACCCCTGGGTCCAGGGGTCGGTGCCCCACAGGCGCAGGTACGTGGCGAGGGGCCGGTGGGCCTCGTCGCCGTAGAGGCGGGCGATGGCGGCGAGGAGTTCGGGGGTGCGCAGCGGGGCGGGTGTGCCCAGCAGGACGCCGTACCGCTCGGGCGGGACGAGGGCGGAGAGGATCCCGTCGCTCTGCGGCCAGGTGCTGCCGAGGACCCCTTCGCATTCGGAGAGGCCGCTGCGCCCTCGGTCGCGCCAGAAGGGCCGGTCGTAGGCGGCGGTGAACTTGGCGGCGAGGGCGTGGCGTTGGCGGTGCAGTGAGGCGAGGCGCTCGTCACTGACGCCGGTGACGGCGACCGAGCGGAGCGGGCCGACGGGGAGGGCGCTGACGACGGCGCCGGCGGTGAGGGTCTCGCCGCCCGCGAGGCGTACGGCGCAGCCGCCGGGCCGGCGGACCGTGACCGCCTCGACCGGCCTGCCCGTGCGGACCCGGTCGCCGAGTTCCGCGGCCATGCGCAGGGCGACGGTCGCCGAGCCCTCGGCCACCCGCAGTCCCTCCCAGGCCTCGTACTCGTAGTGTCCGAGGCCGGGGACGGCCGCGTGTTTGCGCAGCGCGGCGAGCAGGGAGGTGCGTTCGTACGAGCCGTCAGCGAGGGCGAGTTGGCCGATCTCCCAGAGGCGTACGACGGCGGGGGTGGCGCCTTCGGCCCGCAGCCAGTCGCCGACGGAGAGCCGGTCGAGGGCGGCGGCGTCGGGGTGGGCCCACGGGTCGTCCGGGTCGACGGTGTGGGCCAGGGCGGAGAAGGCGGCGGTGACCTTCGTGTGGGAGGCGTCGTCGCCGGGGCCGAACCAGTGGGGCGGGTCTCCGGCGGAGATCCCTTCGGGGGTGTCGCGGGTCAGGGCGCCGGGCTCGGCGACGTAGCTGGGGACGAGGCGGAGGCCCAGCTCGGCGGCGAGGGCGGTGTAGGCGGTGTGCGCGCGGCCGACCACTTCGCCGCCGAGCTGGACGAGGCGGCCGTCGGGCAGTGCGGTCTGTTCGACGCGTCCGCCGACCCGGTCGCGGGCCTCGACGACGAGGACGTCGGCTCCGCCCGCGGCGAGGTCGCGTGCGGCGGCGAGGCCGGCGAGACCGGCGCCGAGCACGATGACGTCGTGGTTCATGGGGGGTGTTCCTCCGGTGGGTACGGGACGGCGGCGGGGTCGCGGGATCAGCCGAGGACCAGGCAGTGTTCGGGTTTCCAGCCGATCTCGACCTGCTCGCCGCCGCTCCAGCGGTCCTCCATGCGGGAACGGACGGTGTTCTGCTCCAGTACGTGCACGGTGACGCCGGGGCCGAGTTCGATGAGGTAGGTGGTGGTCGGGCCGGAGTAGACGGTCTCCCGGACGATTCCGGTCACCTGGGCCATGCCCGGTTCGAAGTCGGAGAGCCAGATCTTCTCGGGGCGGATCGAGAGGCTGACCCTGCTGCCCTCGGGGACGTCGGACCGGGGGCCCACGGGCAGGGCGACGAGGCGGCCCGGCACCTCGCCGTCGACCTGTACGACCAGCTCCACGCGTGGGTCGGCGGAGCCGTGGAACGGGGCATCGCGTCGGGCGAGTTCACCGACTGCGACGTCGCCGCGCTCAGCACCCTGGTCCTGGCCCTGTGCGACGGCCTCGGCATCCGCCTGATGCTGGACGACCCCCGCGTCGACCTCGCCACGGCCCAGGCCACGATCTGGCGGGCCATCGCCCCCATGCTCGGGATCGCCCCATCCGTCCCGCAGCTCTGACCGCACGTCGAGCGCGACACCCGGGGCTACTGATGGGTATCGCATTTGCTAGGCGAAGCTACTGAATCAGCCATACTTGCCAGACGATCTGACTGATAAAGTCCGCAGGCGCAACCACAGCCCCCGGTTGCGCCTCATGGCGTTCCACGACCTGGATCCGCCTCGCTGCCGGTTTTCCGCATCGCCGTTCCCCGCTCCGGCTCCGGCTGCGGCTCCGGCTCCGGCTCCGGCTCCGGCTGCGGCAGCCGGCCAACGCCCCTGACACCGTGCGCGCACCTCCCTGTGCCGGGAGACCGAAGACCCTCCCGGCACGGCGTCGCCATGCCGTCCTCACTGCCCCCACCGTCCCCGCCGTCCCCGCCGGGATGGACCTCCGAAAGGAACACCCGATGAGAAGAACGCTCCTGCGACGCCCCGTCGCGGGTAAGGCGCTGGTCGCGAGCGCCCTGCTGGCCATGCTGGTACCGGGAATCGCGTACGCCGACACGGTCGGCGTGACGGTGAAGACGCCCGGCGCCACCGCCGGGCCCGTCTCCGCCTTCTCCGAGATATCCACCAACGCCGCGTGCAGCAGCGGTCTGATCTCCGGCGGCGGCATCACCCAGGCCATCGGCACCGGTACGTCGTCGAACGGCAACAAGGTGAACGGCACCTCACCGAGCCCCGACGGCAGCACGGAGTACACCGGCTCCACCGGCGTCGTCGGCACCGATGTGACGTACTGGCTCGGCATCGGCGGCAGCGGCGGCGCGGTGAACGGCTCCTTCTCCAGCACTCCTTACGCAATGTGCTTCAGCAGCAGCCTGATCGACCACACCCAGGTGGTCATGAACAAGATCGCCGGACCCACCACCAGCGGGACGGTGGGCCTCGTCGTGGCGACCTGCCCGGCCAATACGCGCCTGCTCGGCGGAGGCGCCCGCATCACCCCGGCCAGCGTCGGCAGCCTCAAGCCGATCGCCGGCTTCCCCACCTTCAACGACGCCGCGCACAGCTACGGCCAGAAGGCCGCGGCCGACGGCGAGACCAACCCCGACTCCTGGACCGCGGTCGGCTGGAACGGTGGCGGCGGCAACAGCAACAACACGACGTACGCCTACGCGATCTGCAGCGGCGACGACATCGACGTCAGCGGCACCAGCGTGAAGGTGCGCTTCACCGAGGTGAGCGGCCCGACCGCGGCCACCTCCGGCCAGACCGCGACGGTCGGCTGCGGCGAGAGCGACGGAACGCTCGTCAGCGGCGGCGCCGCCATCAGCGGTGGCGGCGTGACGACCACCGACTTCACCGGCCCGGGGTCGGTCGGCGACCACCTCAACGGGACCTTCCCCAGCGACTCCGGCGGCACCCCGGTCAACGACGGGGCCACCACGGCCGCGTACTGGACGGCCTTCACCCACACCGGCGGAGGAAGCTCGCCCAACACCTACACCGACGCCTGGGCGCTCTGCGCCGACGACGGCATCTGATCCCTGCCCCCTGTACCCCCGTTGGGATTTTTGTTGATGATGTTCAGATCCAGAACTGTGGTGGTGGCCGGCGTCGCCGGCCTCCTGGCAGCCACCATGACGGCTCTTCCCGTGTCCGCCGACCAGGCGAACACGCAGACAGCGCCGTGCGGCACCGGCGGTGTCTTCACCAGCTCGCCTCCCACCTGCACGTACACCACGGTGGGAACGGACACGTTCACGGTCCCCGAAGGGGTGGGTGCGGTCACCGTCGCCCTGTTCGGCGGCGAGGGCGGCAGCGCGGCCGGCTTCGTCACCCCCAATCCCCCGAACGCGGGCGCTGACGGCGGACTCGGCGGCGAGACCCGGGCCTCACTCGCTGTCAGCGCCGGGCAGAATCTCCAGATCACCGTCGGAGGCGCCGGCGTCCCCGGCTCGTCCCGGCGCGGCGAGTACGCCCGGCCCGGCGGCTTCGGCCACGGGTCCGGAGGCGGCGGTGCGCATGGCGGAGGCGGTTCCGGGGGCGGCGCCACCGACGTACGGACCGGCGCCTTCGGCCCGGCCGACCGGGTCCTGGTCGCGGGCGGCGGAGGCGGCGCGGGCAACGGCGGGCCCCTGCTGGGCGGTGGCGACGGCGGCGGCCTCGCGGGCGAGGCCGGCGGCCAGGGAGGCGGCCCCGAGGGGTCCGGTGTGGCCGGCGGCGGCGCGTCCCAGACCGCGCACGGCACCGGCAGCCCCAACTCACGCCTGGGCGGCCCCGGAACAGCCGGGAGCGACATCGACCCCAACACCGGCCTGCCCAACCCGGGCAGCGGAGGCGCCGGGGGCAACGGTGCCCGCGGAGGAAACGGCGGCGGGGGCGGAGGCGGCGGCTACTTCGGCGGTGGCGGCGGCTCCGGTGGCGGAAATCCCGACAATCTGTTCGGGGCCGGAGGCGGAGGCGGAAGCAGCTTCGCGGCGCCGACGGCCACCGACGTGTCCCTCGTCCAGGGCGTCAACCGCGGCAATGGCAAGGCGATCGTCTCCTTCCGGTACGGAACGTCGGTCACCGTGGCCCCGGACACGGCGGCGCCGCTGTTCGGGCACCCCGTCACCTTCACCGCCACGGTCGCCTCGGCGAACCCCGCGCCGGGCACCCCGAGCGGCACGGTCACCTTCTTCGACGGGACGACCCGGCTGGCGACGGCGCCGCTCGACGCCGGCCGGGCCCAGTTCCGTACGAGCGGGCTCCGGCCGGGTTCCCACGCGATCACCGCGACGTACAGCGGAGCCCCGAGTCACACGCCGAGCGGGGCGGCAGCGCCCGCCGATGTCACCGTCGGATTCAGCGCACCGTGCATCACCACAGCGCACCACGAACCCCTCACCGTCACCGCGGGACAGGCGATCTGCATCGGCGCCGGCGGCAGCCAGAGCGGGCCGGTCACGGTGCGCCCCGGCGGATCCCTGGCCGTGTCGGAGGCCGACATCTCCGGCCCCCTGTCCGCCGACGGCGCACTCGCCCTCACCGTCTGCGGGTCGGAGTTCACCGGGCCTCTCACCGTGAAGAAGAGCACCGGCTACGTGCGCATCGGATCGGATCACGAGGCGACGGCCTGCGCCGGCAACACCATCACCGGTCCCCTGACCGTCCAGGACAACACCGGCGGCCTCCAGGCGTCCGCCAACACCGTCGCCGGACCGGTGAGGATCACCGACAACAGCGGCAGCGGCCTGCTGCCCGAGGATCTCGTCCCCGCGTTCCAGGCCAACCGGGTCACCGGATCCCTGCACTGTGACGGCAACACACCGGCACTGCACCAGACAGGCACCGTCGTACAGGGTCCCCGATTCGGACAGTGCCGCTAGGTCGTGTCTTTAAAGTTCCTGACGCGATGGACGGGCCCGTCTGGACGGGCCCGTCCCCCGCAGAGGCCGGGCGCCCATCAACGGACCATACGCCCGTTCTAATATGCGTTTCGTCATGTCGTACGAAAGTACGCCTTCCCTCGTTCCGAGAGACGCCACGCCGATGACCCGAAGCGCCCGCAGCCGTGCCCGGAAGAACGCACGCAAACGCACGCGCCCCCGCATGGCCATAATCACTGTCTCCGTCGTGGTGCTCGCGTTCATCGCGCTCGCCCTCGGGTATCTCGTGCCGGGCGAAGACCCTCCGGCGGGGGGCACCGGCAGCACCTCCGACGGCGCCCGGGCGGTCGACGACCAGAAGCACGGGCGTCAGCCGAACGACGGGCGGAGGACGGAAGAGCCGTGGGACGGCAAGGTGAAGGTGCTGGGCGACGGCTCCACGTCCTACACCGGACCGCAGGCGGGCCAGCTCAAGGCGGAGCGGCTCAAACCCGGCGAGAAGCCACCGCAGTTCGTGGTGTTCTCCTGGGACGGCGCCCTGGAGGGCGACGACCGGCTCTTCTCGCACTTCCGGCAGGTCGCGAAGGAGAGCGACGCCCATATGACGTTCTTCCTGACCGGCATCTACCTGTTGCCGTCCGCGAAGAAGGGCGTGTACGACCCTCCGCAGCACGACAGCGGGTCAGCGGCCATCTCGTACCCGACGGACCACCACATCAGAACCACGCTCGAGCAGCTCCGGGGGGCGTGGAAGGACGGCAACGAGATCGGTTCCCACTTCAACGGCCACTTCTGCGGCGAGAAGGGGGGCAACGACTGGAGTGCCGAGGAGTGGAAGAGCGAGATCCAGCAGACGTACGACATGGTCAAGAAGTGGAAGACCAACACCGGTTTCACGGATCTTCCGCCGCTGCCCTTCGACCCGGACCGTGAGTTCGTCGGCGGCCGCGCTCCGTGCCTGGAGGGCCAGGAGACGCTTCTTCCGGCCATCAAGCAATTCGGGTGGCGCTACGACGCCAGCTCGCCCGGGGATTTCCAGATATGGCCGCGCAAGAAGAACGGCATCTGGGACTTCCCGCTGCAGATGCTGCCGTATCCCGAGAAGGAGATCCAGGTGCTCTCCATGGACTTCAACTTCCTCTACAACCAGTCCAAGGGCGAGACCGAGGGAAATCCCGCACAGTACCCCGCGTGGGAGAAGACCACCCGCAACGCGTACATGAACGGCTTCAACAGGGTCTACAACGGCAGCCGGGCTCCGCTCTTCATCGGAAACCACTTCGAGCAGTGGAACGGCGGCATCTACATGAAGGCCGTGGAGGATGTCATACGGGAGATCTGCCCGCGCGAGGACGTGAAGTGCGTGTCGTTCAAGGAACTGGCCGACTGGATGGACGCGCAGGACCCGAAGGTGCTGGAGCAGCTCCGCTCGCTCGACCCGGGGCAGGCCCCGAACTGGAAGGCCGTCGTCAAGTGACGGCGTGAACAAGCTCTCGGCGTGAACCACATGCCGGTGCGAACCGGACGCCGGCGTGGACCACACGCCGGCGTGACGGCCGCGGTGGCGGCACGCTCCCCTCAGGGGCGTGCCGCCACCGTCTTCGTGTAGTCGCGCCAGATGTCGACCGGCATCGCGTGGCCGGGCGCCTTGCTCGTGGAACCGGCGACACCGTCGAGGGACAGCAGCTCCAGCTTCCGCAGATCCATCCGGTAGAGCACGACCGCCGTGGCTTCCTTCGCGGTGTAGCCGACGAACCAGGCCGCCTTGTTGTCCTCCGTCGTCCCGGTCTTTCCGGCCGCCTGCACCCCGGACACCTGCGCCGCCCGGCCGGTTCCTTCGGCGACGACCCCCCTGAGCGCGTCGGTCACGTTGTCGGAGACAGTCGGGGAGAAGGCTCGCCCGGTCCGGCGTTCGGGCAGGTCGATCGTCGAGCCGTTGCGGGTCAGGCGGAGCACCGAGTACGGCTCGGAGCGGATGCCGTGCGCGGCGAACGTGCCGTACGCCGTGGCCATCCGGATGGCGCTCGGTGTCGAGTTGCCGAGCGCGAAGCCGGGCACCTGCCGGCCGAGGCTGGACGGGAGCAGACCGGCGTTCTGCGCGTGCTTGCTCACCCGGTCCAGTCCGACGTCCATGCCGAGCTGGAGGAACGTGGAGTTCACGGAGTTGACCATGGCGTTGCGCAGTGTGATGTGGGAGCCCCAGTTCTTCCCGCCGTCGTTCTTGCCCTTCACCACCTTGCCGTTGCGGTCCCAGTAGGGGCCCTCAGGGGTCATCAGGGAAGCGTTGTGCTGACCGTTGTAGACGGTGGACGGTGTGACGGGCCGGCGCGGGGCGTCGCGTTGCGCGACGACGCCGTCGGTGAGGGCGGCGGCGTAGACGAACGGGCTGAAGGCGGACCCGGCGGGGACGGTGACCGCGTTGGATTCGTTGAATCCCTGCTCGAGAGCCCCTGGTCCGCCGTAGATGGCGAGTATCCGGCCGTCCGTCGCGACCGTCGCCGCGCCGGTCCTCACATACTGGTCGGATGTGCGCTTCTTCGGGTCGAGCTTCTTGCGGGACTCGAGCACCGACTTCTCCAGAGCCGCCGTCCTCGTCTTGTCGAAGGTGGTGTAGATCTGGTATCCGCCGAGGTCGAAGTCCTTTTCCGAGATCTTCCCGGTGCGTGTGACGGATGCCTTGGCCAGGTCCACGAGATAGCCTTGCTGGCCACTCACCTTGGTGCGTCCACCGGTCTTCTCGGTGGGCTCGGGAAAGGTGGTGTACGTGGCCCTCTCGGCCGGTGAGAGCTTTCCGATCTCCACCATGCGGTCGAGCGTCCACCGCCAGCGTTCGACCGCGCGCTCGCGGTTCTCGGGGCCGAGCGTCGGGTCGTACAGCCCGGCGCCCTTCAGGAGGGAGGCGAGGAATGCTCCCTCACTCGCGTTGAGCTGCGAGACCTCCTTGCCGTAGTACGCCTGGGAGGCCCGCTGAATTCCGTATGTCCCGCGGCCGAACCAGCTGGTGTTGAGATACGCCTCAAGGATCTCGTCCTTGCTGTAGGCGTTCTCCATCTTGACGGCGAGCAGCATCTCCGTGAACTTGCGGGACATCGTCTGCTCCTGACTCAGGTACACATTCTTGACGTACTGCTGAGTGATCGTGGAGCCGCCCTGGGTCTCCCCTCCGCCGACCATGCGCGACAGTGCGCGCAGCATGCCGGTCGGAGAAACACCGGGGTCGGAGTAGAAGCCCGCGTTCTCGGCGGCGAGAACGGCCCAGCGGACGTCCTCGGGTACCTTCTCCAACGGCATTTCCTGGCGGCTGACCCAGCCCGTCCTGGACATCTCGGTGCCGTCGGCCCAGTAATAGATGTTGTTCTGCTGGGTGGCGAACGAATTCGGATTCTCGGGGATTTCCGTCTGCCAGTACGCGATCGCCACCACGGACGTGAGCAGCCCGGTGCCGATCAGGAACGCACCCACGATCTGGCGCCACGAGGGTATCCAGCGCCGGTAGCCGTCCCGGCCCGGCCGCGGATACCGGGGCCGCATGCGCCGCATCAGCGGCAGCGCGCGCTGGAGCGGCGGCCAGGTCAGCGGGCTGCGGCGCGGGGCACGGCGCGCCCCGGCGACCCGGGTCGCCCGCCCGGCGCGCTCGGCCGGCTTGCCCCGCCTACCCACGAGCCGTCACCGCGATCCTCGCAGCGCACCCGAAAGCTGTCTTCGACATGGATGAATCCCCCCGCACACACAAAATCTTTGAGACATCGCCCCACAACGTCTCGATGGCCGAAACTCTACGCAGAGCCCCTCGGGGCCTCTTCCACCACCCCCGGCCTCGGAACGCGTCCTCGTACGGTCAGCCCGTGGGCAGTGCCTGTTCCGTCCAGATGGCCTTGCCCCAGTGGCTGTAGCGCGTCCCCCACCGCAGGACGAGCTGGGCGACGATGAACAGTCCGCGCCCGCCTTCGTCGTCGTCGCCGCTGTGGCGCAGGTGAGGGGCGGTGTGGCCCGCGTCCGCGACTTCGCACAGGAGTGTGCGGTCGTAGATGAGCCGCACATGCAGTGGGCCCTCGGCATACCTGACCGCGTTCGTGACCAGCTCGCTGACGATCAGCTCGGTGGGGAACACGAGCTCGTCCAGCCCCCAGTCGGTCAGCCGGCCGGCGACCAGCTCGCGCGCCCGGCCGGCGGCGACCGGTTCCGCCGGAAGCTCCCAGGCGGCGACCCTGTGGCTGTCGAGCTCGCGGGTGCGTACCAGCAGGAGGGCCGTGTCATCGGTGGTCGTGCCGCCCGGAAGCAGTTCGGAGATGACACGATCGCAGAGATCCTCCAGGGAGCCCGACCCCTCGCTGAGGACCCTCCCCAGGATCTCCAGCCCCTTGTCGATGTCCCGGTCGCGTGCCTCGACCAGACCGTCCGTGAAGAGGGCCACCAGACTGCCCACGGGCAGTTCGAGCTCGAGGGACTCGAAGGGCAGCCCGCCCAGCCCCAGGGGCGGGCCGGCCGGCAGATCCGGGAAGCTGACACGCCCGTCGGGCTCCACGACGGCGGGCGGCAGGTGGCCCGCCCGGGCCATGGTGCAGTGTCGCGACACGGGGTCGTACACCGCGAAGAGGCAGGTGGCCCCGGCCGCGACGTCCTCCTCGGCGGCGAGTGCGCCCAGAGCGTCCGCGCTGTCCTCCGCCGACTGCCCCACAAGGTCGTCGAGCCGCTTGAGGAGTTCGTCGGGGGGCATGTCCATGGGGGCGAGCGCCCGTACGGTGGTACGCAGTCGGCCCATGGTGGCCGCCGCGTGGAGCCCGTGGCCCACCACGTCCCCGACCACGAGTCCGACGCGTGTTCCGGAGAGCGGGATGACGTCGAACCAGTCCCCGCCGACGCCGCTCATGTCGTCCGTGGGCAGATAGCGATAGGCCAGATCGACGGCGGAGTTCGACGGCAGATGCTGTGGCAGGAGCTGTCGCTGGAGTGCCAGGGCCGCGGCGCGCTCGCGGGTGTAGCGGCGGGCGTTGTCGATGGACATCGCGGCCCGGGTGACCAGCTCGTCGGCCACCGCGACCGCGCCGCTGTCGAAGACGGCCGGACCGCTCTCGCGTACGAAGGTGACGAGGCCCAGGGCGACGCCCCCGGCGCGCAGCGGCACGACGAGGGTGTTGTCATCGAGCACCAGCCCGCCCGAGGCGAGGCTGCGGTACTGGGGCGAGCCGTCCGGGTACGTCATCGGACGCGGTTGGCGGTTCCACGGTCCCGCGGGGTCCGCCCTGCCGCCGAATGCCGCCGAGCGGAAGGAGGTGCGGACCAGTTCGATACCCGACGGTCCCACCCCGCCCGGCACCTCGCCGGCGAGCACCGCCGGAGCGAGGTCGACCTCGACGAAGTCGGCGAACCCCGGCACCGCCACCTCGGCCAGCTCGTCGGTCGTGATGAACACCTCCAGCGTGGTCCCGACCCGACGGCCCGCCTCGACCAGCAGATTCAGCTGCCGCTGCGCCTCGTAGCGGTCGGAGATGTCGAACGCGTCCTCGCACAGGCCGAGTACTCGGCCGTCCGTGTCCTGCAGCCGGTAGTACGAACAGGACCACAGGTGGTCCTGCCCGGGGTTGCTGGGCTGCTGCCCGCGGAAGTGCAGATCGAGGATCGGCTCTCCGGTCTCCAGCACCTGGCGCATGACCCCGTCGAGCGTCTCCGGATAGCCCGGTGTCACGAATCGGCCCATGGGGTACAGCTCGTCGGCCAGCCCGCCGCGGAGTTCCGCGAGCGGCCGCCCGAGCTCCTGCTCGGAGGCGGCGTTGCACCACACGAGGCGGAGATCCGTGTCGTAGATGGCGAGTCCCAGGGGTGACTGGGTGGCCAGACCGTGCAGCATGGCCAGCCGGGATTCCCATTCCCTGAGCCGCTCGCGGTCGGCCGCCACGAAGACCCGCTCCGCCGGGCCGGTTCCGGAGAGGCGACAGACCTCGGTGACGAGGTGCAGTTGGTGGCCGTCCCGGTGGACGGCGACATGGACGTCGCGCTCCGGGAGGGGCAGGACCGGCGGCTCCCCCGCGGTCTGTCCGGCCGCTGTGCGTGCGTCCGTGGCCACCAGGAACGTGCCGACGGGCCGACCGATGATCTCGGCCGGCGGGTAGCCGAGAAGTTCCTGCGCCGCGGGACTCCAGCCGATGACGACGTCCTGGCCGTCGAGGACGAATGTGGCGGCCTTCGCGATGTCCAGCGGGCCACGGAAGTCGGCGTCCCCGGTCGCCTTTCTTGCGTAGCTCATGGCGCCTCACCGGCCTGCTTCATCAGGTCCAGAATCCGCCTGATGCTGACCCTGCGCAACCGTCGGAGGCTGCGGGTGGAGCAGGAGCAGGGCGATGTCGTCGCTGCGGGGACAGGCGTGCGGGTCGGGCCGGATGAGTGTGTCGGCGAGGGTGTCCAGGGCCTGGTCACGGGCCTGTGCGAGCCGGTCGGCGAGGGCGGCGATGGCGTCGTCGAGGTCGATGCCGGGGGTTTCGACGAGGCCGTCGGTGTAAAGGGCCAGCACGGCGCCGGGCGGCAGGGGGATCTCGGTGGCCTGGTAGTCGGCGGCGGGGTCGATGCCGAGCAGGAGGCCGGGCGGCACGTGGAGGACCTCGGTGTGTCCGTCGGGGTGGCGCAGGAGCGGCGGGGGGTGGCCTGCGCTGGCCAGGTGGGCGCGGTGGCGGGCGAGGTCCAGGTGGGCGTACAGACAGCTGGTGAACAGGCCGGGGTCGAGGTCGGTGAGCAGGCGGTTGGTGCGGGCGAGGACTTCGCCCGGGGGCGCGCCGGCGGTGGCGTGGACGGCGGTGCGGACCTGGCCCATGAGGGCCGCGGCGTTCACGTTGTGGCCTTGTACGTCTCCGATGGCGGCGGCGACGGTGGTGGCGTCGCAGCGGATGAGGTCGTAGAAGTCGCCGCCGATGTCCATGTCGTGGGCCGCGGGCCGGTAGCGGGCGGCCACCTCCAGTCCGGGCACGGTCGGAAGGGTGGCGGGGAGCAGGCCGGTCTGCAGGCCGTGGGCGAGCTGGTGTTTGGCGTCGTAGAGACGGGCGCGGTCGAGGGCCTGGGCGATCAGTCCGGCGAGGGAGGTCAGGACGGCGCGCTCGTCGGGGGTGAAGGGGTGGGGCCGGTCGTAGGAGAGCACCCAGCAGCCGACCGGGCGGCCGGAGGCGATCAGCGGCAGGAAGGCCCAGGCGGCCCGGTGCGTCAGCCGGGCGATGTCGGGGTTGAGTTGGTCCATTTCGTGGGGGGAGGCGAAGAAGAGGGGGACTCCCGTGGTCAGCGCGCGGACGGTGGGGGCCGTTTCGTCCCTGAACGGGGGGAGGTCGAGGCGGTCCATGACCTCGGCCGGGTATCCGCGGTAGCCGACGATCCGCAGTCGGCCGCTCTCGGCCACGGACACGACGAAGCCCTGGGCGTCGAAGGCGGGCATGATCTGGTCGGCGGCCAGCTCGACCACGTCCCGCGCGCTGACGGCCTCGGTCAGCGTGGCGGCCAGGTGCATCAGGTCGTACAGGGCGCCCGCGCGGGTCGGCGGGGAGCCGCTGCCGCTGCGCCCGGTCCTCGCGAGGTCCGCGGGGGTGGTGCTGTCCGTGGGGGTGATGCAGACACTGATGCCGGAGGCGTCCGGGCAGAGCTGGAAGGACAGCCACTTGTCCGGTGGGCGCAGGACGGTGAAGGACATGGGCTGGCGGCTGATCACCGCGGCCCGGTAGCGGTCCTCGAAGACCGGGTCGTCCAGCCACGGCAGCGCCTCCCACAGCAGCGCACCGAGCAGGTCCGGGGCGCTGCCGCCGACCAGGTCGACGGCGGCGGCGCTGATGAACGTGATCCGGCCCTCCAGGTCCAGCGCGCAACAGCCCTCCGGGAGACGGTCGACGAAGGCCACCGCGGCGAGCGCCTCGACCGGCCCGGCCGTACGGGTCCCGGGCGGGGCGAGCACGTGCGGCTCGCCCCCGGGCAGCACCGGGTGACCGTCCTCGGCCGATCGCTGCAGGAGGGCGCCCATGCGGTCACAGACGCTGCCGACCACGTCGCGCTCGTGCGCGCTCAGCTGCGGCGGGCGCGAGCCGGGCCACAGCAGGATCAGCCCGCCCCATGCGGTGGCGCCGGTCGCCACCGGCGCGGCGGCCAGCGCCACGTGGTAGGGCAGGACGAGCGCGGCCCGCGGGTAGCGACGCGCCAGCTCCGTCTGGCTGCCGAGCCACACCAGCTGCCGTCGGCGCACCGCGTCGGCCACGGGAAACGGAGCCGCCAGCGCCACGCGTTCCCAGGGCGCGGCGGTCTTCGGCGGGACCCCGGTCGTGGCTGCCAGGCGCAGTACCTGCTCCCCCGGTGGCAGCAGGTAGAGCAGGCTCGCGGACGCGCCTGTTTCCCGCACCGCCGGGCGCAGGAGCGGGGCCAGCAGCTCCGGGGCGGAGTCGGCGGCCGGGGTGGCACCGTCCCGTATCCCCCTTCCCTCCTCCTTGGGGGGATGCCCGCGCCCGAAGCGGCTCCTGGCGGCCTCGCCGCTGATCCCCAGGCCGGCACCGATCCGCGCCCAGCCGGCACCGGCCTGCCGGTCGACCAGCACCGCCTGCCGCACCAACTGCTCCGCCAGCCCCGGTACCTCCGCGACGGATGCGCAGAGCGAGCCGGCGGCGGCGCTCCGCTCCGGGGACGGATCGCCCGCTCGCTGCGCTGCCGTCTGGACCCGGGCCAGCAGATCGACGCCGGCCATGACCATCGCCTGCCGCGTCTCCGCCGCGGCCCGCCATCGACGCCGCGCCCGCCAGGCCGCCTGTCGGTGGGCCGGACTGCAATAGCGTCGGTTGCCGCCGGCCCGATCCGGTAGCGGTGCATCGCACCAGCCGCACCGAGCATCACGCATATTGCGCACAATACGCCCGTATGGGGTGACGATGCCGCGTGGAGCGCGGGCGCCTGTCTCAGCCGAGGAGCCGGGCTCAGTCGAGAAGCCGGTCTCAGCCGAGGATCCGTGGGAGGTCCGTACGGGAGGAGATGCCGAGTTCCGGGAAGGCGCGGTAGAGGTGGTGGCCGACCGTGCGAGGGCTCAGGAAGAGCTGGGCGGCTATTTCACACGGTTGGAGGCTCCCGTGGCGGCCAGCCGGACCACTTCCCGTTCCTGGGGGCTGAGGTGGTCCCGCGGCGTGTCCGCGGCACCTCCCGGGTCGATGGTCCCGCCACCGGCCCGCAGTTCCGTGCGGGCGCGCTGCGCCCACGGCTGGGCCTTGAGTCGCTCGAACACCGTCAGTGCGTCGCGGAGGTGCCGGCAGGCGTCGGCGGGCGCGGCGGGCGCGGCGGAGCCATTCGCCGTAGAGCAGCTCGGTGCGTGCCCGTTCGAACGGCTGGGCGTCGTCGCCGTACTGGGCCAGGGCGGCGGTGGAGTGCTGCTCGGCGTCCTCGTCGGAGGCCGTCAGGGCCCGGCAGCGGTGGGCGAGCGCGGTGGCCGCGGGTTGCCGGGCGGCGGCCGCCCATCGGTCCAGGAGCGTCATGGGCTCGTGTGTCCGGTCACGGTGCCCGGCGCGTACCGCTGCTTCGACGAGGTCGGGCAGGAGGAAGACCGACAGCACCGGGTGGCTCAGGCGGGCGCGCGCCGCCTCCAGGTGCGCCAGTGCGCTCTCCGCCCGGCCGAGACCGAGGTCGAGGAGTCCCAGGGCCTGGTGGGCGTGGGCGGCCGCCGGGCCGATGCCCTGGGTGTCGGCGTCGTCCCGGGCGGCTTCGCCCTGGCTGTGGCACTCTTCCGCGTTCCCCTGGACGGCCGCCAGTGTGGCGAGGGTCGCCCGCAGATGGCTCGCGCGGTGGTGGAGGCCGGAGGGCTCCGCGATGGTGAGTCCCTCGGTCGCGGCGGCGCGGGCCTCCTCGTACGCCGCCCGGGACAGCTCCGCCTGCGCGAGGAGGTGCAATGAGGTGGGCAGCCAGCCGACCGCCTCCTGGCACCGGCTGTCGGCGACGCACGCGACAGCGATCTCGAAGGCCGTGTCGTGGTCCGCCATGAGCTGCCCGTAGGTGCCGGCCAGAACCCTTTCGGCGAATCCCGCCTCCCCTGCCGTGGGTTGCCGGCTCCGGAGCACCGCCCGCGCGCCGAGGGGGTCGGTGAGGGCACGCATCACTGCGTGGTCCGGCGAGCGGGGAATACGGGCGCCCACCTCGTCGTTCAGGACCTGGTCGCCGGAGGAGTGCGCCGCGTGGACGGCCTCGGCCAGCAACGGAAGCGAGAGGCACGGAAGAGCGGCGGCCTGAGGTTCCGGCAGCCGTCCCAGGCGGTCGGCGACGGGGTACACCAGCTGATGCAGACCGCTGAAGGCCAGCTCCATCTCGGCCTCGATGCCCACGGTCCGCAGCACGCGGCCGAAGCCGGCGACCTCGACCGCGTACTCCAGCAGCGCCGTCTTGCCGATGCCCGCCTCACCGTGGATCAGCAGCGCACCGAAGATCGGGCTCAGTTCGATCCACTCGACCGCAGGAGCCGCCCTCGTGCCCGAGCACGTCCACATCACCCCGCTGCACCGCGTATCGGTGACCGACACCGCCGCCTGGCATCAGGTCGTCGCCGCGTCCATGGCGCACGATCTGCCCGGTGTGCCGCCTCTGGCCCCGGCGAGGTCCACGCCCAGCTCACCAAGCCGGGGCTGGACAGCCACCGGTTGACGCGGCTGGCCAACGGGCCGGACGGCGCCACGCTCAGGGTCGCCGGTCTTCGCCTGTTCAGCGCGCCCGGCAGGGAGCACCTGGCCGAACTCCAGCTGCACGTCGCCCCCGAGCACCGGCGCCGGGGTGCCGGTTCACAGCTGCTCTCGGCGGTCGTGGCAGCCGCATGCCGCAGCGAGAACCGGCGGAGCCTCGTGGTCGAGGCCGCTGCCGACGGTCCGGGCGAGGCGTTCTGCGAGCGGTGGGGGTTTCGCCGGGTGCTGACGCTGAACCATCTGCTTCTGCGTCTCGACCGCACCGAGGGAAGCGAGCGGGCCGGCGAGACCGCGCCCCCGGCTACCGGCTGACCGACTGGACGGGCACGGTGCCCGAGGACCTCGCGGACGCCTTCGCCACGGCCAAGAACGCGATGAACGACATGCCGGTCGGCGAGCTGGACCACGGCTCCGTGCGGTGGGACGCCGAACGCGTCCGCACCATGGCCCAGGTGGTCGCCGACCGCGGTGAGACGCTGCTCACCGTCGCCGCCGTGCACGACGACGGCACCATGGCCGGGTACAGCGAGATCGTGATCCCCGCGGGCGCGGCGGAGCGAGCTCTGCAGTACGACACCGCGGTCGTCCCCGCACACCGCGGTCATGGCCTGGGCCTCCGGGTCAAGGCGGCCATGCTGCGCCGGCTGCGCGCCGAGCACCCCGGCGTCGTCGAGATCGAGACCGACAACGCGGAGGACAACGTCCACATGCTCGCGGTCAACGAGCGTCTGGTATTCCGCTCCTACCGCCGCACGCACGAGTACCAACTCGACCTGCCCACCGCCTGATCCGTGCGCGGGTTACCCATCCCGTTCCAAGGAGCCTCACCATGAACGTCACCCGTTCCACCGTCTCGCTCACCGTCTCCGACATGGACGCCACGCACGACTTCCTCACCACGCACCTCGGTGACGAGGTGGCCATGGCCGACGACGGCTTCGCCTCCCTGACGCGGACCGACGCCGCCGTCGCCGTCGCCGTCGCCGAGGCGGAGTGACCGGGGGCCCGTAGCGGTCAGCGCGCGGCGGGAGCCGACTCGTCGAGCTCCCACGCGTGCAGCTTGAACTCCCGGAGGAAGTCGGGGTGGTCCTCCCAGTTCCGGGCGATGCCGCGCAGGACGTCCCAGTTGTGCTCCAGGGCCTGGTCGACGACGTTACGCATCGCCGGCTCGGCCGTCGCCCGCTGCTCGGCGAGGCCCTTGACCGCCGTGGCCGCCCTCACGGTGTTGAGGAGCGCGCGCAGAGCGCGCGAGGTGTCGTCCATACCGAAGCCGTGCTCACTGCCCGTCTCAGCGTCGAACAGCGGGCGGAGCCGGTCCTCGACGAAGGCGGCGATCCGCTCGAAGTGCTGGACGTGCATCAGGGTCTCCTTCTCCTGCCGCAGGGGCCGTCCCCCGCGGCGTTGCGCGTAGTTCAACCTGGTGGGCAATGAGCTGACCGGGCGCCAGCACATCCTTCGGCCGACGGCAATCATCCCCTGCCGGCCCGCGTCCTGCGGACACGGCCTCCCCGCCGCCGCTTCGGCGCTCAGAGGGCCAGCGCCGCGAACACGTCCTCCGGCGCGGCATCCAGGGGCTGTTCGGACCAGATGACCTTGCCGCGGGCCGTGTATCTGGTCCCCCACCGCTCGGCGAGCTGGGCGACCAGGTACAGCCCCCGGCCGCCTTCGTCGGTCGTGGCCGCGTAGCGCAGATGCGGTGCCGTGCTGCTGCCGTCGGAGACCTCGCAGACCAGGGTGCGGTCGCGCAGCATGCGGACGTGGATCGGCTCGGTGCCGTAGCGGACGGCGTTGGTGATCAGCTCGCTGAGGATCAGCTCCGTGGTGAAGGACAGGCCGTCGAGTCCCCACGCCGCCAGCTGCTCGACGCACGCGGAGCGCATCCGTGAGACGGCGGCGGGGTCGGCCGGGACGTCCCACGTCGCCACCTGATCGGCCTCGAACAGGTGCGTACGTGCGACGAGGAGCGCGACGTCGTCGCACGGGACCGCCGGGGCCAGCGCGTCGAAGACCGCTCCGCAGAGCTCTTCCGGGGAGCTGTCGGCGGTGGCGCGCGCCAGACAGTCGCGCAAGGCGCCGAGTCCGTCCCCGATGCCGCGGTGACGGTCCTGGACGAGCCCGTCGGTGTAGAGCACCAGCTGGTCCCCCGCCGCCAGCCGCAGTTCCGCCGCCTCGAAGGGCAGCCCTCCCACCCCGAGCGGCGGCCCCGCGGGCAGGCCGACGAAATCCACACCGCCGCCGGCTCGTACGAGCGCGGGCTCGGGATGACCGGCCCTCGCCATGGTGCAGGTCCCGGAAACCGGATCGTAGATCGCGTACAGGCAGGTGGCGCCCGTGACGTCGACCGCCTGCGGGGTGCCGGCGCCCGCCTGGTCCAGGCTGATGACGAGGGCGTCGAGGCGGGCGAGCAGCTCGTCGGGAGGCAGGTCGAGGCTGGAGAAGGTGTGCACGGCCGTCCGTAGCCGGCCCATGGTGGCGGCGGCCTGCAGGCCGTGGCCGACCACGTCGCCGACGACCAGCGCGACGCGGAATCCCGGCAGGGGGATGACGTCGAACCAGTCGCCGGCGACGCTGTGGTGCGCGGGCAGATAGCGGTACGCCGGTTCCAGGGCGCTCTGCTCGGGCAGGCCGTGGGGCAGCAGGCTGCGCTGCAGCGTCTCCGCCATGGTGTGCTCGCGGGTGAAGCGGCGGGCGTTGTCGACGGAGACGGCGGCGCGGGCGACCAGTTCCTCGGCGAAGGCGACGTCGTCGTCCCCGAACGGCGGGGAGGGCTCCGCGCGCCAGAAGTTGACCATGCCCAGGATGAGGCCGCGTGCCTGGAGCGGTGCGGAGATCAGTGAGTGGATCCCGTACGCGAGGATGGCGTCGGTGTTCCGCGGATCACGGGCGCGCCAGAAGTGCGCCTGGTGCAGATCGGCGGCGAGCGCGGCGTGTCCGGTCTCCAGGCTGTTGCCCTCGGGAGTCGCGGGGAGGAAGCTGATCATCGATCCCAGGGGGTAGAGCGGTGGGTCGTCCCTGATGCCGCTCATGGCCGTGCGGCGGATCTTCGGTCCTCCCGCCGTGCCCGTGCCCGGGGGCGGCTCGTCCCCGTGCAGCACGGGGTCGGCCAGCTCGACCGTGGCGAAGTCCGCGAACCGGGGGATCGTCACGTTCGCCAGCTCGTGCGCGGTGTGCACCACGTCCAGGGTGGTGCCGACCCGCACGCCCGCGTCGTAGAGCAGTTGCAGACGGTCCCGGGCCAGCTCGGCCTGCTCGTACATCCGTGTGATCCCGTCCGGGCCGAGGCCGAGCGTCTGACGGTTCAGCCGCCGCCTCACCAGTGCGGCGCCGGCCATGCCCAGAACGAGCGCGGCGGCGGCGCCGCCGAGGAGGAGCGGCAGCTCGCGGCCCACCTCGGCGCCCACGCGCTCGACGGTGACGCCGACCGAGACCAGCCCGATGACCGAGCCGTCGGGTTCGCGGACCGGCGCGGTCGTGTCCACGGCCGTGCCTATGGGCGTGGCGAGGCTGCTGGTGTGCGGGCCCTTCAGCGCCTGCTCGTACGGGCCGTAGACGTGCCGGCCGATCAGCTCGGGATCGGGATGGGTGTAGCGGATTCCCTGGGGGCTGAAGATGACGACGTAGTCGAAGTCGGCGCTCCGGCGTGTCTCCTCGGCGACCGGTTGCAGCGTCGCGGTCGGGTTGCCGCTCTCCAGGGCGCTCGCCGTCCCGGGCGCCGCCGCCAGCGCGACGGCCGCGGCCCGTGTGCCGTGCTCGGCGGCCCTCGTGGTGGAGGTCCGGGCCTGCAGGATCAGCGCCGCCAGCGCCGCCGCCACGAGCAGCACCGTGACGGCCAGCATCCAGAGGAACACCTGCCCGGCCACGCTGCGCACCCCCAGGGGGTGTCTTGTGGATCCTGCCGGGCTCGCGTGCCCTGGTTCCGCGCCCTGATCCGACCTGATCCTCAAGACACCCCCTGGCCCCGAGCGCGGGCGGAGCCACCGCGATCGGTGTCTCTCTGGTCTGTCCACGTCCGTGTTCCCAAGGGCAGGGCTGCGCTCGTCGTGCGTCCGGGCTCGTCGTGCGTCCGGGCCGTTCCCGTGCGTCCGGGTCCGCGTCTTCCACGCTAGCGCTGTGACCGGAAAGGTTCACCGGCTCGCGACGCCCGGCCCGGCACCGCGCATGCCGGAGCGTCCCGGCGGTCCGGGCTCCTGACGCCGGTGCGCGAGCCCTCTCCCCGAGTGCCGTCCCTGAGCCGCCGCCCGATCCGACGCGCGCGGAAGCGGTAGGTCGGCCGATACGGGGTAGCCGCTGCATTGTGGCCGTCCCGGGCGGCGGACCCGCTGCTCACAGCGCGGTCACCGAAAGGAGTCACAGCCATGACCACGGTGAAGGAATCGGTCGAGGTCGACGTCCCTGTCAGCACCGCCTACAACCAGTGGACGCAGTTCGAGGAGTTCCCGAACTTCATGGAAGGCGTCGAGGAGGTCAGGCAGCTCGACGCCCGGCACAACCACTGGACCACCAAGATCGGCGGCGTCCGCCGGGAGTTCGACACCGAGATCGTCGACCAGCTTCCGGACGAGCGCATCACGTGGCGCACCACCGGCGGCGACACGAAACAGAAGGGCATGGTCCGCTTCCAGTCCCTGGACGAGACCCACACCCGCGTCGAGCTCGTCATGGACGTCGAACCGGCCGGCGCCGCGGAGAAGACCGCGGCCATGACCGGAATGATCGACCGGCGCGTGAAGGGTGACATGCGGCGCTTCAAGGAGTTCGTCGAGCACCGGGGCGACGAGTCCGGAGGATGGCGCGGCCGCATCAGGCCGGGAATGATGTGAGGGCCGGGCGTCACGCACTCCGTCTCCCCCGCTCCGGGTCCCGGGCCAGGCGCCCCCGCCCGCAGCAGTCGCACCACGCCGCGGACCCGCAGACCAGTGGCCTGCGGGTCCGCGGGCCTGGCGGGTCGGCGGTCAGTGGTGCCGCGTCCGCTTCCGTACCTGTTCGGCGGCCTTCTCCGCCAGCTCGTGCGCCTTGCCGCTCAGCATCTCGCCGCGGCCCTCCCGCTTCATGGACTTGTCGCCCGTGGCCTTGCCGAAGGTCTCCTTGAGTTTGCCCTTCAGCTGTGTCGTCCTGGCCTTGCCCTTGCTCATCAGGATCGCTCGTCCTCTCGGATCCGGCGGGGGTGGAGCCCGATGGGCTCGCACTTGCGTTCACCCTGCGCCCACCTGCGGGGCAGCGCAAACCGGCGGGGGCTTCTTCATTCATCGGGTCCCTCGTCGACCCGCTCGACGAGGATCATCGCCACGTCGTCCGCCAGATAGCCCTCGGTATGCCGTATCAGTCCCTGATGCAGTTCCTCCAGGAACTCCGACGGGGTGCGGGCGCGCACCGCTTCCATGGCCGCGGGCAGGGCGAAGAAGTCGTCGTCGCGATCGCGGGCTTCGACCACACCGTCGGTGTACAGCAGCAGACGGTCGCCCGGGGTGAACGGATAGCTCTCCGTCTCCCCGGGAGGACCGGTGATGAACTCCTCCAGTCCGAGGGGCGGCATGGGCGAGGTGGGCATCAGGGCTCGGGTCTTGCCGCCGTGCAGCAGCAGCGCGGGCGGATGGCCGCGGTTGACCACCTCGACCACGGGTCTGTCCGGCACCTGGGCCACGAGCACGGTGACGAACCCCTCCACCAGGGCCACGTCGTCGACCGCGCCCGGCACGACGCAGTCCCGTTGCAGCGCGGCCCCGCAGTGGTTGATGACCTCCACCAGCTCGTCCTCGTAGTGCGCCGCCTCCCGGAACGCGCCCAGCACCGCCGCGGCCGCTCGTACGGCGGGCAGCCCCTTGCCCCGGACGTCGCCCACGATCATCCGGACCCCGTAGCGGGTCTGCACGGCCTCGTACAGGTCCCCGCCGATCTGTGCCCCCGTCTCCGCCGCGAGGTACATGCTGGCGGCCCTGACCGGGCCCAGCCGGGTCGTCGGAACGGGCCGCAGCAGGACCTCCTGTGCCGCCACGGCGATCCTGCGGACCTGGTTGAGCTCGTTCTCCCTGCGCGTACGCACGGCACTGCTCGTCGTGATGCTGGCCACCGACACCAAGGTGAGAGCCAGCAAGTTGGTGTAGACCTGCTGGCCGCCCCATGCCTGGTTGTGGGTCGCGGTGACCACGCTCACCGCCAGCGCCAGCAGCGCTGCCGCGACGGTGCCCTTGGGGCCCATCGTCACCGCGGCCAGCGCCGGCGTCGCCACCAGGAGGGGGCCGGTGTACACCACGTGTGCAGGTGAGAGCTCGATGGCCATCACGAACAGTGCGATCGCGAATGGCACACACTCCACGAGTCTGAAGAGCACCCTGCTATGACCGCCCGCTCCTGGTCGAGGGGCTGGGCGGAAGAGCGACCGCATGCATACAGCCTGCCTCGCAGCGGCTCATCGCTGCCACTCATCACTCCGCACCGTGTGGGCAGCGCGCAACGGGGCATGCGCCGATCCGTGACCGCCGATGGCGGCAGCGCGCGCTCCCGGGCAGGATGGCCGCACCGGGGCCGATGGCGTACTGCGCACCCAGGCGCCGCGGCCCGCCGGCCCGGCCCTCCGATCCGTGGAGCGCCGAATGCGGAGCGCTGAGGAGCGCTGAGGACAGATGGGCAGCAACCTCGCCGGTGGTCCGGCTCCCCCGCCGGGCGGCCCCGGCAACGGGCCCCCGGTCTCCCGTGAGGAGTTCGACGCGCTCTTCGACGCGGTCCGCGCATGGGGCCGCTGGGACCGGGCCGGCCGCGGCGCCTGGAACCGGGTGACACCGGACCACGTGCGGCGAGCCACCGCCCTGGTCCGGTCCGGGACGGTCGTGCCGATGGGGCTGCCCTGGAACACCCGGCCCGAACCGGACAACGCCAAGCCGGCCCTGCACCACATGTCCGACCTCGGCGACACGGAGGCCCCGGAGCCCTCCGCGTACAAGGACTTCATCGCCGTCGACTACCACGGCAAGAGCGTGAGCCATCTCGACGCCCTGTCCCACATCGCCTACCAGGGGCGGCTCTACGACGGCCGCACGGCACGCGAGGTCGTCGACTCCGGCGGCGCGCGCTTCGGCGCGGTGGCGGCGCTCGGCGCCCTCGTCACCACGGGCGTACTCCTCGACCTGCCCGCCGTCCTGGGGATCCCCTGGCTGGAACCGGGGCAGGCGGTGCACGCGCGGGACATCGCCGAGGCGGAGCGGGCACTCGATGTGCCGATCGGGGACGGCAGCGCGGTGCTGCTGCGCTCCGGCCGCTTCCGCCGCCGCCGGGAACTCGGCCCCTGGGATTCCGGTGCGGCGAGCGCGGGCTTCCATGTGGACGCCGTGCCCCTGCTCGCCGAGCGCGGTATCGCGCTCCTCGGCGGCGACGGGGACAGCGACGTACGGCCCTCGCCGGTCGAGGGCGTGCACTCCCCCGTCCACGCCCTCGCCATCGCCGCGATGGGGGTGCCACTGCTGGACAACCTCGATCTGGAGGCGCTGTCCGCCGCCTGCGCCGAAGCGGACCGTTACGCGTTCATGCTCGTCGTGACGCCGTTGAACATCCCGGGTGGAACAGGCTCGCCCGTCAATCCGGTCGCGGTCCTGTGAGGGCCGACGCCCCCTGCCACCAGCCCTGATTGCCGTACGTCGGAGCGCCGTACCGTAGTCCCATAGAGCCTTATTCAGCCGAAAACTGGGCATATACTCAAAATGAGCAAGTGATCATACACATCCGGTATCGCGGACGTCCCCGTAAGGGAAGTGATGCAGATGGGGGTCGCGGGAGACCACGTCGGCCCCGCCCGTTCCCGTGAGCGATTCCTCCAGGGTGAGTCGGTGGAGGGCAGCGTCAGAAGCCCGATCCTGAATTCGTGGCAGCGCTCCCTTTTGCTGGGCCTCTCACCGGACCAAACCGAACTCCCGTACCGGGACGATTTCGATCCGGACAGCCGGCTCGTCCGTGCGGCGCTGCCTGTGCTCGACCGGCTGGCCCTGCGGTTCGCGGGCAGCCAGATGAACATCTCCCTCGCCGACGGGAACGGAACGGTGCTCCAACGCCGTTTCGGGGAACCGTCTTTGGCCAAAAGCCTCCCGAGCATCCAGAGCGTCCCGGGCTACGTCTTCGCCGAACGGTTCGCGGGGACCAACGGCATCGGACTCGCACTCGCCGAAAGGCGACTCGTCCAGGTCTACGGCGCCGAGCACTTCGCCGAGCGCTCCCAGTCGAGCGCGTGCTCGGCGACCCCCATCCGCGATCCGCTCAGCGGGTGCATCGAGGGCGTCCTCTGCTTCGGCTTTCCGCGCAGCTACGCGGACCCGGCTCTGGACGTCCTGATCTGCCAGGCCGCCGAGACCATCGAGCGGCGGCTGATGGAGCAGAGTTCGGCGCGGGAGCGCGGGTTGCTGCGGACGTATCTCGATGCCAGGGAGCGCGCCCGCACCGGGGAGGCCGGCGAGGACGGCCGGCTGATCACCATGGCGGACCTGGCCGGCAGCGGGCTGGACCAGCGCGATCAGACGATCCTCAAGGAGAAGGCCACCGAGCTGCTCTGCTCGACCCGGCTGACCGCCGTCGACGTCCTCCTGTCCCACGGCAGGGGGGTCACCCTCATGAGCCGTCCGGTCACGAGCCACTCCGGGGTGGAAGGCATCGTCGTCGAGGCCGTGCTCCCCCGCCACCCGCCGCCGCACCACCTGGCCGCCGCGCCCCACGCCGGCCGACCGGCCGGCCCCCTCCCCCGGATCGCCACCACCACCGTCGTCCCGCCGCCCGGGCACCTTCCCGGCGGCGCGCCCGGCCCGGCCGCCGGGTCCCACCAGAGCACCGGGCCGCACTCGGCAGGCCCCGACGACTCCGCCCATGACGCGGTCAGAGGACTGGTGCTGGTCGGCGAGCCGGAGGTGGGGAAGTACGCCGTCGCGGCCCGACGCCGGCTGGAGCTGCTGGCCGAGGCCAGCACCCGCATCGGAACCACCCTGGACGTCAGCCGTACCGCCTGGGAACTCGCCGAGATCGCGGTCCCGCGCCTGGCCGACTACGTCACCATCGACGTGCCCGAAGCCGTACTGCGCGGCGAGGAGTCCGCCGATCCCCGTACGGAACTGCACCGCACGGTGGTCCACGGCATCCGCGAGGACTGCCCCTTCTACCCGGCCGGCCGGCGGGTGGAGCTTCGCGCCACCACTCCTCATATGCGATGCCTGGCAAGCGGACAGGCCGTGCTGGAACCCGACCTGAGGTCCGCCGCCGGCTGGATCGCCCAGGAGCCCGAGCACGCCGAGCGGATCCTCGCGCGGGGCGTGCACTCCCTCGTCTCCGTCCCCCTGCTCGCGCGCGGTGTCCTGCTGGGCATCGCCAGCTTCTACCGCTCGGAGGATCCCGCCCCCTACGGCGACGACGACTGCTCGCTGGCCCAGGAACTCGCCGCCCGCGCCGCCCTCTGCATCGACAACGCCCGCCGCTACACCCGCGAACACACCCTCGCCCTGGCCCTGCAGCGCAGCCTGCTCCCTCGCGGCCTTCCCGAGCAGGACGGCGTCGAGGTCGCCCACCGTTATCTGCCCGCCGAATCCGGAGTGTGCGGCGACTGGTTCGACGTCATCCCCCTCTCCGGGACCCGTATCGCGCTGCTCGTGGGCGATGTCGTCGGCCACGGGCTGCACGCCGCCGCCACCATGGGCCGACTGCGCACCGCGGCGCGCAACTTCGCCGAACTGGAACTCGCGCCCGACGAGCTCCTCACCCATCTGGACAATCTCCTGGTGCGCCTGGACCGGGAGGAAGGCGGTGAGAACGCCGCCGTCGGCAGCACCGGCTTCGTCGGCGCCACCTGCCTGTACGCCATCTACGACCCCACCTCGCGGCAGTGCACCATGGCGCGCGCGGGCCACCCCCCGCCCGCGCTGGTCCACCCCGACAGCACCGTGACGTATCTCGACCTGCCCGCCGGACCACCTCTGGGCCTCGGCGGGCTGCCCTTCGAGACGGCCGAGATCCAACTGCCCGAGGACAGCACGCTGGTCCTCTTCACCGACGGACTCGTCGAGGACCGCCACCGCGACATGGAGGTCGCCCTCGAGCAGCTGCGCCAGGCGCTGGCCCGCCCGCACCGGACGCCCGAGGACACCTGCGAGGCGGTCATCGACGCCGTGGCGCCCGACCACCCCGACGACGACATCGCCCTGCTCGTCGCCCGCACCCACGCCCTGCCCCCCGACCGGATCGCCACGTGGGAGCTGCCCGCCGCCGATCCGGCCCTCGTCTCGGACATCCGCGCCGCCGCCACCCGCCAGCTCGCCCAGTGGGGGCTGGACGAGGTCGCGTTCGCCGCGGAACTGCTGCTCAGCGAGCTGGTCACCAACGCCGTCCGCTACGGGACCGAGCCCATCCAGGTGCGCCTGATCCGGGACCGCGCCCTGATCTGCGAGGTCTCCGACGGCAGCAGCACCGCCCCTCATCTGCGGCGGGCGGCCACCACCGACGAGGGCGGGCGCGGGCTGTTCCTCGTCGCGCAGCTCGCCCAGGCCTGGGGCACCCGGCACACCACCCACGGCAAGGTCATCTGGGCCGAGTGCGCCCTGGACGCGGCGTGAAGCCGAGCCGGCGCATTCGCCGCTGACGCACTCGCCCATTGGAGCCACAGCGGGTCATCGACGCCACAGAGGATGGTGACATGTCCGGCATAGGGCGGCAGCTCCCAGTAGCATCCCCAGCATCCCCCTGCGGTCAGGAAGAACTCTTCAGGCCGGCCCCCGGAGACGTCCGTGCATGACACTCCCGACACCCCCATGAGCCCGCCCCCGCCCCCCGGCGGAGAACCCCTCGTCCGCATACGGGGTCTCGGCAAGCGGTTCGGCGGCACCGTCGCGCTGGCCGGGGTCGACCTCGACATCCGCGGCGGCAGCGTCCTCGCCCTGCTCGGCCCCAACGGTGCCGGGAAGTCCACCCTCATCAAGGTGCTCGCCGGAGTGCACCACGCCGACGAGGGCGAGGTGACGGTGGCCGGGCACCCGCTCGGCTCCCACACCGCCTCCCGCAACATGTCGTTCATCCACCAGGACCTCGGTCTCGTCGAGTGGATGACGGTCGCCGAGAACATCGCACTGGGCACCGGGTACCCGCGCCGCCACGGACTGATCTCCTGGCGGCAGACCCGCGCGCGCTGCGCCGAGGCGCTGCGGATCGTCGCCGGACATCTGGACGCCGACGCCCGTATCGCCGACCTCGCCCCCGCCGAACGCTCGCTGGTCGCCATCGCCCGCGCCCTGGCCGACCGGGCGGAGCTGTTCGTCCTCGACGAGCCGACCGCCACCCTGCCCGCCGCCGACTGCGTCCGGCTCTTCGACGTGCTGCACACCCTGCGCGACCGGGGGCACGGCATCCTCTACGTCAGCCACCGGCTCGACGAGGTGTACAAGGTCGCCGACACCTTCGCCGTCCTGCGCGACGGCCGCCTCGTCAGCCACGGTCCGCTCGCCTCGTACAGGCCCGCGCGGCTGGTGCGCGACATCGTGGGAGGCGAACCGGCCGGCCGCCGGACCGCCACCGCTTCCCCGCCCGCCGTCGGCCCGCCCGTCCTGAGCCTGGACGGCGCGACGACCGACCGCACCGGACCGGTCAGCCTCGACCTGCGTGCCGGGGAAATCCTCGGCATGGTCGGCCTGACCGGCGCCGGCCACATGCACCTGGGGCGCGCCCTCGCCGGCGCGTGGCCGGACCTCGGCGGACGGGCGCTGCTCGACGGCCGTCCGTACCACCCGCGCACGGTCGCCGCCGCGGTCGACTCCGGCGTCGGTTTCGTGGCCGCCAACCGTCAGGAGGAGGGCTGCGCCGCGACGCTGACGGTACGGGAGAACTTCCTGGCCAACCCCCGGGCTGCCGGTGTGCCGTGGTGGCGCCCGCTCGGTCCCCGCAGTGAACGCGCCGAGGCCGACGCCCTGATCGAGCGGTTCTCGGTGCGCCCCCGCGACAGCGAGGTCCCGATCGCCGTCCTGTCCGGCGGCAACCAGCAGAAGGTCGTGGTCGGCCGGTGGCTCCGGGGGCGCCTGCGCCTGCTGATCCTCGAGGAACCGACCGCCAGCGTGGACGTCGGCGCCAAGGCCGCGATCCACCGGCTGCTCGACGAGGCGGCGGCCGCCGGACTGGCGGTACTGCTGATCTCCACCGATTTCGAGGAGGTCGCCGACGTGTGCCACCGCGCGCTGGTATTCGTCCGCGGGACAGTGGCGGCCGAGCTGAGCGGTGACACCCTGAGTGTCGGTGAACTCACGCGCACCGCTTCGGCGATGCCCGCGATCACCGGAACTGCGACGAGCCGGTGACCGCGTCCTCCTCGCGCCGGGCCCTGCTGGCGTATCTGCGCGGGCACTTCATCGGCACCTACGGCCTGCTGACCCTCACCGTCCTGCTGTTCGTCTTCTTCTCCGTCCTCCTGCCGTACACCTTTCCCACGCTGGACAACGTCTCCTCGATCCTCTCCAACCAGTCGATCCCGGCCATCCTCGCCCTCGGTGCGACGATTCCCATCGCCACGGGCAAGTTCGACCTGTCCATCGGCTACGGCCTCGGCCTGGCCCACGTCCTGGTCTTGCAGCTCATCGTCAACGAGGGCTGGCCCTGGCCGCTCGCCTGCCTCGTCGTCGTCCTCGGAGGGGCGGTGTCCGGCGCGCTGAACGGTGTCATCGTCGAGTTCGCCCGGATCGACTCCTTCATCGCCACCCTCGGCACCGGCAGCATGATGTACGCCTTCACCGGCTGGATCACCGGCGGAAGCCGGATCGTCCCCGGCCCGGACGGCCTTCCGCCCGCCTTCACCGCCCTCTACGACTCCCGGTTCCTCGGCCTGCCGGTACCCGCCTTCTACGTCCTCGCCGTCGTCGTCGCCCTCTGGCTGGTGCTGGAGCGGCTCCCGCTCGGCCGCTATCTGTACGTCATCGGCGCGGGCCCCCGTACCGCCGCCATCATCGGCATCCCCACCCGCAGATACTCCGTCTGCGCCTTCGCGGGATCGGGCCTGGTCGTCGGCTTCGCCGGTGTCCTCCTCGCCGCGCAGCAGCAGACCGGCAACCCGAGTGTCGGCCTGGACTACCTGCTGCCCGCGTTCGTCGGCGCCCTGCTCGGCTCGACCGCGATCAAACCGGGCCGCGCCAACGCCCTGGGCACCGTCGTGGCCGTCGCCGTACTCGCCATCGGCCTGGCCGGCATCGGCCAGCTCGGCGCCCAGTTCTGGGCCACCCCGCTGTTCAACGGCGGCACTCTGCTCATCGCGGTCGGGCTGGCCGGCTACTCGGCCCGCCGACGGCTGCGCACCGGCGTGCGCGCGGCCCAGGTGCCGCTCACGAAGCAGCCGGACGCGCCGGCGAAGGACGGTCCCGCCTGAAACACGTCCCGCACACGTCGTAGCGCGCACCAGCGTCAGGAGCACCGTGTACCCGAACCGCAAGACCGCCGTCACCGTCGCGGCCCTGCTCGCGGCCGCCGCCACCGCCGTCGCCGGCTGCGAGCGCGGCCCGTCGGACGGCACCGTGCCGTCGAAGGCCGGTTGCCCGGCCGTCCTCGAGAAGGCGAAGGCGGCCGTCCAGCGGGCCGAGAGCGGCAGCACGGCGTGGAACGGCCCCACGAGCGGTCCGGCCGCGGTTCCCGGCAAGGACATCGTCTACGTCGCGCAGACCATGACCAACCCCGGCGTCGCGGGCGTGGCGCAGGGCGTGAAGGAAGCCGCGAAGGTCATCGGCTGGAACGTCCGAGTGATCGACGGGGAGGGCACCCCGGCCGGCATCCAGGCGGCGCTCAGCCAGGCCATCACCCTCCGGCCCTCGGGCATCGTCATCGGCGGATTCGACCCCGGTCTGACCTCGCAGCAGGTGGCGCGGGCCCGGACGGCGCGCATCCCGCTCATCGGCTGGCACGCGGTCCCTTCCCCCGGTCCGAGCGAGAGTCCCAGGCTCTTCACCAACATCACCACGAGCGTGGAGGACGTGGCGGAGATCAGTGCGGACTGGGTCATCGCCCGGTCGGGCGGCGGCGCCGGGGTCGTGCTCTTCACCGACGACTCGATCCCGTTCGCCAGGAACAAGTCCGAGCTGATCAGGCAGGAGCTCGCCACCTGCTCCGGGGTGCGGCTCCTGGCGTACGCGAACATCCCGATCCCGGACGCGAGTCGGCGCACCCCGCAGGAGGTCTCGTCGCTGCTCACCCGATTCCCGGACCAGTGGACGTACTCCGTCGCCATCAACGATCTCTACTTCGCCGACGCCGCCCCGGCCTTCCGCGCCGCCGGAAAGCCGGGCTCCGGCCCGCCCTTCAACATCGGCGCGGGTGACGGCGACCCGTCCGCCTTCCAGCGCATCAACAGCGAGCAGTTCCAGGCCGCCACCGTGCCCGAGCCGCTCTCGCAGCAGGGCTGGCAGATCATCGACGAGTTCAACCGCTCCTTCGCCGGGCGGCCTCCCAGCGGCTACGTCGCACCCGTCCACATCGCGACGGCCGGCAACAGCGACGGGGCCACTTCCTGGGACCCGTCGGGGTACCGCGAGGCCTACGAGAAGATCTGGCGGAAGTAATCATTCCCAAATCGCACCAGGGACCGGAAGTTGTGCGGCTCACACGCCGACTTACAGACATTCCTCCCGTCAGGCATTGACCGGGCTCAAGCTCCCCGGATAGAAAGATCAACGCGAGTCACGCAAGCGACCCCTTACGTCCGCCCCGCCGGAGCACACACCGGTTTCCCGGGCCCGTACTGCCCACAAGGCCGGCCCGAACTCACCTCTGACCCGAGAGATTTCGCCTTGTCACGCATAGCTCCCCTGCGCCCCGCACGCATCGTCGTGGTCGAACCCGCTTCCTCCGGAGGCGCCACCCTGATCGGTGTCGCGGCCGAGATGGGGCTGCGGGTCGTCGTGGCTACCGCCGACTCGGGCGACCGCCGGCTCTCCGACACCGTGCGCGGCGCGGCCGAGTCGGTGCTGGTCGTGGAGACCAACGACCAGGCGGCGCTGGAAGCCGCGGTCCTCGAACTGCACCGCCAGGAGCCCTTCGAGGCGGTCCTGCCCGGGTCCGACATCTACGTCTCGGCGACCGCTCGGGTCGCAGCCAGACTCGGCCTGCCCGGCCTGCCCGTGGACACGGTCGACCGCGTACGGGACAAGAGCGTCATGCGGGCCGCGGTGGCCGAATCGGGCCTGCGCACACCGCGCTTCGCCCAGGCCACCTCCGACGAGGAGCTGCGCGCCGCGGCCGCGCACGTCGGCTTCCCCTGTGTGATGAAGCCGGTCGCCTGCTCCGGCAGCATCCATGTGAGCCGGGCCGACGACATGGACCAGCTCGCCGCCGCCTTCCACCGGCTGGTCACCGACCCCGTCCCGGACATGGGCCAGTTGCACGAACACCGGGTGCTCGTCGAGGAGTACGTCGAGGGTCCCGAGTTCAGCGCCGACGGCTACGTCCAAGGCGGCGGCGAGGTCACCCTGGTCGCCCTCACCCGCACACTCCTCGGCCCCGAGCCCGACTTCGTGGAGATGGGCCACCTCACCCCGGCCCAGGTCGACGCCGGCACCCTGGAGACCGTGGAGGCGTACGTCGGTGACGTCGTCCGCGCCGTACGCCTGACCAGCGGTACGTTCCACTGCGAGCTGCGGCTGACCCCCGAGGGGCCGGTCCTCATCGAGATCGGCGCGCGCCTGCCGGGCGACCGGATCGTGGAGCTGCTGCGGCTCGTCACCGGGGTCAGCCTCCCCAAGGTGGCGATCGCCACCTCACTCGGACTGGACCTCGACGAGGCCGGGGCCTTCGCCGACCCGCGGGCGAAGAGCGCCGGCATCCGCTTCTTCTCCGCCGAAGGGCGCTCCTCCTACCGTGAGCTGACGGGCTGGCAGGACATGGCGGCGCTGCCCGAGGTGACGGAGACCTCCCTGTACTTCGCGCCCGGTGAGCCGATCCCCGGCGTCGAGGACTGCCGCTCGCGCCTCGGCCACGCCCTGTTCACCGCGGACTCGCCACAGGACGCGCTCGACCGCTGGCAGGCCCTCGGCGACAGCGTCGTCGCCGTCTGACCCCGGACTCGTACCATGAGCGATCACATACTCGACTACGCCGCCGTCGGCGTCGGGCCCGCGAACATGAGTCTGGCCGCCCTCGCACACGGGATCGACGGTCTGCGCGGTGCCTGCCTGGAACGGCGGGAGAGCTTCTCGTGGCACCCCGGGCTGCTGCTGCCCGAGGCCACCCTCCAGGTCTCGCTGCTCAAGGACCTGGTGACCCTCGTCGACCCCACCAGCCCGTTCTCCTTCCTGTCGTTCCTGTCCTCCCACGGCCGCCTCTACCGATTCCTCGCGGCGGACTTCCCGGCCGTTCTGCGCACGGAGTTCAACCAGTACCTCCAGTGGGTCGCCGGGCAGCTGCCGAGTCTGACCTTCGGCACCGACGTGCGGAGCGTGGACTTCCACGACGATGCGTTCCATGTGCGCACGGACAAGGATGAGGTGACGGCGCGTCATCTCGTGCTCGGCACCGGTCTCACTCCCCGTGTCCCCGAGTCGTTCCGCCCGTTCCTCGGGCCGACGGTCTTCCATTCCGGTGAGTTCCTGCTGCGCGATCCGGACGTCGCCGGGCGTCGAGTCGTCGTCGTGGGCGGCGGCCAGAGCGGGGCGGAGATCGTCCGCCACCTGGCCACCGGCGGCTCCGCGCACAGCATCACCTGGGTCAGCAGGCGCTCGTCCTTCCTGCCCATGGACGATTCCCCGTTCGCCAACGACCTCTACAGCCCGGCGTACGTACGCCACTTCCACGGGCTGCCCGCCGACCGCAGGGCCCGGCTGCTCGATCAGCAGAAGTACACGAGCGACGGGGTCGACCTCCAAGTCCTCCAGGACATCTACCGGTTGAGCTACCGCGACGAGTTCATCGAGGACAACCCCGGCAGACTGCGTTTCCTGCCGGACTGCACGGTGACCGCGCTTGAAGGGAGCCCCGGGGACTGGAAGCTGTTCACCGACGCCTCGGGCCCCGACGCCCCCGCCGCGCTGGCCGCGGACATCGTCATCCTGTGCACGGGATACGGCTACGAGCTGCCCGGGTTCATGGCGCCCCTCGCCCCGCGGCTGCGGCGCGCCGACGGGCTCCTCGTCGTCGGTGACGACTTCTCCCTCGCCTGGGACGGGCCGGCGGAGAACCGGATCTACCTCCAGAACGGCGCGCGGCACGCCTGGGGAGTCGCCGATCCCAATCTGAGCCTGCTCGCGTGGCGCAGTGCGGTGATCCTCAACAGCATTCTCGGTGAGACGAGGTACGCGGTATGACCGAGCATCAGCACCCGGCCGCGGCGTACCGGGCCCTGCTGCCCTTCCTGCCGACCGAGGTCGAGCCGGACGGGGTCACCGTCGCCGAGGCGGACTTCGCGGGCTCGTGCTTCTCGGCGGTGCCGTTCAAGATGGCCCGCTTCACCGTGCCGCCCGGCGGAACCAGCTCCCCGGACCAGCACGCGGTGGAGGAGATCTGGGTGGTGCACTCCGGCTCCGGCACCCTGGTGGTCGACGGGGAGCGGTCGCCCGTGGCCCCCGGCTCGGTGACCGGGTTCCCGTCCCGGGCGGTCCACGAGGTCTTCGCCGACCAGGGCGAGGAACTGGTGATCTTCTCCTTCTGGTGGTCGGCGCCCGATGTCTGACCGCACCACCGCGACCGGCGCGGTCCCCCCTCACGACCTGGCCGTCGTCGGCACCGGCGTGGTTGGCGCCCTGACCGCCTACTACGCCGTCCGGCGCGACCCCGGCCTGCGCGTCCTCCTCCTCACCCATGACGCGCGCGGGACCGGGGCCACCCGTCTGTCGGCCGGTTTCGACACGCCGACCGGGCACAGCGCCGCACAGCGCGTCCTGGCCGCGCGCAGTACGGCGCTGTTCGCCGGACTCGCCGCCGAGCTGCCCGACGTACAGCGCGCACCGGTCGACGCGTACTGGCTGGTGGGCCGCGACAACAGGGCGGCT
Organism: Streptomyces sp. NPDC000410; assembly: GCF_040300305.1. Classification (NCBI taxonomy): domain Bacteria; kingdom Bacillati; phylum Actinomycetota; class Actinomycetes; order Kitasatosporales; family Streptomycetaceae; genus Streptomyces; species Streptomyces sp. NPDC000410. The sequence continues at coordinate 74,213 of NZ_JBEPDM010000012.1, forward strand.
CTCGACGCGAGCATGGCCGACGGCGGACGGACCTCCGCGGTGGACCCGGACCGGCGTGAGATGCTCGCCGGCACCTTCCCGGGGCTCACCCACGGCGACGACGAGGTCCTGCTGGCGTCCGCCCCCATGACCGCGGGCCGCCCGCAGTGGCTGACCGACCAGCTCCTCGACCGGGTGCTCAGCCGTCCCGGCAGCACCCTGCTGGAGGGCTTCCGGGTCACGGCGATGCGCCGCGCGGGCAGCCGCATCGAGCTGGTCGCGGCCGACGGCAGCCGGGTCACGGCGGACAAGGCGGCCGTCGCCCCCGGCCCGTGGGCGCTCGCGGGCCCCGTGGCCGAAGCGGCCCGCGACCGGGGTGCCCGGGTGAAGAAGGTCGTGGCGTTCCACATCATGTCGCCGCCCCCGCCGGGCGCCCCGGCGCTCGTCTTCGAGGACGCGGACGCCTTCCTGCTGCCCCACCACCCGGGCGGCCACTGGATCTTCAGCATCACCTCGCCCGACTGGGACCGCGGCCCCGACGAGCCGCTCGTCATCGACGCCCGCGACCGGTCGCTCGCCCGTAAGCTGCTCGCCCGGCACGTACCGGGATTCCTGCCGTACCTGCTGGGCGGGCGGGTCTTCAGCGACTGCTTCACGCCGGGCCACGTGCCCGTCGTGGGCACGGCCGATGACGACGCCGTGGTGATGGCGATCGGCGGATCGGGCTCCGGGTACCGGCTCGCCCCGGCCATGGCCGAGGACACTCTTGATCTGCTCTACGGGAGGACGCGGTGATGCGCCCGCTGCTGACGGGGGACGCGCACGTCCCGAAGCACTACCTCCTCGTGCCGCCCGAGGCCACGCCGAACGGGCCGCTGCACCTGGGACACATCGGCGGCCCCTTCCTGTGGTCCGACATGATCGCGCGGCATCTGCGGGTCCGCGGCGACCTGCCGCTCGTGATCACCGGCAGCGATGTGTACGAGTCGTACGTCACGCTCAAGGCGCACGCCGAGCGTTCGACGCCCGGTGAGGTCGCGGCCCGCTACGGGCGGCGGATCCAGGGCGACCTGGCCGCCCTGCGCATCGGCGTGGACGCTTTCATCAGCCCGGACCAGGAGCCGTGGCGCGGCCCCTTCGAGGACGAGGTGGCCAGGTCCATCGGGCGGCTGAAGGACCGGGGCGCGGTGCTGACCCGGACCGAGCGCGTGCCCTACTGCGAGGCGTCGGGCCGCTGGGTGGCCGGCGGCTGGCTGCACGGCCGCTGCCCCGAGTGCGGTGCGGGGATCACCAGTTACTTCTGCGAGGAGTGCAGCGCGCACTTCCTGCCCGAGTCGGTCGTCGACCCGCGCCCGCTCCTCGACGAGGGCCCGCTGACCTGGCGGGAGATATCCAGCCTCTTCCTGCGGGTACCGGAGCGCGACATGCTCGACGCCACCCTCGTCGGCCTGGGGATCGCCGACCGCTACCGGCGGACCGTGACGCGGTTCCTGGAGCGGGACGGTCTGACCGTCCGGCTCAGCGCCCCGCAGGAGTGGGGGGTGCCGCTGCCCGCACCCGAGGCGGACGTCCCGCACGCGCTGTTCCCGTACGCCGGGATCTTCATGTTCGCCCGGCTGGCCGGTGCCGTCCACGGACAGCTGTCCGGTACGGGCGTGAACGCCTTCGACCCGGACTCCGACGTCACCACGATCACCACCCTGGGCGTCGACAACGTGATCCCCACCCTGGTGTCCATCGTCGGCACCAGCCTGCTGCACGGGGACATGAAGCCCTACGACCGGTGCCTCATCAACCACTTCTACCGACTGGCCGGCCGCAAGTTCTCCACCAGCGCCCGTCATGCCATCTGGGCCGCGGACATCGCGGCGTCGCCCGCGATCAGCGCCGATGTGACGCGGTACTTCCTCGCCCGGGCCGATCTGGAGTCCGCGCCGGCGAGTTTCGAGACGGCCGACTTCCTCACGACGGCCAACGAAACGCTCGCCGACGGCCTCGGCGAGCGGATCGAGGCGGCCTGGACCCGTCTCCCCGACGGACCGCCCGGCGCTCCGGCACCGGCGGTGGCCGAGCTGCTGGAGTCCCTGCTCGCCGAGCAGTCGGCGGCCCTGGACGCCCCCCGCGTCGCGACCCCGCGCGCCGTCGCGGCCCTGGACCGCTGGTGCGCCGACGCGTCGGTGACCCGGTCGGCGGACGACGGGGCCTACTGGTGGCTCAAGGGCCTGTCCCTGCTCGCGTTCCCGGTGATGCCGGACCTCGCCGAGCAGGTCTGGCAGGGCCTCGGCGGCACCGGCGAGCCCCGTGCGGCGGCCTTCCTCACCGCGACACCGGCCCACCGGGACCTGGCCGCCCCCGCCTTCGGCCGGGTCGGGGCGGCCGATCTCGACGCCTGTCTGCCGGACTCGATGCGACTGGGGGCGGGCACATGACCGTCGGCACCACCACACCGCTGTACGTCGTACTCAACCGCTCCGGCGACGAGTTCGGCGAATACCACCGGTTCCTCGACGGCACGCCGTGCCGGATGGTGTACCTCACCACCCCGGGCGGCCTGCCCGCCCTCGACCAGGACGGCGCCACCGAGATCCGGGTGCTCGACAGCCTCGCCCACGACGACGTCCTGCCCGTCGTCCGGGAGATCGCGGACCGGCACGGCACCCCCGACGCCGTCTTCGGGCAGTCCGAGTACGACATCCTCACGGCCGCACGGCTCTCGGCCGCCCTCGGTGTGGCCGGCGGCTACGGCCTGGATCTGGTCCGGCGGTTCAAGGACAAGCCCGCCATGAAGCGGGCCGTGGGCGGAGCCGGACTGCGGGTGCCGAGGTTCTGCCAACTGGACGACGGCTCGCGGGCCGAGGAGGTGGCCGAGGCACTCGGCGGTCTCCCCCTGGTCCTCAAGCCCCGGGCCTCGGCGGGCTCCGAGGGCGTCACCGTGGTCAGGAGCACGGAGGAACTGCGGCTGGCGCTCGACGGCGTCGACCCCGCCGCGTACGAGTGCGAGGAGTACGTCGAGGGCGACATCTTCCACGTCGACGGCGTATTCCGCTCCAGCGCCTTCCACTTCGTCACCGCCTCCCGGTACGTCAACACCTGCCTGGACTACGCGCACGGCCGCCCCCTCGGGTCGGTACTGCTCGACGAGGGGCCCGAGCGGGCCGCGCTGACCGGGTTCGCCGGGCGCTGTCTGCGGGCCCTCGGGCTGCGCGACGGCGCCTTCCACCTGGAAGTGATCCGGCGTCCCGGCGGCGAGCTGGTGTTCCTGGAGGTCGGACTGCGTCCGGGCGGCGCCCAGGTGCCGTTCCTCCATGTCGACCTCTACGGCATCGATCTGTTCGCCGAGGCGTTCCGGGCGGCGATCGGCCTGCCCCCGCTGTGGCAGGAGACCGGCGCCCCGGGCACGGGCGGAGGGTGGCTCATCTACCCGGCGCCCCGGCAGCTGCCCAGCCGGGTGACGCACCGCACCTCACTGCGCGACGTCATTCCGGAGGTCTACCACGAGGAACTGCCGTCCGTCGGACAGGTGATGACCGGACCGGGCAGTTACGACGACGGCAGCGGGATCTTCCGGTTCCGGGGCAGCACCGCCGCCGACGTCCAGGGAGCCGTCCACACGGTGATGGACCACTACGGCCTGTGCACCGAACCCATGGACGACCAGGAGAACCACACCGGCCAGAACGGCCGACGCCAGGCCGACGCCGGACCCTCCGAGCAGTCCCATGACTGACCCGCACGGCCCCGGTCCCACGCTGCGCGCCTGGTTCCGGGAGAACCTCCCCGCCACGGGCAACGCGCGCCGCCTCGGCGTGCTCACGCTCATCCAGTCCCTGGGGCTCGGGGTGTTCCTCACCTCCAGCGCGGTGTTCTTCACGCGCACGATCGGCATCCCCGCCGGGCGGGTGGGGCTCGCCCTGTCCGTCGCGGGTCTGTGCGGTCTGCTCTGCACCGTGCCGATCGGCAGGCTCGCCGACCGGCTCGGCGCGGGCCGGGTGCTGACGGCCAACTTCCTGCTGGCCTCGGCGGGCTTCACCGCGTACTGCATGGTGGACGGCTTCGCCGGGTTCCTGGCGGTGGCCTGTGCCATCGCCGTACTGGAGACGTCCGCCGGTGCGCTCCAGGCGTCGCTCACCAACGCCCTGGTGGGCGAGGAGGAGCGCGTCAAGGTCAGCGCGCAGATGCGGGGCCTGTTCAACCTGGGCTTCCTGGGCGGTGCCGCGCTGGCCGGCGCCGCCATCGCGGCCGGCACCTCCACCGCGCTGTACGCCACCGTCCTCACCAACGCGGGGCTCCAACTGGTCTCCGTCGCCGTGCTGTGGGGGATGCGCTTCCCTCGGCACGACGCGGCCCGGGAGAACATCACGAACGGGCGGGCGGACAGCGGGAAGGGCGCGGGTGTCCTGCGCAGCTCCGCGCTGCGGGACACGCGCTATGTGGGGATCGCCCTGGTCTGCGGGGCGCTGGAGCTCTACCACCCGCTGCTGACCGTCGGGCTGCCGCTGTGGATCGTGACCAGTACCGACGCGCCCGCCCTCGCCGTGTCGGGCCTGCTGATCCTCGACACCGTCCTGGTGCTGCTGTTCCAGGTCAAGGTCAGCAAGGGCGCGCAGAGCGTCGCCGGAGCGGCCCGTATGCTCCGCTGGGCGGGCTGGTCGCTGGGAGCGTCCTGCCTGGTCTTCGCGATGAGCGCGGGGCACGGCGGGCTCCTCGACAGCGTGGTTCTGCTGGGCGGCGCGCTGGTCCTGGTGCTGGGTGAGCTGTACCAGGCGTCGGCGGCCTGGGGGCTGTCCTTCGGGCTCGCACCGCCCGACCGGCAGGGCGAGTACCAGGCGGTCTTCTCCCTGGGGCGTGGGCTCCAGCAGTTCGCCGGGCCGTGGCTGATGACCTCTCTGATCGTCGGCGCCGCGGTGCCCGGCTGGGTGGCCCTCGCCGCGCTGTTCGTCCTGCTCGGGCTGGCCGGTCCGCCCCTGGTGCGCGGGCTGGAGAAGGCCCGCGCCCGCACGGAACCGGTCCCGTCCTGAACCACCCCCCACCCCCCCACCCCCACCCTGCAACCCGCACGACTGAAACGAGTGAGCACGATGACCGTAGAGCGACGACACGACCCGGATGCCCGCGGGTTCGCCAGTGACAACTACGCGGGTGTGCACCCCGAGGTCCTGGAGGCGATCGCCCGGGCGAACGGCGGCCACCAGGTCAGCTACGGCGGCGACGTCTACACCGAGCGCCTGCAGGAAGTGATGCGCGGGCACTTCGGCCCCACGGCCCGTACCTTCCCCGTCTTCAACGGCACCGGGGCGAACGTGGTGGCTCTCCAGGCCATGCTCGCCCGCTGGGAGGCCGTCGTATGCGCTCAGTCGGCCCACATCAACGTCGACGAGTGCGGAGCGCCGGAGAAGGTCGCCGGGATCAAGCTGCTGACGGTCCCCGCCTGGGACGGCAAGCTGACCCCGGAGCTGATCGACCGCCAGGCGTGGGGCTTCGACGACGAGCACCGGGCCAAGCCCAAGGTCGTCTCGATCGCCCAGTCCACCGAACTCGGCACCTGCTACACGCCCGACGAGATCCGCGCGATCTGCGACCACGCCCACAGCCTCGGCATGCTGGTCTACCTCGACGGCGCACGCCTGGCGAACGCGGCCGCGTCCCTCGGCGTACCGCTGCGCGCGATGACCACGGACGTGGGCGTGGACGTCCTGTCGTACGGCGGCACCAAGAGCGGCCTGATGTTCGGCGAGGCGGTGATCGTGCTCAACGAGGACGCCGTGCGCGGTATGGAGCACATACGCAAGGCCAGTATGCAGCTGGGCTCCAAGATGCGGTTCGTGTCGGTGCAGTTCGAGGCCCTGCTCGGCAGTGACCTCTGGCTGCTTTCGGCCGCCCGCTCGAACGCCATGACGCGGCGCCTGTACGACGCGGTCCGTGACCTGCCGGGTCTGAAGATCGACCGGCCGGTCCAGGCCAACCAGATCTTCGCGGTCCTCCCGCCCGAGGTGACCGAGCGCCTCCAGAAGCGCTTCCGGTTCTACGTGTGGGACGAGCAGGCCGGTGAGGTCCGCTGGATGACGTCCTTCGACACCACTGAGGCCGATGTGGACGCCTTCGCGGCGGCCATCGCCGAGGAACTCGACGCCGGCTGAGCGCGGTCGGCGGCGGAGCGGCCAGGACACCCCTTAGGCAGTCAACGGGCGGCACCCAGGCTCCGCTTGGGCCTCCGCTCGGCCGGCTGCTCGTCGCCCTTGTCCTTCGCCCACAGCGAGCGTACGTGCCCGAGGTGCCGGGCCATGCACTTCTCGGCGCCCTTGGCATCGCCCGCCAGCATCAGGTCGAGGAGTTCGCGGTGCTCCTCGGCCGAGGGGATCAGCTCTCCGCGCTCGTCCAGGGCGGTCAGCCCGTACAGGCGGGAGCGCTTGCGCAGATCGCCCACGGTCTCGACGAGGCGCTCATTGCCCGCGAGGGCCAGCAGGCTGAGGTGGAACTGACGGTCGGCCTCCAGATAGCCGATGAGGTCGTGTTCGCGCGCGGCGCGGACGATCTCATCGGCGACCGGGCGGAGCGCTTCGAGGTCCTCGCGGGCCGCGGTGCGCGTGATCCGGCCGACCATGGGGACCTCGATCAGCAGGCGGATCTCGGTGTACTGGTCGAGATCGCGCTCGTTGACCTCGGTGACCCTGAAGCCCTTGTTGCGGACGGGCTCGACCAGGCCCTCGCGGGCCAGGTCGAGCATCGCCTCGCGTACGGGCGTCGCGGAGATGCCGAAGTCCTCCGCGAGTCCCGGCGCCGAATAGACCTCGCCGGGGCGGAGTTCGCCGGAGATCAGCGCGGCCCGCAGGGCGTGGGCGACCTGGTCACGCAGCCGCTCCCTGGTGGTGATGAGGTTGCGGTGCTTGAGGTGCCCCATGGTGTTCCCTTCGTGCCCGAGCGGATCACCAGCGTACAATGTCACGTTGTTTTCTCGGTCTTGCCGACGGCCGGTGGGACGGCGCCGGTAACAGGCCGGTCACAGGAGGAAACCCCGGGGGAACGGGTCGTCCGGATCCAGGAAGTACTGGGCGGTCCCGGTGATCCAGGCCCGTCCGGTGACGGTGGGGACGACCGCCGGCAGGCCGCCGACCTCGGTCCGTGCGACCAGGCACCCGGTGAACTCCGTACCGATGAAGGACTCGTTGACGAAGTCGCGCCCGAGCGGCAGTTCACCGCGGGCGTGCAGCTGCGCCATCCGCGCGGAGGTGCCGGTCCCGCACGGTGAACGGTCGAACCACCCCGGGTGGATGGCCATGGCGTGCCGGGAGCGGTGGGCGTCCGAGCCGGGGGCGGCGAGGTAGACGTGCTTGACGCCGCCGATCTCGGGCTGTTCGGGGTGGACGGGCCGGTCGGGCGAGGCGTTGATCGCCTCCATGACGGCGAGCCCCGCCGTGAGGAGGTCGTCCTTACGGGACCGGTCGAACGGCAGGCCCAGCGCGTCGAGTCCGACGAAGGCGTAGAAGTTTCCGCCGAAGGCGAGGTCGTACGTCACCGTCCCGTATCCCGGCACGACGGCCTTGCGGTCCAGTCCGGCACAGAACGCGGGCACGTTGGTGAGCGTGACGGACTTCGCCGCGCCGTCCTCGACCTGTACGTCGACGGACACCAGACCGGCCGGGGTGTCCAGCCGGACCGTGGTGACCGGCTCATGGACCGGCACCATTCCGGTCTCGACGAGGACGGTGGCGACGCCGATGGTGCCGTGCCCGCACATCGGCAGCACGCCAGACACCTCGATGTAGAGCACTCCGTAGTCGGCGTCGGGGCGGGTCGGGGGCTGGAGGATCGCGCCGCTCATGGCGGCGTGGCCGCGCGGCTCGTACATCAGGAGCGTGCGGAGGTGGTCCATGTGCTCGATGAAGTGCAGTCGCCGCTCGGCCATGGTGGCGCCGGGGATCACCCCGACGCCGCCGGTGATGACGCGCGTGGGCATGCCCTCGGTGTGCGAGTCGACGGCGTGGAAGACGTGACGGGTACGCACGAACGTCCCTTCCCGGTCAATGGTGGCCGTCGGCGACGGCCTTCTCGGTGGCGGCGCGCACGCCCGCCTCGGTCTCCCCGGTGAGCGGGAGGCGCGGCGGGCGGGTGGGGCCGCCGTGGCAGCCGACGATGTCCATGGAGAGCTTGATGGCCTGCACGAACTCGGTCCTAGAGTCCCAGCGCAGCAGGGGGTGCAGCGACCGGTAGAGCGGGAGCGCGGTCTCCAGGTCGCGGGCGACGGCCGCGTGGTACAGCGCGGCGCAGGTGGCGGGGAACGCGTTCGGGTACCCGGCGACCCAGCCGACGGCTCCGGCGACGGCGAGCTCCAGGAGGACGTCGTCCGCGCCGATCAGCAGATCGAGCTCCGGGGCGAGTTCGGCGATCTCGTACGCGCGCCGGACGTCGCCGCTGAACTCCTTCACCGCCACGATGTCGCCGTCGCGGTGCAGCCGGGCCAGGAGCGCCGGGGTCAGGTCGGTCCTGGTGTCGATCGGGTTGTTGTACGCGACGACCGGGACACCGGCCTTCGCGACGTCGGCGTAGTGGGCGCGTACGGCGGTCCCGTCGGCGCGGTAGGCGTTCGGCGGCAGCAGCAGTACGGAGCCGCAGCCCGCCTCGCCCGCCTGCTCGGCCCACCGGCGGGCGCCGGCGCTGCCGTAGGCGGCGACTCCGGGCATCACGCGCGCGCCGTCACCGGCCGCCTCGACGGCCGTGCGGACCACGCGGGCGCGCTCGTCGTCGGTGAGGGTCTGGTACTCGCCGAGGGACCCGTTCGGTACGACTCCGTCGCAGCCGTTGTCGATGAGCCGACGGACGTGGTCGGCGTAGGCGTCGTAGTCGACGGAGAGGTCCTCGCGCAGGGGGAGCGCGGTGGCGACCATGACGCCGCGCCAGGGGCGCTCGGTGGTCCAGGAGGTGGCGGTCATGCCGTGAACCCTTCTGTGGTGGGTGACGTGTGACGGGCCGGTGCCGGTACGGGCGCCGCCGCGAGGGGGCGCCACGTCCTGTCAACGGTCGGCCGTGCCGGTTCGCCCCGGCCTTTCGGCGTCGGCAGGCTCAGGTGCGGGGAACTCAGGTGCGTGGGACTCAGGTGAGCCGGGCTCCGGTCCGTGGGGCTCAGGCGCGCCGGACTTGGCTGCGCCAGGCTCAGGCACGCCGGGCCCAGGCGTGCTGGGCTCAGGCACGCCGGGCCCAGGCGTGCTGGGCTCAGCTGTACGGGACTCAAACGCGCCGGGCTCAGGCGCGCGGAATTCGGCTGCGCGAGACTCAGGCGCGCCGGGCTCAGGCGCGCGGGATTCGGCTGCGCCGGACTCAGGCGTGCTGGGCTCGACTGGGCGGGACTCAGCCACGCCGGGCTCAGGCGCGCCGGACTCGGCTGTGCGGGACTCGGCCGCGCTGGGCTCAGGCACGCCGGGCCCCGGCACGCCGGGCCCCGGCACGCTGGGCTCCGGTGCGGTGGGCTCCGGTGCGCTGCTTTCAGCTGCGCCGGGCGTGTCGAGCGAGCCGAGTACCCCGAGCGGGACGGGCACCGCGAGCGGCCTGCGGTCGGGGGACGGCTGCCCCGCGGCCCCCTCGCCTCCGCACGCCGCGAGAGCGGCCACGGCTGTCCCGCACATCCGGCCCTGGCACCAGCCCATGCCCGCGCGGGTGAGGAGCTTCGCGGTGCGTGCGTCGCGGGCGCCGAAGTCGGCGACGGCCTCGCGGACGCGGCCCGTGGTCACCTCCTCGCAGCGGCAGACCTCCGTGTCGTCCCCGAGCCAGTCGGTCCAGCCCGGGCCGGGTGCGTGTGCGGCGGCCATGGCATCGGCGAAGGCCCGCAAACGGGCGCGGCGTCGCCGCAGCTCCCGGACCCGCCGTCCGCCTCCGGCGGGCGCGGGCCGCCCGTGCAGCCGGGCGGCCACCGCGATGCCCGCCAATTCGCCCTCCGTACAGGCGAGTTGCCAGCCACCGGTCCCGGCCGTCTCACCCGCTGCCCAGACGCCTGGCACCGAGGTCTCCTGCAGGCCGTCCAGGACGGGGGCGTACGTCCCGTCGGGAGTACGCCGCATCGCGCAGCCGAGTTCCGTGGCCAGCTCGGCCTGCGGAACCAGCCCGTGCCCCACGGCCAGCGCGTCGCACTCGATCCGGCGGCCGGTGCCCGGGGCGGGCCGCCACGCGCGATCGAGCCGGGAGACGGTGACCCCCTCCACCCGGTCGGTGCCGTGCACCTCGGTGACCGCACTACGGAATCGCAGCGGCACCCGGTGGCGCAGCAGCGCCGCACCGTGGACCGCGGCCTCGGCGAGTTTGTGCGGGTTGGCGGCGAGGGCGCGGGGGCGGCGGGCGTAACCGAGGTAGCCGGATGCCTCGACCACCGCGGGGACGCGCGCACCGGCGGCCGCGAGCGAGGCGGCGACGGCGAGCAGCAGCGGCCCGCTGCCCGCGACGACGATCCGTCCGCCGGGCAGTACGAGCCCGGACTTGAGCATCGCCTGCGCGCCCCCGGCGCCCACGACACCGGGCAACGTCCAGCCGGGAAAGGGAAGTTGCCGCTCGTACGCGCCGGTCGCGAGGAGGATCGCGCGGGCCCGCACCCGTACCGGGCGCTCTCCGTCGCCGTCTGCGCCGGTGACGGCGTGCACCGCCCACAGGCCGCCGCTCTCCCGGGCCACGGTCCAGACATGGTGCCCGTGGAGGTGGTCGATGTCGCTCGCCTCCAGGCGCCGGCGCAGATCCGTGAAGGCGGGCCAGCCGTGATGGAGGGCCTGCGGCCGCGTGGCGCCGAGGCCCGGGGCGGGGTGCCGGAAGAACTGCCCGCCGGCCTGCTCCGACGCGTCCAGCAGGGCGACCGTCACTCCGAGTTCGGACGCGGCCACGGCACCGGAGAGCCCGGCGGGGCCCGCGCCGACCACCGCGAGGTCGTACGGTTCAGACGCCGATCCCGGCATGGCCGTGTCCTTCCTGGGTGGTGACCGTGTCGCCGGGTCGTGCCGGAACGAGACAGGCCCTCCTGTTGGGCCGTCCGTTGACCGTGGCGAGGCAGTCGTAGCACTGGCCTATGCCGCAGAAGGCGCCGCGCGGGCGGCCGCCGTTCCGTGTGGTGCGCCAGGCGAGGATGCCCGCCCCCCACAGCGCGGCGGCCAGGGACTGCCCGGGCAGGGCGGTGACCGGACGGCCGTCGACGTTGATCTCGAACGGCGGCTCGGGCTGTGCCCCGACCAGCCCTGCGGGGGTACGGGCCACTGCGGGTCTCCTCTCGATGTCGGATCAGTGCCGGATCGGTGCCGGACGGGATCGGTCGCGGTCGGGCAGGCTCGGGCGGGTCGGACGCGGCCGGATGGGGTCGGATGGGGTCGGGCAAGCTCGGGCGGGTCGGACGCGGCCGGGCGGGGTCGGGCAAGCTCGGGCGGGTCGGACGCGGCCGGATGGGGTCGGGCAAGCTCGGGCGGGTCGGACAGGCTCGGGCGGGTCGGGCGGGTCGGACCCGCTCACGCCGCGGCCCGGAAACGCGCGGGGCTGAACGCGCCCACGTCGAGCGGCGGTTCACCGCCCGCCAGCAGCCGGGCGACGATCAGCCCGGTGGCCGGAGCGAGCCCGATCCCCGCGCCTTCGTGGCCGCAGGCGTGCAGCAGTCCCGGGACGTCCGGATCGGGGCCGATCGCAGGCAGATGGTCGGGCAGATACGGGCGGAACCCGGCGTACGTCCGCATCGCCCGCACCCCGGCCAGCACCGGGAACAGGGCCGTGGCGCGGGCCGCGAGGCGCCTGAGCACCTCCACCGACAGCGTGCGGTCGAAGCCGACCCGCTCACGGCTGGCGCCGATCAGGACCGGGCCGGCCGGGGTGCCCTCGACCACGGGTGAGGTCTGGAGCGCCGCCGAACCGCTCGCCACATCGGCGACGTAGTCCGCCGCGTACACCTTGTGCCGCACCACGCGCGGCAGCGGCTCGGTGACGAGGACGAACCCGCGACGAGGGAGGACGGGCAGGTGCACACCCGCGAGCCGGGCCAGCTCACCGCCCCAGGTGCCGGCCGCGTTGACCAGGTACGGGGCGTGCACGGCGCCGGCCGACGTCCGTACGCCCCGCACCTCGCCGTTCGCACCGGTGAGGATCCCGGTGACCTCCTCACCGGTGCGGACCCGCGCCCCTGAGGCGCGCAGCAGATGAGCGCCGGCCAGGGCGGGCTGGACCTGGGCGTCCTGGGGGTAGTGGAAGCCGCCCGCCAGGCCGGGCGCGAGGTGCGGCTCCAGCTCGTTCAGCCGGCCGGGCGGGACCTCCTGCGCCGTGACGCCCGCTCGCCGTTGCGCCGCGGCGAAGTCCCGCAGTGCGTCCATCCCGGTCCCGCCGGGCGCGACGACCAGGCCGCCCTTCGCCTCGTACTCGATCCGCGACGGGAGCAGTCCGGCCAGCTCCCGCCAGAGCCGCGTGGAGAGCAGGGCCAGATCGAGCTCGGGGCCCGGCGCCTTGTCGGAGACCAGCAGATTTCCTTCGCCGGCCCCTGTGGTCCCGCCCGCCACGCAGCCGCGGTCGATCACCGTGACGGAGAGGCCGGAGCGGGTGGCGTAGTAGGCGCAGGCGGCGCCGACCACTCCCGCCCCGACGACGACGAGGTCCGAGGAGTTTCTCGAGGGCACGTCAGTAATATTTCACATTGCACCCCTGGTTTCCAGGGATTCTCCGCGATCAGTCTCCGGTCATCGCGCCCATCCACGCCTCGATCGCGTCCGGCGTCCGCGGCAGCGCCCCCGACATCAGCCGCGCCCCGTCCGCCGTGATCACCAGGTCGTCCTCGATGCGCACGCCGATCCCGCGCAGTTCGGCCGGCAGCGTCTCGTCGTCGGGCTGGAGGTAGAGCCCGGGTTCGACGGTGAGCACCTGCCCTTCCTCCAGTACGCCGTCGAGGTACGCGTCCGCCCGCGCCCGGGCGCAGTCATGGACGTCCAGGCCGAGCATGTGCCCGCTGCCGCACAGGGTGTAGCGGCGATGGAAGTCGCCCTCGGCGCTCTTCAGCACGCCCCACTCCGCGAGCCCCTCGGCGATCACGCCCATGGCGGCCCGGTGGAAGTCGCGGAAGGCCGCGCCCGGTTTCAGCGCCGCGATGCCCGCCTCCTGGGCGGCGAGGACGAGCTCGTACACCTGTCGCTGAACGGACGAGAAGCGCCCGGACAGCGGGAGGGTGCGGGTGATGTCGGCGGTGTAGAGGCTGCCCGTCTCCACACCCGCGTCCAGCAGCAACAACTCCCGAGCGTCCAGGGGGCCGTCGTTGCGTATCCAGTGCAGGACGCAGGCGTGCGCGCCCGACGCCGCGATGGTCTCGTATCCGGTGCCGTTGCCCTCCGCGCGGGCGCGCAGATTGAAGACGCCTTCGATCCACCGCTCGCCGCGCGGGTGGGCGAGTGCGCGCGGTAGCGCCCGTACGACGTCCTCGAAGCCGGCCGTCGTGTGATCCACCGCCAACTGCAGCTGCTGGACCTCCCACGCGTCCTTCCTCAGCCGCAACTCGCTGAGAACGGAGGCGAGCCGGTCGTCGCGCGAGGCATCACGGCCGGGCGGCAGCTGCGTGCGGGCATCCACGTGCTCGCACCGGATGCCGGTCATGCGCTCGGTCTCGACGAGGTCGGGACGCCGGCCGACCCAGAACTCCCCGTGGCGCCGGTCGCGGTAGAACTCCGCGCCACCGCGCGGCGAGCGCGGGCGCACATACAGCACCGGCTCATGGCGGTGCGGCCCGTCCGGCTCCAGGACCAGGACATGGTCCACCTGGTCCTCACCGGTCAGCCCGGTGAGCCAGACGTAGGCGCTGTGCGGCCGGAAGCGGTGGTCGCAGTCGTTGGAGCGGACCTTCAGCTCCCCCGCGGGGACGATCAGACGCTCCCCGGGGAAGTGGGCGGACAGCTTCGCGCGGCGGGCGGCCGCGAGGTCCGCCACGGGCAGTCGGATGTCGGCGGGCAGCGGGGTCGCCGACCAGGCCCCCGTCATGAAGCGCGCGAACTCCGGTGAAACAGGCAGGTCATGGCTTCCCGTACGGAACGAGGCGGCTGCTGGTTCGTTCATGGGGGCTCCCGATTTCCTCACGCGGCAGGCTTGCGCAGTGCAATATCACATTACTACGTTACGCATCACATGGTGTCAGCTGACATTCAACTGCCGTTGGATCCAGTCCGGTTGACGCCCTGACGTACCGCACGCGTACGCACCCCCCACCACCTCCCACACACAGGAGCCCTCGGTGTCCCAGCTGAGATCCCTGCGCAGTCCCCTGTTCACCGTCGCGACAGCCGTGGCGCTCTGCGCCACGGCCGCCCCGGCCGGCAGCGCGGCGTCCCCCGCCCCGGCGCCCCCCGCGGCCCGGCAGAGCGCCGCCGTCCCCGTGGCGCCGAACCCCCTCGACCGGGTCGACCGCCTCGCCAGGGCCCCGCGGCCCGCGATCGAGTCCGCCTCGGCGCCCGGCGGCCTGACGAACGGCCGTGTCCCCGGCCCTCGTACGTCCGCCCCGGCAGCCGGGGCCGGCCCGGTCGGCGTCACCCTCGGCACCCGGGCGGTCCCCTGCACGCTCGACGGCGTCACGGGTCTGGGCCCCGAGCAGTTCGCCGACTTCCTCGCCGACCCGGCCGTCACCGCCGACGGCTGCCTGCGCGGCCTCGTCTGGACCTGGGACCGGCGGCTGGTCCCGGTCATGTCGGACGCGCACGTCCAGGCCGCGTCCCGCCGGATCAGCGGGCTCGCGGCCGCGCACGACGGCAGGAACGGCAGCCATCTGCTGGAGATGTTCACCTACCTCCACGCCGTGGCCTACCACGACTTCTCGCGCGACGAGATCGACATCACCGACGGGCCGACGCTGGACGCCATGCGCGGCGCCGTGGACGCCTTCGGCTCGGCCGCCCGCACCTTCGACGTGACCCGCAGCAACGCCGAGACGCTCCGCGAGGCCCTCTACGCGGCCAGTGCGCCCGGCCTGCGGCAGTTTCAGCTTCCGCTCGTCAAGCGCGTGCTGGCGACCATGGACGCGGGCCACCCGGACACGGCCGAGGACCCGTCCTGGGGCGGTGCCGCGCTCGCCGCGCTCTCGCTGAACTACCTCGGCGTCTACCCGGGCAACCAGGACGCCGCGTTCCGTGCCGCGGCGGCCGGCGACGGCTCCTACCGCGCCGCCTTCAAGGCCTTCGCCGACCACACCCACCTCAAGGCCACGGCCAACGCGTGGGTGGTGCGGGACGCGCTCGGCGAGTACGGGCGGTTCGGCCAGATCGACGCGCTGAACAGCGAGATCATGACCGCGCTCGGCGGCCTGCTGGACACCGTCGTCCGCAATTTCGGCGAGGGCAGCCAGCCGTGGGCGAAGGTCGCCACCTGGCTGAACGAGTTCGGCGCCTGCAAACAGTACGGGGTGTGCAAGGACGACATCGAGCGCCGCATCTTCCCGTACACGTATACCTACGACAACGGCGGGATCACGGTCCGCACCGCCCTGGACCGGGCCACCGTCGACCAGCTCTACTACGCGAGCCGGCAGGTGAAAGCACAGTTCCACCGGGTCCTCGGCACCGAGCAGCCACTCGCGGGTGACACCAACACCCGCCTCAACGTCGTGCTGTACGCGTCCCGCGCCGACTACGAGACGTACCACCCGCTGCTCACCGGCATGGGCACGGACAACGGCGGCATCTACATCGAGCGGGGCGCCACCTTCTACACCTACCAGCGCCGTGTCCCCCAGGACTCCCTGCTCACCCTGGAGGAACTGTTCCGCCACGAGTACACGCACTACCTGAACGGCCGCTGGGCGGTGCCCGGCCTCTTCGGCGAGGGACCCTGGTACGAGGGCGACCGGACCACCGCGATGGACGAGGGCACGGCCGAGTTCTTCGACGGTGCCACCCGCGACGACGGCATCGCGGTCCGCAAGTCACTGGTCGAGAGCATCATCAGGGACACGGCGGGCGGCGGCCCCCGGATGACCGTCGACCAGTTGCTGCACGCCACGTACGAGGGCGACGGCTTCCGCTTCTACGCGTACGCCGGAACGTTCTTCGAGTTCCTGTGGACCGAACGCCCGGCCCTGATCACGGAGATGTACGGCTACACACGCGCCGGCGACCCCGCGGGCTTCGACTCCTGGCGCACCCGGCTCGGCCGGGACGCCGGGCTGCAGCGCGCGTACGACGCCTTCCTGGACGAGCAGATCGCGCACGTCGACGACCTCTTCGTCCCCCGCACCACGTACACGCCAATCGGTCAGCTGCAGGCCTCCACGGCCGGCGCGGTCCGCTCGTCCTTCGCCGCCACGACGGGCATGACGCCCGACTGCGGCTCCAACGGCGCCCCGGGCCGCCCCAGGTTTGTCTGCACGGGCCGGATCACCGCGAATCTGAGCGACGCGGGCAACGCGGACCTGGTCTTCAAGGACATGTCCGAGACGGTCGACTACTTCATCCTCGACCGGGCGCGCACCGGCCACAACAACCTGGCCGACATGAACTGCTCCTTCGGCCGGGTCGAGATCTGGTCCAACGGCCGCGCGGGGACGTCGGACTACCGCTGTGAGGGTCCGCTCCGCGGATGACACGGCCGGGCCCGGACCTCTTCGCCGGAAGAGGTCCGGGCCCGTACCCGGCGATGCCCCCACAGCGTCAATCGCGTTCGGCATGAGCCCAGCCGGGCGGCGGACTGCCGAGGCGGCGGGACAGGGACGGTTCCTGGGCCGCCACGGCGCCCGCGCTGATGGCGACCGCCACCGCCACGCAGACCACGATCAGCCACGAGAGGATGACGAAGACCGAGCCGATGGAGCCGTACTCGGCCAGGACGCGGTTCAGCGCCCGGGGCATGTAGAACCGCGCGCCGACGGACAGCACTGTGGTGGCGATCGCCGTCAGGACGGCGCCGGGCAGCAGCGGCGCCCAACGGATCAGGCCGCCCAGCAGCAGGTGCTGCGTCCACCACCACAGAGCCGTCTGGGACAGCAGGGTGAGCGGGATACCCAGCCACAGCCCGGCACCGAACCCCTCGCGCAGGGGCGCCTGTACGAGCAGGAACCCCAGCCAGACCAGGATCCACGCCGGCCACCGCCAGACGGCGATCCTGGTGCTGGTCCTCGGAAGCTCCCAGGCACGCTTGCACAACCGCTGCATGGCCCGGCTCACGGCGGTGGCGGAGAGCAGCACCATCAGGGCCCCGACCACCCCGGTGGCCTGTTGCAGATCATCCGACGAGGAACCGAACACCGCCTGCAGCTCGTCGTCCGCGGCGCCGTTCAGACCGAACACCGCGCGGATGGAGCTGATCAGCTGATTGCGTACCGCGTCCGGCGCGATCGACGCGACCACGAACAGCAGCGGGACCGCGGTCAGGAAGCACTGCGCCGCCAGCCGGGTGGCGGAGTCGAAGATGTTGACCGAGATCATCCGCGCGACGAGGTGCGTGATGACCGGGAAACGGGTCGCGGCCCGCGCGTGCGCGCGCTTCGCGGAGGCGGCCAGATCATGGGACCTGGTCCGCCACCGGGACAGCCGGCCACCGGCGCCGGGCTCGCCGGACGGCATCAGCCGGCCGGTGGGTCGCCCGGGCGGTGCGGACAGCCGCGCACCGGCCACAGCACCCGTCCGGACGTCGTCATGGCGCTGCTCCTTCCCTGGCACCAGGGTGCGGGACGGCGGCCCCGGCGGCATCTCGGTGCGACGGCCGCCGAGCCGTACGTGCCGCGCTGGTGCGGGCACCCGCAGGATCGGCGCGGCGATCGACGAGGCATCGGCCGCTGCTCACCATGAGGTGCGAAGCCCTCCGCGGGGTGTTGGAATGGCTGGGAGGGTTGTACTCCGCCGACTGCGCCGCCGACACCGCCGGCAGCAGTGGCCGAGGCCCGGATCCCGATGCGCTCGTGAGGAGTGGCCATGAGCCACGACGTGTCAGAGCTCGAAGAAATGGGCCCCGTCGACTACCTGGTCGTCGAATTCCCCGGCAACCGGATGACCGGCGAGGGCTTCCCTCTGCTCATCGATCTGGTCGACCGCGGCATCATCCGCATCCTCGATCTGCTGTTCGTCCGTAAGGACGACGACGGCTCGGTCACCGCGATGGAGCTGAGAGAACTCGGGGACGAGGTGGACCTCACCCTCTTCGAGGGCGCCTCGTCCGGACTGCTGGGCCAGGACGACATCGACGATGCCAGTACCGCGCTGGAGCCGGGCAATTCCGCGGGGATCCTCGTCTACGAGAACGTGTGGGCGGCGCCCTTCGCCCGGGCGATGCGGCGCGGCGGCGCGCAGCTCGTGGCGAGCGGACGCATTCCCGTCCAGGCGTTGCTGGCCTCGCTGGATGCCATCGAGGCCACGGACCCGGGCGGGCCGGAGTCCGCCTGACCCGGATGACTCCGCCCGTATACACGCATGGGGAGTTGAGTGAACATGCCCGGACTTCTTCGGGGCGTCGCCCGCACCGCGGTGGTCGCCGGAACCGCCACCGCGGTGTCCAACCGTGTGTCGCGACGGCAGGCGGGCCGCTGGGCCCAGCAGGAGCAGCCGACGCAGGCCGCTCCCCCGCCCGCGCCTGCGCCGCCGCCGGCCCCTCCCGGCGACGACATGAGCACCAAGATCGACCAGCTCAAGCAGTTGGGTGACCTGAAGGCCCAAGGCGTACTGAGCGAAGAGGAGTTCGAGGCCCAGAAGCGCAAGATCCTCGGCTGACAGGGCTCCTGCCGCTGTTCGCGGGGCGCCATCCGATTTGCCCGGAGCCGTACGACCGATGACGCGCGCCGTGCGGCAGGAAGGAGGCCGTCATGACCGGTCACGTGGGCGGAACCCACGCAGCTGCCGCAGGAGGAAGTCCGCCGAAGGCCGGCCCCGGCAGCGGCTGGCTGCTCTTCGCCGCCGTCCTGATGATCTTCGGTGGCTTCATGGCGATCGTCGAGGGCATCTCCGCCATCGCCGAGGACAGGGTGTTCCTCTCCACCCGCCACTACATCTACGGGTTCGACCTCACCGCCTGGGGCTGGATCCATGTGATCCTGGGCGTGCTGATCGGTTGCGCCGGCGTCGCCCTGTTCAAGGGCGCCACGTGGGCGAGGACCGTCGGTGTCGTCGTGGCGGGAGTGGCCATGCTCGCGAACTTCCTGTGGCTGCCGTACGCACCGTTCTGGGCACTGATCCTGATCGCGCTCGACGTCGTCATCATCTGGGCGCTGTGCACGGCCCCCAGCCCGTCGGACGAATTCTGACGGCGGGGCCGGGCATCCGTCCCCGGGGGTCCGCATGAGCGCGTACGAGCGCCCCCCGGTCTCTCGGCGCATGACCCGGGACGCGTTCCGGGCGCTGTACGAGGAGCTGCGCCGGGAGACACGGTACGGCAACGACGCCCGGCGCGGGGCATTGAGCCATCTGACGCCCGAGCGCGTGGTGTCGGCCGCCGCCGAGGTGCGTTCCGGGCGCACGGTGTCCTTGGCCGCGCCGATCGACACCCGCCCCGGCCCGGACAACCCCGAGCCCGCGCACCATCGCATGATCGCGCCGGCCGCCGGGGAAGTCGAAGCGGACGGGCTGCACTTCGCACGCGACCGGTTCGCGATGAACGTGCACGGGGACGCGGACAGCCATCTGGACGCGCTCTGCCATGTGATCCTCGACGGGGAGCTCTACAACGGGATCCCGGCGAGGAGTGTGACCGCGGACGGCGCCGGTGAACTCTCCCTCGACCTGGTCCATGACGGCGTCGTCGGCCGTGGTGTGCTCCTGGACGTCCCTCGGCTGCGCGGCGTGCCATGGCTGGAACCCGGCGACCATGTGACCACCGACGACCTGACCGCGGCCGAGGAGGCCCAAGCGGTCCGCGTACTTCCGGGAGACCTGCTGTTCGTGCGGGTGGGGCATCGCCGCAGGCGTGGCGAGCTGGGGGCGTGGAACGCGGCCGAGGCGCGAGCCGGCCTCCATCCCACGGCCATGCGGTTCCTGGCCGAGCGGCACGTCGCCGTGCTCGGCTCGGACGGCAACAACGACACCGCCCCCAGCGTGGTGGCGGAGGTCGGCTTTCCCGTACACGTCCTGGCGATGCACGCCATGGGGGTGCATCTCATGGACTACCTGCAGTTCGAGGAGCTGGCTCCGGTGTGTGCGAAGACCGGGCGCTGGAGCTTCCTGTGCGCGGTCGCACCCCTGCGGCTGCCGTCGGCCACGGGCAGTCCGGTGAATCCGATCGCGGTGCTGTGACGGCGGCACGGCGAACGATGCCTCGAGTACCGTAAACCGAGAGGACGGTGGTCACTGTGGGCGACTACCCGCACTGCGACGTCATCATCATCGGCACCGGCGCCGGCGGCGGTACCCTCGCCCACCGGCTCGCCCCCTCCGGGAAACGGGTGCTCGTCCTCGAACGGGGCGGCTACCTCCCGCGTGAGCGTGACAACTGGGACTCCACCGCCGTGTTCGTCAAGGGCAAGTACCGGGCCCCGGAGTTCTGGCTCGACAAGAGCGGCAACGAGTTTCCCCCCGAGGTGAACTACTACGTCGGGGGAAACACCAAGTTCTACGGTGCCGCACTCTTCCGGCTGCGGCCCGAGGATTTCGGCGAACTGCGCCACCATGACGGCGTCTCACCCGCCTGGCCGATCCGGTACGAGGATCTGGAGCCGTACTACACCCAGGCCGAGCATCTGTATCTGGTGCACGGACGCCACGGGGAGGATCCCTGGGAAGGGCCGGTCAGCGCACAGTACGCGTATCCTCCGGTCGAACACGAGCCGCGCATCCAGCAGTTGAGCGACGACCTGGAGAAGCGGGGCCTGCACCCGTTCCATCTGCCCATCGGGGTCGATCTCACCCAGGACGAGCACGGGCGGGCGACGCACTCCAGCGTCTGCATCCGCTGCAACCGGGTGGACGGATTCCCGTGCCTGGTACGGGGCAAGTCCGACGCCCAGGTGATCTGCGTGGAACCCGCACTGCGGCACCCCAACGTCGAGATGATCACCCATGCCCAGGTGATCCGGCTCGAGACCGACCCGACCGGGCGCACCGTCAGCACGGTCGTCGCCCGGCACGCGGACGGCGCGGAGGCCCGGTACACGGCGGACATCGTGGTCGTCTCCTGCGGAGCGGTCAACTCCGCGGCCCTGCTGCTGGCCTCGGCCGACGACCGGCACCCCCGGGGGCTGGCCAACAGCTCCGACGTGGTCGGCCGGTTCTACATGCGGCACAACAACCTGGCCCTGATGGCGGTGTCCAAGGAGCCCAACGACACCCAATTCCAGAAGACCCTCGCGCTGCACGACTGGTATCTGGGCGCGGACGACTGGGACTACCCCCTGGGCGGCATCCAGATGCTCGGCAAGTCTGACGCCGAGCAGATCCACGGCGAGGCCCCGCGCTGGGCCGGAGCGGTGACCCCGGACATGCCGTTCGAAGTGCTGGCCCATCATGCCGTCGACTTCTGGCTGTGCGGCGAGGACCTCCCCCTCCCCGACAACCGTGTCACCCTGGAGGGCGGTGCCGGCACCATCCGGCTGACGCTCGACGAGCAGAACAACATCGCCGGTCTGACGCGTCTGCGGCACAAACTCCAGGGCATGATGCGCCACTTGGGCATGCACGAGCACCATCTGCTCCCGCACAGCATCTACCTGCACAAGGGCATGCCGATCGGCGCGACCGCGCACCAGGCCGGCACCGTGCGCTTCGGCGACGACCCTGCCGCCTCCGCCCTCGACGTCAACTGCAAGGCCCATGACCTGGACAACCTCTATGTGGTCGACACGAGCTTCTTCCCGAGCATCGGCGCGGTCAATCCGTCCCTGACCGCCATCGCCAACGCGCTGCGGGTGGGCGACCACCTCATGGACCGGCTGGGCTGACAGCCGGTCCATGACGGCCCGACCGGGTGAAGCCGCTCGACCGGGCGGCCCAACACCGGACCACCCGAGCTGCCGCCACCCGCGGTCGGTGGTTGCGTGGCATGCGGGCCCCGCGGGCCTCGGGCCCTGCACACCGGGGTCCGATGACGAGGAGGCAGGCAATCGTGAATTCCACCCCGGGCGCTTCCCAGGGCTTGATCCCCGCACACCTGCTCAAAGGACAGAAGGCGCTGGTCACCGGCGCCAACTCCGGAATCGGCAAGGCGACGGCCATCGGGCTGGGCCGGGCCGGAGCCGATGTGGTCGTGAACTACGTGGCCGGCCGCGAGGAGGCCGAGAAGGTGGCCCGGGAGATCACCTCGCTCGGGGTGCGCGCGGCGGCG
The DNA here is from genome assembly GCF_040300305.1 of Streptomyces sp. NPDC000410. Classification (NCBI taxonomy): domain Bacteria; kingdom Bacillati; phylum Actinomycetota; class Actinomycetes; order Kitasatosporales; family Streptomycetaceae; genus Streptomyces; species Streptomyces sp. NPDC000410. Next base: position 96,398 of record NZ_JBEPDM010000012.1, read on the forward strand.
TACGAGGCGGATGTGTCCCAGGAGGACCAGGTCACCGGCATGATGAACCGGATGGTCGAGGAGTTCGGGACGATCGACATCCTGGTCGCCAACGCCGGACTGCAGCGCGATGCCCCGTTCACCGACATGACCCTGGCCCAGTGGCAGAAGGTGCTGGACGTCAATCTCACGGGCCAGTTCCTCTGCGCCCGGGAGGCGACGAAGGAGTTCCTGCGACGCGGGGTCGTCCCGGAGGTGTCGCGCGCCGCCGGGAAGATCGTCTGCATGAGCTCGGTGCACCAGGTCATCCCCTGGGCGGGACACGTGAACTACGCCTCCTCCAAGGGCGGCGTGGACATGATGATGCAGACCCTGGCCCAGGAACTCGCCCCGCAGAAGATCCGGGTGAACGCGGTCGCCCCGGGAGCCATCAGGACACCGATCAACCGCAGCGCCTGGGAGACGCCCGAGGCACGGAAGGATCTGCTGCGGCTGATTCCCTACGACCGTATCGGCGACCCGGAGGACATCGCGTGCGCGGTCGTCGCCCTCGCCTCCGACCTCATGGACTACGTGGTGGGCACCACCCTCTACGTGGACGGCGGGATGACCCTCTACCCAGGCTTCGCCACCGGCGGCTGATCGTTCCCCCGGTCCGCGCCCTCCCTCGCGGCAAAGGCACACATGCATACGACGGTTCATCTGCTGGCGGAGGCCCCGGCCCAGCTGCTCCCGGCCAGGGAGCTCATGGCCTTCACCCTCGCCTCCCACATCATCCTGGTGCCCATGGGTGTGGCGCTGCCGTTCATCACCCTGGTCATGCACTACCGCGGACTGCGCCATGACGACCCCACCGCCCTCCTGCTGGCGCGGCGCTGGTCGGCCGTCATGGCGATCCAGTTCGCGGTCGGTGTCGTCACGGGCACCGTCCTGTCCTTCGAGTTCGGCCTGCTCTGGCCGGGACTGATGGGGAGGTGGGGTGATGTCTTCGGGATCGGATTCGGCGTCGAGGCCTGGGCGTTCTTCCTCGAAGCGGTCCTCATCGCCATCTATCTGTACGGCTGGCGCAGGCTGAAGCCGCGCACCCACTTCCTGCTCGGGCTGCCGCTGCCGGCCGCCGCGCTGCTCGGGGCGTTCGGCATCCTGGCCGCCAACGCCTGGATGAACACGCCCCAGGGGTTCTCCCTCGACTCCGACGGCAACCCCGTCGACGTGAACATCTGGAAGGCGATCTTCACCCCGATGTTCGGGCCGCAGTACTGGCACTTCGTGGTGGCGATGGTGGTGACCGCGGGCTATGTGGTGGCCGGTGTCTACGCCGTGGGCTGGCTGCGCGGCCGGCGGGACCGCTACCACCGGCTCGGCTTCACCGTCCCCTTCACCATCGCCGCCGTGGCCACTCCGGTGCAGTTCGTGCTGGGTGACGCCATCGCCCGGTCGGTCTTCCACAAGCAGCCGGTGAAGTTCGCCGCCATGGAGATCGTCTGGGAGACCGACACCCATGTGCCGGAGTACCTGTTCGGCCGTCTGCATCCGGACGGAAGCATCTCCGGCGGCATCAAGATCCCGCAGCTGGACTCGATCCTGGCCGGTTTCCGCCCCGACACCAAGGTGACCGGCCTGACGTCCGTGCCCGCGAGCGACCGGCCGACGGCCACCCAGGCCACCATCGCGCACTGGGCCTTCGACATCATGGTCGTGATCGGGTCCCTGCTGGTGCTGCTCGCCCTCTGGTACGGCCTGGTCTGGCTGCGGCACCGCCGGCTGCCCGCCTCGAAGTGGTTCTGGCGCAGCGCGGCGTGCGCGGGCGTCGCCTCCGTCGTCGCCGTCGAAACCGGCTGGATCACCACGGAAGTCGGCCGCCAGCCCTGGATCGTCTACCAGAACATGCGGGTCGCCGAAGCGGTGACCTCGACGCGCTCCACCACCCTGTGGATCATGCTCGCCGTGGTGATCGTGGTGTACGCGTTCATCTTTGGTTCGTTCCTCGCCGTTCTGCTCAAGATGCGCACCCGCTGGCGGCTCGCCGACGAACAGCGGTTGGCCGGGCACCCGGTGGCGGCACCGGAGACCGACACCCCCTACGGGCCGCGCCCCCCGGTCCCGGCCGCGGACGCACCGGACCCCGGCGACGGATCCGCCTCCTCCGAGGACGGCCGGTCATGACCGCCGGTCTCATCGCCGTCGTGCTGCTGCTGGCGGTGGCCGCGTACGCCTGCGCCGGCGGCGCCGACTACGGGGCGGGCTTCTGGGACCTGACCGCCGGAGGGGCGGAGCGCGGCAAGCGCCCCAGATGGTTGATCGATCACGCCATGGCACCCGTGTGGGAGGTCAACAACGTCTGGCTGATCTTCGTCTTCGTCATCATGTGGACCGGTTTCCCGGTGCTGTTCCAGACCGTGTTCACCGCGATGTGGCTGCCCCTGGCGCTGGCTGCCGTGGGCCTGGTCCTGCGCGGAGCCGGCTTCGCCCTGCGCAAGCCCACCCGGCGGCTGGCCGGGCGGCGCCTCTACGGGGCCGTCTTCGCGATCTCCTCGCTGCTCACGCCGTTCTTCCTCGGCGCGGCCGTCGGGGGTGTCGCCTCCGGCCGGGCGGCACCGGGCACGCCGGCGTCGGCGGATGCCTGGGCCGGCCCCACCTCCCTCGTCTTCGGGCTGCTCGCCGTCACGACGACGGCGTTCCTCGGCGCGGTCTTCCTGGCCGCGGACGCCCGGCGCTTCGACGCGCCCGATCTCGACGGCTACTTCCGGGGGCGCGCGCTCGGGGCTCTCGCCGTACTCGCCGTTCTGTCCGTGCTCACCCTATTCGTCACGCACAGCGACGCCCCTCATCTGTGGCACGGTCTCACCCACGGCGTCGGGCTCGTCTTCGTCGTCCTGGCCGCGGTGGCCACCGTCGCCACCGGATGGCTGTTGCTCCGCACGTCCGGTGCCTGGTCCCGGGTCACGGCCGTGGGTGTGGTCGCGGCGGCGATCATCGCCTGGGGGATGGCCCAGCGCCCGTACCTGATCCCCACGTCCCTGACCGTCGCCGAGGGCGCGGGCGCTCCCACCACCCTGCGATGGCTGGCGGTCGTCACGCTCGTGGCCGTGCTGCTGGTCGGCCCGGCGGTCGCCTTCCTGTACTGGCTGGACACCCATGGCGAGCTGGAAGCCCTCACCGACGCCGACCTGCGCCGCGGCGGGACAGGTGACGACGGCTGACCTCCGCGTGCCCGTGGCGCGCGAGAACCCCCGAGGAATGGGGCCGCTGTGAGCGAGGACCAGATCCTGTTGGGCATCGGCCTGACGCTGGTGCTCGCCGTCGGGTCCCAGATCCTGGCGAGCCGGCTGCACATCCCCGCCCTCATCGTGCTCCTGCCCGTCGGCTTCGCCGCCGGCGCCCTGACCGACGTCGTCGATCCGGAAACGCTGGTGGGCCCGGACTTCTCCGCCCTGGTGTCGCTCTCCGTGGCGGTGATCCTCTACGACGCCGGGCTGGGACTCGATCTCCGCCATCTCAGGGGCGGGACGCGCGGCGTCGTCGTACGGCTGATCGTGCTGGGCGTTCTGGTCACCTGGGGTGCCTGCGCGGTCCTGGTCCCCGTGCTGTTCGGCGTCCCGTTCGCGGTGGCCGCCATGGTGGGCGTGATCCTCGTCGTGTCCGGTCCGACCGTCGTCGGTCCGCTGCTCGACTACGTACGGCCGACGGACAAGGTCCGACGGCTCCTCATGTGGGAGGGATCCCTGATCGACCCGGTCGGCGGCATCCTGGGCGCCGTCGTCTTCCACGCCATCGTGTCGGGCGGCTTCCGGGTCGGCCACGGATTCCAGTTCGGCGTCTTCCTCCTCAGCCTGGCCGTCGGACTGGCCGGCGGCGCCGTCGGAGCCGCCCTGCTGTGGCTGACCCTGCGTACGCTCCGGCTCGGCGAGACACTCGGCACCCTCGCCCAGCTGGCCACCGTCATCGCGGTCTCCGCGGGCTGCGACATGGTGTACGACGACACCGGGCTCATCGCCGCGATCGTGGCCGGGCTGGCCGTCGCGAACCTGCCCGGATTCGACATGCCCGCGCGGCGGCCGTTCTTCGAAACACTCGTCCAGCTGATCATCGGGCTGCTGTTCATCTCCATCTCGGCCACGGTGACGCCGGAGTCCGTCGTCCCCGTGCTGCTGCCGGTGCTCGGCCTCGTCGCCGCTCTCGTCCTGGTGGTCAGACCGCTGGTCGCGCTCCTCTCGACCCTCAGGACGGATCTCGGCGCGGGGGAACGGGCCTTCATCGGCTGGATGGCGCCACGCGGCATCGTCGCCGCCTCGACCGCGTCGACGTTCTCGGCATCCCTCGTCGCCGAGAATCTGGACGGCGCCGAAAAGATCCTTCCGATCACCTTCCTGGTGATCGTCGCGACCGTGCTGCTCTACGCGCTGACGGCGGTCCCCGTGGCCCGAGGACTGGACGTCATCCGGTCCGCGCGCGCCCGGCCCCTGCTGGTGGGGGGTGACCCCTGGGTGGTGGACCTGGGGCGGTCGCTCAAGGCCGCGGGGGTCGACGTGCTGATGTGGGCCGGTCTCGCGCAGCAGCGGGACCGGATCAGCGACGCGGGGCTCGACCTGGCCTCCGGGGAACTACTGGCGACGGCCACCGATCCCGGGGCACGGCTGGAGGGAGTCACCGAGGTGCTGCTGCTCACCGACGACGACGATTTCAACGCGCTCGCCTCGGTCGTCGTACGGGACAGTGTCGAGGGCACGGTGTACCGGATCGGGCCGCCGCACGACAGCCGTGGCGTCGTCGCCCCCTACACCGGAGGCGACATCCTCTTCGGCAGCTCGCTCGTCCACGGCACTCTGACGGACCGCTACGAGCGGGGCGCGCGCTTCGTGGTGCGGCCCGCCGCCGGGTCGCCACCGCCGGAGCACGACATGCTGTTCGTCGTACGGGCGGACGGCCGGCTGGATCCGGTCACCCCGTCGCAGGCGGTCACTCCGCTGGAAGGCGACACCGTCGTCCTGCTCGGTCCCCCGGCTACCGCCCGCCCTGTCGCGCCCGGTTCAGGGTCGCGTCCAGGGTGATGGCCGCGTCGATGAGCGCCAGGTGGGTGAACGCCTGGGGGAAGTTGCCGAGCTGGCCGCCCGTCAGACCGATCTCCTCGGAGTACAGGCCCAGATGGTTGGCGTACGTCAGCATCTTCTCCAGCACGAGCCTGGCCTGATCGATCCGCCCGGCCCGCGCCAGCGCGTCGACGTACATGAACGTGCACAGGGAGAACGTGCCCTCGGAGCCGCGCAGCCCGTCGGGCGATGCCTCGGGGTTGTACCGGTAGACCAGGCTGTCGCTGACCAGTTCCTGATCCATCGCGTCCAGGGTGGACTGCCACATGGGGTCGTCGGGCGTGATGAAGCCCACCGTCGGCATGCGCAGCAGCGAGGAGTCGAGCACATCGCTGTCGAAGTGCTGGACGAAGGCCTTGCGTTCCGGGTCCCAGCCCCGGGTCAGGATCTGCGCGTAGATCTTGTCCCGCTCCTCGCTCCAGCGCCCGGTCACGGCGGGCCGGCCGCTGGCGGCCGCGAGCCGCAGCGCACGGTCGAAGGCGACCCAGGACATCACCCGGCCGTAGGTGAAGTGCTTTCGGCCGCCACGCGTCTCCCACAGGCCCTCACCGGCCTGGTCCCAGTGGTCGACGAGCCAGTCGAGCAGCGTGTGCAGGGAGGTCCAGCCCCGGTTGTCCAGCTGGATTCCCCGCTGGTGGGCGAAGTAGATGCTGTCCATCGCCTCGCCGTAGATGTCCAGTTGGAGCTGGGTCGCCGCGCCGTTGCCGACGCGGACCGGGGCGGAGCCCTGGTAGCCCTCCCAGTGGTCCAGGGTCTCTTCGACGAGATCGGAGGATCCGTCGACCCGGTACATGATGTTCAGCGGTCCCGAGTCGCCGTAACCGCCGCTGTCCGTCTCCTCCTTCACCCGGTCGCGCAGCCAGCCGATGAACTCGGTCGCCTCCTCCTTGAACCCGAGCCCCAGCAGGGCGTACACCGAGAACGAGGCATCGCGGATCCAGGTGAACCGGTAGTCCCAGTTCCGCTCTCCGCCCAGTTGCTCCGGCAGCGCCGTCGTCGGGGCCGCCACCAGGGCGCCGCTCGGCGCGTACGTCATCAGCTTCAGCGTCACGGCGGAGCGCTCCACCGCTTCGCGCCACCGGCCCGTGTACACCGATTGGCCGAGCCACGACCGCCAGTATTGGACGGTGTCGTCGAAGAGCTGCTGGAACTCGGCGAGCCGGATCTCCCGGGGCGGCCCGTCGGCGGCCGACTCCAGCACCACGCCTCGCTGCTGCCCGGCCCGCAGGGTCAGCGAGAGGCGCAGGTCGCGCTCGCCGGTGACGTTGCCCGCGAGTCGCTCGTCCCCCGGTTCGCGGACCGGATGAACGGTCAGGTCCAGTCCCTCCGACGTGAACACCGCTCCATGGTCGGTGAGGTGCAACTCGTGCGGCATACGGCCGTAGTCGAACCGCGGGGCGATGTCCACGTCGAACGTCATGCTGCCGCGCACGCACCGGAGCATGCGCACCAGACGGTGGCGCGGAGTGGCCGTGTGCCCGGTCACCGGCATGAAGTCGATCACCTCGCCGGCGCCGGCCTCGGTCATGAACCGGGTCACGAGGATCGCGGTGTCCGGAAGGTACAACTGTTTCGTCGCGTATGCCGCGTGTGACGGCAGGACCGAGCAATGCCCGCCCTTCTCCCGGTCCAGCACGGCGCCGAACACACTGGGCGAATCGAAGCGCGGGCAGCAGAACCAGTCGATGGTTCCGTCCGTGGTCACCAAGGCCGCGGTCTGCAGATCACCGATGAGTCCATGATTTTCGATCAGCGGGTATGCATGCATGGTGAGCCCCTTTCGGTGCCACCCGGTCAGCTTAAGCAGTGCGGCGCCCGCGGGCCTCCCGGAGGATGCCGCGCCTGCGGCCGGCGGCCGGCGGCACTACCGTGGACACGTAAGGGTGGACACGTGAGGAGCGGACCCACCGAGCAGACGCGGACCGATTCCCCGGTGGAGACGATGATGTCCTGGGCGGTCGCCTTCCGGCTGCGGCAGTACGCCAAGTCGAGTCTGTGGATCGTCCCCCTGCTCGGACTCGTCCTCGGTGTCCTGCTCGCCGAGGGAGCCCTCGCGGCGGAGGAGGCGGACTGGCGGCCGGGCGGCTGGCAGTATTCCGCGACAACGGCGAGCAGCGTGCTCAGCGCCATCGTCGGGGCCATGGTCTCCCTGCTCGGATTCGTCGTGACCATCGGCGTACTCGTCGTCCAGCAGGCGACGAGCTCACTGTCCCCGCGCTATATGCGGCTGTGGTACCGCGACCGGCTGCAGAAGGCCGTGCTGGCCTCCTTCACCGGGACGTTCGCGTTCGCCTTCTCCCTGCTGCGCACCATCGAGTCGGATTCCGTCCCGGACATGGGAGTGACCCTGGCCGGCCTGGCCGTCGCCGCCTGCCTCCTGCTTCTGCTGATCTACCTCAACCGCTTCACCCACAACCTCCGGCCGGTCGCCATCGCCGAACTGGTCGGGCGCATGGGCGCGCAGGTCCTTCTTGGTGCGGCGGACCGGATCCGGAGCTCCGCGCCCCGCGAGGGTGCGGCGACCGCGGTGCCGGCCGGCGGCCCGGTGACGTACATCCGCTCCGAACACGGCGGAGCCGTCCAGGCGTTCGATGCCGCCGGGCTGGAGGCCACCGCGCGGCGCCACGACTGCGTCTTCGTCGTGACCCGTCCGGTCGGGGACTTCGTCCCGCCCGGCGCCGTCCTCATCGAGGTCCACGGCGGTGTCCCGGTGCCCGATCCGAGGAAGGTGACCGGCCTCGTCGCCCTCGGCGCCGAGCGGACCATCGAGCAGGACCCCGCCTTCGCTCTGCGCATTCTCGTCGACATCGCCGTCCGGGCGCTCTCCCCGGCCGTGAACGACCCCACGTCCGCGGTCCAGGTGCTCAACCACATCGACGCGTTCCTGCACACGGTCGGCGGACTCGACATCGGCGGTGGCCGCCATGTGCTCGCCGACGACGACGGCCGACCGCGGCTGGTGGTGCCGGGCCGGACCTGGGAGGACTACCTCCAGCTCGCGGTCACGGAGATCCGTGAGTACGGGGCGGGGTCCCTCCAGATCTGCCGGCGGCTCCGCGCGCTGCTCCAGGACCTGCTCGACGCCCTGCCGGCCGATCGCCTGCCGCCCGTCCACGCGGAGCTCGGACTCCTCGACGAAGCGGTCGAACGGGAATTCCGCGACCCGGACCGCCGGGCCGCGGCGCGCACGGCCGACCCGCAGGGCATCGGCGGCGGGCGGCGTCCCCGGACCGCGCCCTCCGGGTGAGCCGTGAGCCGTTCACTCCTTCGGCGGCGCATCACTCGCGTCCGCCCGGCCCACGCGGTCCGCTGGAGTGCGAACCCACCGCCACAGGGGAGGACGCGCCATGACGGACGAAGGCGCCGCGGGCTCCGGCTCGGACCGCGGCCGCACGCCCGGCAAGGACAACGAACCCTCCGAGCTGGAGCAGTTGCGCTCCCGCGTGGCGGCGCTGGAAGGGGACAGGCCACCCCGGGCGCCCCGGCACCGGTGGAGGTCCTTCTTCGCGGCGCTGCTCATCGTGATCGGCTGCCTCCTCGCCCCGCTCGCCGCCGTCGCGGCGTGGGCGTCGAGCGAGGTCGGCGACACGGACCGCTACGTGGCCACGGTCGCCCCGCTCGCCTCCGACCCGGACGTCCAGGCGGCCGCGGCGACCCGGGTCACCAACGCGGTGATGGAGCACATCGACCTCCCGGCCCTGCTGGAAGGCGTGGCTCCGGCCAACCGGCCGCTCCTGGAGAAGGCCCTCGGCAAGCTCGGCGACTCCCTCGAGAACGCCGTCCGCAGCTTCGTCCACGACAAGGCACAGGACATCATCGCCTCCGAGACCTTCGACCGGATCTGGGTCGAGGCCAACCGCCGGATCCACGCCGCGGTGGACAAGGCCCTCACGGGCAGCGGCGGCGGGGCGGTGAAGATCAACAACAACTCGGTGACCGTCGACCTGGCCCCGGTCGTCGAGCAGGTCAAACAGCGCCTCGTCGACGAGGGAATGACGGTGGCCGCGAAGATCCCCGAGGTGCACACCGACTTCACGGTCCTGCGGTCGGACAACATCGGCAAGGTCAAGACCTACTTCCGGCTGCTGCAGATCGCGGGCAACTGGCTGCCGGTGCTCTCGGTGCTGCTGGTCGTCGCCGGCGTGCTGCTCTCCCGTCATCGCCGCCGCGTACTGGTCGTGGCGGCACTGGCCTTCGCCTTCGCCACACTCATGCTCGGCGTCGGCCTGACCGTCTTCCGCGTCGTGTACCTGAACGCGCTGCCGGACAGCGTCTCCCAGCCCGCGGCCGCGGACGTCTACGACGCGATGACGCGCTACCTCCGCACGACGATCCGGATGACCGTGGTGCTCGGTGTGGTGGTCGCGCTGGCCGCCTGGCTGACCGGCCCCGGCCACGGGGCCACGGTCGTACGGCAGTTGTGGTACTCGGGCATCGGCGCCGTCCGCTCCACCGCGGACCACGCGGGCCTGCGCACCGGCCCGGTCGGCCCGTTCGTCCGGCGCCACCGCGGCTGGATCACGTGGATCCTGATCGCCGCGGCCGTGCTGACCCTCTTCCTGTGGAGCTACCCGACCGGCTGGGTCATCATCGGCATCGCACTCGTGCTCCTCTTCGCGATGGCGGTGGTGGAATTCCTCGCGCACGACGGGACCGGCGCCGGCCCCGCGCGGGCAGCGGCGAACGGGCCGCCGCCCCCGTGACGGGGCTGATCCGGAAGACAGATCTTTGTACGAACCCCGACAAGGAATCAAGGCCGTCCTGGAGAGGGCAAGGTCACAGCCGTGCCCTCTGCTGCTCCTTTGTTGACCTGCCCTAACATCCGAGCATGACGGTCCTGCCTGACGACGGGCTCCCTCTGGCCGCCGAGTTCCCTGACACGACCCACGAGCAGTGGCAACGCCTGGTGGCGGGTGTCCTGCACAGGTCGGGCAGGGATGTCTCGGACGCGGCAGCGGAAGACGCCCTGTCCACCGCGCTGGAGGACGGGCTGCGCACCCGGCCTCTGTACACCGCGCACGACAGCGCGCCCGCCTCCGGCTTTCCCGGTTTCGAACCGTTCGTACGCGGCGGCCGGGCCGAGGGCAACATCAGCGGCGGCTGGGACGTACGGCAGCAGCACTCGGCGGCCGACGGCCGCGCGGTGCTCACGGACCTGGAGAACGGCGTCACCTCGCTGTGGCTGGTCGTGGGCGAGGGCGGGATCCCGGTGTCCTCGCTCGGCGAGGTGCTCGACGGCGTCCACCTCGACCTGGCGCCCGTCGTCCTCGACGCGGGACGTGACGTCGAGCCCGCGGCGCGGGAGCTGCTCCGGCTGCTGAAGGAGCGGGCTGTCGCGAAGGACGCGGCGCGCGGCAACCTCGGCGCGGATCCGCTGGGCCACGAGGCCCGCACCGGCGAGGCGCTGGACTTCGCGCCGGTCGCCGGTCTCGCGCTGCGGTGCACCGGGGAGTACGCGGGGCTGCGGGCGCTGACCGTGGACGCGCTGCCGTACCACGAGGCCGGCGGCTCGGCCGCGCAGGAGCTGGGCTGCTCCCTGGCGACCGGTGTCGCCTACCTGCGGGAACTGACCGGGGCGGGACTGTCCGTCGAGCAGGCCTGTGCGCAGCTGGAGTTCCGGTACGCGGCGAGCGCCGACCAGTTCCTGACCGTCGCCAAGCTGCGGGCCGCCCGCAGGCTGTGGGCGCGGGTGGCCGAGGAGTGCGGCGCGCCGGGGGCCGGGGCGCAGGTGCAGCACGCCGTGACGTCGCCGGTGATGATGTCGCGCCGCGACCCCTGGGTGAACATGCTGCGCACGACGGTCGCCACGCTGGCCGCCGGGGTCGGCGGCGCCGACGCCGTCACCGTGCTCCCCTTCGACCACGCCCTCGGCCTGCCGGACGCGTTCGCCCGGCGCATCGCCCGCAACACGTCGACGATCCTGGTCGAGGAGTCGCATCTGTCGCGGGTGATCGATCCGGCCGGCGGGTCCTGGTACGTGGAGCGGCTCACCGACGAACTCGCCCGCGCGGGCTGGGAGTTCTTCCGGTGGATCGAGCGGATCGGCGGCCAGGCGGCCGCCCTGCGCTCGGGCCACCTGGGTCAGGACCTCGCGAACACCTGGGAGGCGCGCAGCTCGAAGCTCGCCAAGCGGCGTGAACCCATCACCGGTGTCAGCGAGTTCCCGCACCTCGCGGAGCGTCCCGTGGAGCGCGAGCCGAGGCCCGCGCCCGCGTCCGGTGGGCTCCCGAGGGTGCGGCGCGACGAGGCGTACGAGGCGCTGCGCGCCCGTTCCGACGCCCATCTCGCCGCCACCGGGGCCCGGCCGCGCGTCTTCCTGGCCGCCATCGGTCCCGCCGCCGCCCACAGCGCGCGGACGACCTTCGCCGCCAACCTGTTCCAGGCGGGCGGCGTCGAGGCGGTCACGGAGGGCACGTTCGAGGAGAGCGGCGCCACCGAGGTCTGCCTCTGCTCCAGCGACGCGCTGTACGAGGAGCAGGCCGCGGCCACGGCCGGTGCCCTCAAGGCGGCGGGCGCCCGGCACGTGTTCCTCGCCGGCCGCCCCGGGCAGTACGCCGGCGTGGACGCGTACGTCTTCGCGGGCTGCGACGCCATCGCCGTCCTCTCCGCCACCCTCGACCGTATGGGAGTGTCCTGATGGGAATCCCCGACTTCTCCGGGATCGAACTGGGGACCCCGACCGCCGACAGCGGCGCCGACGAGTGGCACGCGGCCGTCAAGAAGGCGACCGGCGGCGGTGACCTGCTCTGGGAGACCCCCGAGGGCATCGCGGTCAAGCCGCTCTACACCGGCCGGGACCTGGAGGGCCTGGACTTCCTGGAGACGTACCCGGGTGTGGCCCCGTACCTGCGCGGCCCGTACCCGACGATGTACGTCAACCAGCCGTGGACCATCCGCCAGTACGCGGGCTTCTCCACGGCCGAGGAGTCCAACGCCTTCTACCGGCGCAACCTCGCCGCCGGCCAGAAGGGCCTGTCGGTCGCCTTCGACCTGCCCACCCACCGCGGCTACGACAGCGACCACCCGCGCGTGACCGGTGACGTCGGCATGGCGGGTGTCGCCATCGACTCCATCTACGACATGCGCCGGCTCTTCGAGGGCATCCCGCTGGACCGGATGACCGTGTCGATGACGATGAACGGCGCGGTGCTGCCCGTACTGGCGCTGTACATCGTGGCGGCCGAGGAGCAGGGCGTACCGCCCGAGAAGCTCGCCGGGACCATTCAGAACGACATCCTCAAGGAGTTCATGGTCCGCAACACGTACATCTATCCGCCGAAGCCGTCGATGCGGATCATCTCCGACATCTTCGCCTACACCTCGCAGCGGATGCCGCGCTACAACTCCATCTCCATCTCCGGCTACCACATCCAGGAGGCGGGCGCGACGGCCGACCTGGAGCTGGCCTACACCCTCGCGGACGGGGTGGAGTACATCCGGGCGGGCCGGGACGCCGGGCTGGACGTCGACGCGTTCGCGCCCCGGCTCTCGTTCTTCTGGGCGATCGGCATGAACTTCTTCATGGAGATCGCCAAGCTGCGGGCGGCGCGCCTGCTGTGGGCCAAGCTGGTCAGGCAGTTCGACCCGAAGAACACCAAGTCCCTTTCCCTGCGCACCCATTCGCAGACGTCCGGCTGGTCGCTGACGGCGCAGGACGTGTTCAACAACGTCACGCGTACGTGTGTCGAGGCGATGGCCGCGACGCAGGGCCACACCCAGTCCCTGCACACCAACGCCCTCGACGAGGCGCTCGCCCTGCCGACCGACTTCTCGGCGCGGATCGCCCGCAACACCCAGCTGCTGATCCAGCAGGAGTCGGGCACGACCCGGGTCATCGACCCCTGGGGCGGCAGCGCGTACGTCGAGAAGCTCACGTACGACCTCGCCCGCCGCGCCTGGCAGCACATCCAGGAGGTCGAGGCGGCGGGCGGCATGGCGCAGGCCATCGACGCGGGCATCCCCAAGCTGCGGGTCGAGGAGGCCGCGGCCCGCACCCAGGCCCGGATCGACTCCGGACGCCAGCCGGTCATCGGCGTGAACAAGTACCGCGTCGAGAACGACGAGCAGATCGAGGTCCTCAAGGTCGACAACTCCTCCGTGCGCGCCCAGCAGATCGAGAAGCTGCGGCGGCTGCGGGAGGAGCGCGACGAGCTCGCCTGCCAGGACGCGCTACGGGCGCTGACCCGCGCCGCCGAGGGCACCGGCAACCTGCTGGAGCTGGCCGTGCACGCGGCCCGCGCGAAGGCCACCGTCGGGGAGATCTCCGAGGCCCTGGAGAAGGTGTACGGGCGGCACGCGGGCCAGATCCGTACGATCTCCGGTGTGTACCGCAACGAAGCCGGCGAGTCCCCGTCCGTGGACCGCACCCGTACGCTGGTGGGCTCCTTCGAGGAGGCCGAGGGACGGCGTCCGCGCATCCTGGTCGCCAAGATGGGCCAGGACGGTCACGACCGCGGCCAGAAGGTGATCGCCACCGCCTTCGCCGACCTCGGCTTCGACGTGGACGTCGGCCCGCTGTTCCAGACCCCGGCCGAGGTGGCCCGCCAGGCCGTCGAGGCGGACGTGCACATCGTCGGGGTGTCGTCGCTGGCCGCCGGGCACCTCACGCTCGTGCCGGCGCTGCGGGAGCAGCTCGCCGAGGAGGGCCGCGAGGACATCATGATCGTCGTCGGTGGGGTGATTCCGCCACAGGACGTACCGACCCTGCTGGAGATGGGTGCGGCGGCCGTCTTCCCGCCCGGGACGGTGATCCCCGACGCGGCGTACGACCTGGTGAAGCGGCTGTCGGCCGATCTCGGGCACGACCTCTGAGTCCCATGGCCATCGACCTCGGAACGTATGTGAAGGGTGTGCTCGACGGGAAGCGGGCGGTCGTGGCGCGCGCCGTCACGCTCGTCGAGTCCACCCGGCCCGACCACCGGGTACTGGCACAGGAGTTGCTGACCGAGCTGCTGCCGCACAGCGGCAAGGCGCGGCGGATCGGCGTCAGCGGTGTTCCCGGCGTGGGCAAGTCCACGTTCATCGACGCGTTCGGCACGATGCTGACGTCGCTGGGGCACCGGGTCGCGGTGCTCGCCGTGGACCCGTCCTCCAGCCGGACCGGCGGCTCGATCCTGGGCGACAAGACCCGCATGGAGCGCCTGGCCGTGGACCCCGCGGCCTTCGTACGCCCCTCCCCCACCTCCGGCACCCTGGGCGGGGTCGCCAAGGCGACGCGCGAGTCGATCGTGGTGATGGAGGCCGCGGGGTACGACGTGGTGCTGGTGGAGACGGTCGGCGTCGGTCAGTCGGAGACCGCGGTCGCGAACATGGTCGACTCCTTCCTGCTGCTGACGCTGGCCCGCACCGGAGACCAGTTGCAGGGCATCAAGAAGGGCGTCCTGGAGCTGGCCGACGTGATCGCCGTCAACAAGGCGGACGGCCCGCACGAACGCGACGCCCAGGCCGCCGCCCGGGAGCTGGCGGGCGCCCTGCGGCTCATGCACGGCAAGGACGCGGTCTGGACCCCGCCCGTCCTGAGTTGCAGCGCCCGCGAGTCGACCGGCCTGGACACCGTCTGGGAACGCCTCGAACAGCACCGAACCGTCCTCGACTCGACCGGCCGCCTGGCCGCGAAGCGCCGCGAGCAGCAGGTCGACTGGACCTGGACGATGGTCCGCGACACGCTGATCGGCCGCCTCCACGCCGACCCGGCGGTACGCGCGCTGGCACCCGGCCTGGAACAGCGGGTCAGGGACGGCGAGTTGACGGCCACGCTCGCGGCCGAACGCATCCTGGCGGCGTTCGGCGAACAGGCGCGCTGAAGCGGAAGCCCTGCCTCGGGAGCCGTCTCGGCTCGGGGGCGCGTGCGACGCGCCCGTCATGACAGCGGGGCCGCCGTCGGCATGACCGGCGGCCCCGCGGGTGGCGACCGGGTGCCCTCCGGTCACCGGGCCCTTCGTGTCACAGGCTCGCGTCGCGGTGGGTGGGGCGGCCGTCGAGGACCGTGAGCAGCACGGGCAGGTCGGGCAGATCGGTCGCGGCGGTGGTGAGCGGGTCGTCGGCGCAGACGGTGAGGTCGGCCCGGTGGCCGACGGCGAGCCGGCCGGCCTCGTGCTCCTCGCCCGCGGCGTGGGCGGTGTTCACGGTCATGCCCCGGAGCGCTTCCAGGGCGGTGAGCGCCTGCTCGGGGCCGTGCGGGGGCTGATTGAGGTCGCGGCTGGGCCGGCGGTGACGGGCGCCCGCCATGACGCCCAGCGGCGGGTAGGGGGCGATGGGCCAGTCGGAGCCGAGGACGACGGTGGCGCCGGAGTCCCACAGGTCGCGGCAGCGCCAGGCGCGGGAGGCGCGCTCCTCACCGAGGCGGCGCGACCAGTTGTCGGTGTGGTCGGCGCGGGTGAAGTCGCAGCAGTGGGTGGGCTGCATGGACGCGATGACGCCGAGCTCGGCGAAGCGGCGCAGGGTGTCGTCGGGGACGGTCTCGATGTGCTCGATCCGGTGCCGGACCGCGCGGCCGCCGTCGGCCTGCGCCCTCTCGGCCTGCGCCTTCTCGACGGAGTCGAGGACGTGCCGTACGGCCGCGTCCCCGATGGCGTGGGTGGCGGTGGGCACCCCTGCCCGGTGGAGCTCGCCGACGACGCGGGTGTAGGCGTCGGGGTCGGGCCAGAAGGCGTGCGTGGACTCGCCGTGGCAGTCGGGGCGCTCCAGCCAGGCGGTGCCGTTGTCGATGGTGCCGTCCATGAAGAGCTTGACGCCCTCGGTCCGCCAGAGCCTGCCGCCGGTGCCCTGCTGCTCGATCAGCGCGCGCAGTGCCTCGGAGTCGCTGCCGGGCTGGCACCAGGGCGCGACCCGCAGGCGCAGCGGCAGCTCGCCGGCCGCGTCGAGCTCGGCGTACAGCGCGAGGCTGTCGCCGCCCGCGTCCATGGCGTGACCGCCGGTGAGTCCCGCGGCGGCCATGCCGCGCAGGGCGGCGGCGAGACGGGCGCGGCGCTCCTCGTGCGTGGGCCGAGGGGCCGCGCGCTCGACGAGTTCGCAGGCGGCGTCCTCCAGGAGCAGCCCGGTGGGCCGGCCGGTGGCATCGCAGACGACCTCGGCGGCCTGGGAGAAGGTGCGCGGGCCGTCGACCCCGGCGAGTTCGAGCGCGCGGGGGCTGGCCAGCATGGAATGGGCGTCGAAGAGCTGCAGGAGGGCCGGTACGCCGTCCAGTACGGGGCCGAGCGCGGCCGCCTCGACGGGCCGGTCGCCGAAGACGTTCGGGTCCAGGCCCCAGCCGTGCAGCCAGGCTCCGGGCGCGAGGGTCCGGACCTCGCGGGCGAGCGCCTCGCGCACGTCGTCCAGGTCGGCGCAGCCCGACAGGTCCAGGCCCTGGGTCAGCTCGGCGCCCGAGACGGGGTGGAGGTGTCCGTCGACCAGGCCGGGGGTCACGACGGCACCCTTCAGGTCGATCACCGTCGTCGAGGAGTCCGCGTGCGCGCGTATCCGGCGGTCGTCGCCCAGGGCGGAGATCCGCCCTCCGGACACGGCCAGTGCGGTCTCCGGCAGGAACCGGCCCGTGACCGGGTCGAGCAGACGGGCGGAGAGCAGGACGAGAGGGGTGCGCACAACGGCTCCTTGGAGGGCGGGTGGGGGAAGGTCGGTCGGGGGCGACGGGGAGGACTCGGTGGCCGGAACGGCGGACGGGCCGGCGGATGCGTCGTCGTCCACCACCCGCGTCGCGGCTGCGAAGAATCACGCGAGGTGACGCGCGGGCGTCCCGTCCGATGCTTTCCGAATCCGCGCGTGCTGGACCCTTGACGACATCACGGCGATGCTATTGAGTGTGCGACCAATAAGCAAGCAGGTGGGTACGACCAGCACCCGAAGGGCCTCATGGCATCCACGATCCCCGACCCGCATCCAGGCCCTCGCGGCGTACACGACGCGCCGCCGTCCTCGGACCGGCCGGGTCACATCGAGGCCCACGGGATCGATTACATTCCCGAGCGGGAACGCCACGGCCGCCCCCGCGAGTTGTTCACCGTCTGGGCCGCGGCGAACGTCAACTACCTCAGCCTGGTCGTCGGCGGCGCCCTCGTCCTGATGGGCCTGAATCTGTGGCAGGCCCTCGTGGTGATCGTCGTGGGCAATCTCTTCTGGGGCCTCACCGGACTGCTCGCCACCTCCGGCCCGGCGGCGGGCGCACCCAGCGAGGTGATCACACGCGCGATGTACGGCATCCGCGGGAACCGCGTGAACAACGCGATCACCGGCTGGGTGATCTCCGTCTGCTACTTCGCCCTCAACCTGGCCGCCGCCGCGACCGCAGCC
Source organism: Streptomyces sp. NPDC000410 (assembly GCF_040300305.1). NCBI lineage: Bacteria > Bacillati > Actinomycetota > Actinomycetes > Kitasatosporales > Streptomycetaceae > Streptomyces > Streptomyces sp. NPDC000410. Next base: position 113,752 of record NZ_JBEPDM010000012.1, read on the forward strand.
TTCGCTCTGGTCGAGAAGACCGGCCTCCCGGCGAACACGGGGGTCAGGATCGCCGTCATCCTGGGCATCGCCACGCTCACCCTGACCATCAGCGTCTACGGGCACGCCCTGATCGTGAAGCTGTACCTCCCGATCACCATCGCCCTCGCCGCCGCGTTCGGCGTGGTCGCCTACTCGGTGCTCGTGCACGCGGACTTCGGCTACGCGCCCGACACGTCCCTCACGGGTGTCGACCTGTGGGCGACCCTCATCGCCGGCGTCACGATCATCGCCTCCGGCCCGCTCTCGTACACCACCAGCGCCGACTTCTCCCGCTACCTGCCCCGTACGGCGTCTCGCCGGGCGGTCGCCGGCTGGACCGCGCTCGGCGGCTTCCTGCCCAGCGTCGCCGTCTGCTCCCTCGGCGCGCTCGCCGCGACCGCCGTCGACATGACCGACCCGCAGACCGCGCTGGAGAAGATCCTGCCCGGCTGGTTCACTTCCGTCTTCCTGCTCGCCCTGGTCCTCGGCACGATCGCCATCAACGCCCTGACCGCCTACAGCGCCGGACTGGCCCTCCAGGCCATCGGCATCCGTATCCGCCGCTCACTCAGCGTGGTCGTCGACGGTGTCGTCGCCGTCTCCCTGACCCTCTACGCGCTGTTCGTGTCCAACTTCCTCGACACCGTCAGCAACGTCCTCCAGCTCACCGTCGTCCTTCTCGGCCCCGCCATGGCTCTCTACGCCACCGACATCCTGCTGCGCCGGGGCCGCTACGACGGTCCCGCGCTGACGGACGAGAGCCACGGCAGCCCCTTCTGGTACACCGCCGGGGTCAACTGGGCCGGGGCCCTGGCACTCGGAGCGGGCGTCACCGCGGCCGCCCTGTGCGTCAACACCGCGTACACGGGGGCGGTCGCCGCCGCCCTGGGCGGTGTGGACCTCGCCCTGCCCGCCGGCATCGTCGTCACGTCGGCCGGATACGCGCTCCTGATGCGGAACTCCCCCACCGTGCTCACCGCGCGGGCGGAAGCGTGACGCGCCTCTCCCAGGCGGGCACAGCCGGCCACGCCGCCGCCTGATCGGTGCGGTCAGAAGTGGACTTCCGCGCAGGCGCGGCCACGTGACTGCATCCCGTCACCGGTGTGTTCCCACCCCTCGGCGCAGAGCACCGAGCCGTCGGGGAGGTCGCTCCCCATCGCGCTCCGAGAGGCCCATTCACCTCGAAGGGTGACCGTCAGGCACCGGCGTGCCGGGTCCGCCGGATGGCCACACACCGCGGCGGGGGCGGCGGTGGGAGCGACCTGATGCCGATCGGGATCGGATCGGTCGTCGCCCCACCGCCGCCCCCGCCTGCCGGGTCAGCGGATCGGACAGTGCGCCCGGATCAGGCCTGCGGGGCCGGGAAGGTGGGGTACTCCACCCCGGAGACGTGCTGGACGACCCGGATGACCTGGCACGAGTAGCCGAACTCGTTGTCGTACCAGAGGTAGAGGATCGCGTTGTCGCCGTCGACCTTGGTGGCACCGGCGTCGACGATCGACGCGTGGCGCGAGCCGACGAAGTCCATCGAGACCGCGTCGGGGGCGGTGGTGAAGTCGATCTGGCGCTTCAGCGGCGAGTGCAGCGAGACGTCGCGGAGGTAGTCGAGGACCTCCTCGCGGGTGGTCTCGCGGCCGAGGCGCAGGCTGAGGATCGCGATCGAGACGTCCGGGACGGGGACGCGGATCGAGCTGCCGGTGATCGGCGCCTTCAGCTCCGGCAGGGCCTTGGCGACGGCCGAGGCGGCACCGGTCTCGGTGATCACCATGTTGAGCGGCGCCGAGCGGCCGCGACGGTCGGCCTTGTGGTAGTTGTCCAGCAGGTTCTGGTCATTGGTGAACGAGTGGACGGTCTCCACGTGACCGCGCAGGACGCCGTACTCGTCGTCCATCGCCTTCAGCGGCGGGACGATCGCGTTGGTGGTGCAGGAGGCGCAGGACAGGATCTGCTCGTCGGGCTTGATCGTGTCGTGGTTGACGCCGTGGACGATGTTGGGGACGTCGCCCTTGCCCGGCGCGGTCAGGACGACCTTGGCGATGCCGGGGCGCAGGTGCTTCGACAGGCCCTCGCGGTCGCGCCACTTGCCGGTGTTGTCGATCAGGATGGCGTTGTTGATGCCGTACGCCGTGTAGTCGACCTCGGACGGGTCGTTGGCGTAGATCACCTTGATCTCGTTGCCGTTGGCGACGATGGTGCTGTTCGCCTCGTCCACGGTGATGGTGCCCTGGAACTGGCCGTGGATGGAGTCACGGCGCAGCAGGGAGGCGCGCTTGACCAGGTCCTGCTCGCCGCCCCCGCGGACGACGATGCCGCGCAGGCGCAGCCCGTTCCCGGATCCGGACTTCTCGATGAGCAGGCGGGCGACGAGGCGCCCGATGCGGCCGAAGCCGTAGAGGACGACGTCGCGTCCCTCGCGGCGCTCGATCTTGTTCTCGCCCGTGGCGCCGGCGACGGCCTGGGCGGTGAACTCCTCCACCGACAGACCGTGGTCGTCTTCCTTGTACGTCGCGGCGAGCATGCCGATGTCGATCTGGGAAGGGCCGAGATCGAGCGTGGTGAGAGCGGTCAGGAACGGCAGCGTCTCGGTGACCGAGAGTTCCTCACCGGCGATCTGCCGGGCGAAGCGGTGGGTCTTGAGGATGCTGACCACCGACTTGTTCACCAAGGAGCGGCTGTGCAGCAGGACCGTGACGTCCCGCTCCCGGTGCAGCTTCCCGATGATCGGGATCATCGACTCCGCGATCTCCTCGCGGTTCTTCCAGTTGGTGAACGAGTCGTCGTTGACAGTCACAGGTCCATCTTTCGAGCTAGGCGGCGCTCACATGCTAACCCGCCGCCATTTTGATCATTCAAACGGTGCCATGCATGCGGGATGCCGCCATCGAACGCGCGACCGGCCCTGGCGGTAAATAGGTCGTTACTTTAGGTAACAGCGACCGCTTTGGCCGTGTCCACCCCATACGCCCCGCCGTGATCTTCCGACCATCCGACAACACGTCCATAACTTGGCCGGAAATGGCCTCTTGCTAATATGGATCATCCCCACGCCCCAGGGCCGCCGAGGCCACCCGCCTCGAAAGCCGCCCGTCTCAGGCGGAGCCCACCGTCGCCCGGCACGATGCATGACCGGGCGTTACCCGTCACCAGCGGGCGGCACCTTTACCACGGCGCCGGCTCGCCCTGAGGATTTCACGACGAACTGCTGAACGGGGCGGACTGCGCCGAATGCCCGCTTCACTGGTCCGTTCCGGTGACTAGCATGAACGCCGCACGTGGGCCGGAAGATCTCCTTCCCCACAGGCCGTCATGTCACGGCGCCACACAACCCGGTGGACCGGACCGGACCCCCACCACCTTCCAACCGAGCATCGAGAGACGCGGAGTGTCTGTGTCTGCCAATCGCCGTCCAGGCCGAATACCTTCGACGCGGCGTCCGGGCCTCGCCGGTCCACTGGTCCTGCTCGTGGCCACCGCGGCAGCCGGCGGCACGGTGGCCGCCCTGGCGCCCGTCTCCTCCAGAGCCTGGGTGGCGTGGGGGCTGGGCGGTGCCTGGCTCTGCCTGGCCGGTACCGCGATCGTCTCGCACCTGGTGGTGCGACGGCTGCGTGGTGCCGCGGACCGGGCCGCCGAGGAGGCCCGCACGCTGCGGCAGCAACTGGACGGCAGGAGCGCCGAGGGTTCCCATCTCGTCCACGTCGCCCTGCCCGGCGTGGTGCGGCAGTTGCACGACGGAGCGGAGGCCGACGACGTCCTCGCCGGGATGCCGCAGCCGTCCGACCCGTCCCACAGGCAGTTGCTCCAGCTCTTCACGACCACGGTCGCCCAGGCGGAGCGGCGCACGGCGGCCGCCACCGCGGCGCAGCACCGGACGGCCGCGGAACACGCCCGTTTCACCGACGAGCTGAAGCGGCTGGTCACGGAGACACTGCCGCCCGCTGTCCAGGACTTGCGCGAGGGCGCCTCGGCCGACCGGGTGCTGGCGGGGCTGGAGCTGCCGCAGGACGACCTGCTGCGCGGGCTCGCCGAAGAGGGCGTACGGGAGCTGGCCAGGAGCGAGCGCCGTGCGGCCGCCGCCCAGGCCGCGAGCGCCAAGGCCCTGGCGCGTGTGCAGGCCAAGTCCGTGAGCATGCTGGCCGATCTCCGTGACATGCAGGACCGCCACGGCGAGGACGTGCTGGGGGATCTGCTCACGCTCGACCACAGCACCTCGCAGCTGGGGCTGATGACCGACCGCCTCGCCCTTCTGATGGGGGGCCGGGCGAGCCGGGCGTGGAACAAGCCGATCGTGATGGAGAGCATCCTGCGCGGGGCGGTGGGCCGGATCTCGGCCTACCAGCGGGTCCGGCTGCACTGCGCGACCAAGTCGGCCGTCGTCGGCTTCGCCGCCGAGGGCGTGATGCACCTCCTCGCCGAACTGATGGACAACGCCGCGAACTTCTCCCCGCCCATCGACGAGGTCCACGTCTACGTGGAGGAGGCGAGCGCGGGAATGGTCGTCACCATCGAGGACAGCGGTCTCAAGATGGCCGAGGCGGCCATGCGCCGGGCCAGGGAGTCGGTCTCCGGACAGGCCACCGACCTCGCCGCGCTCCAGGGCACCCGGCTCGGTCTGGCTGTGGTGGGCCGACTGGCCGTCAAGTACGGCATCAACGTCAGCTTCCGGCCCTCGTCGCGTGGCGGCACGGGCGTCGTGGTGCTCATTCCGCCGCAGCTCGTCACCCAGCGGGCGGAAGCGGTACGGCAGCCGGTCGCGCCGATCGCGCCGGCCGCCCGCCCCGCGATCGCGCCGGACCCGCTGTCGGCCGCCGAGCCGTCGTACCGGCCCGAGGCGCCCGAGGCGCCTCTCGCCCCCGGGGCTGCGGCGCGGCCCGACAGCGCGCGGCCGTCGACGCCGGGCGGGCTGCCCGTACGGCGCCCCGGACGCACGATGGCGGACGCGCACGCCAGGCATCCCGAACTCCGGGATGCCGCGGACTCCCGTACGGGTACGGACGGTTCCCGGGCATCGGCGCCCCGCCCGCCGCGCGACGCCGGCGCCCGGTTCGGCGCCTTCCACCAGGCCCGCCGTGCCACCCGCGAGCCCGACGGCAACCAGCCCGACAGCAACGAGCCCGGCGGACCGGACGCGGCCCCGTAGGCCCGTCGTACCGCTTCCCGCGTGCCCGCCAGGGCACGCCCGCATTCCCTTGCCCCGAGACCCGAATGGAGGCACGGGCGGCGGTCCAACGGTTCCCCGAAGACCCTGCCCGACCCGTCATGCAGACCACCGACAACAGCCTGACCTGGCTCCTCGAGAGCCTTCTCCACGGCACCCCCGGCACCCGGCACGCACTGGTGCTGTCCCGGGACGGGCTGAAGCTCTGCTGGAGCCCGCACCTGACACTGGATCAGGCGGACCAGCTCGCCGCCATCTGCTCCGGGATCCAGGCCCTCGCCCAGGGCGCCTCCGTGGAGTTCGGTGACGGCAGCGGAGGTGTGCGGCATTCGATGACCGAGTTCCACGGCGGGCTGCTGTTCATCGTCGAGGCCGGCGAGGGCGCTCATCTCGCGGTCGTCGCCGACGAAGCGGCCGACCCCGGCGTCGTGGGGCACCGGATGACCGAACTCGTGGAGCAGATCGGCGAGCACCTGCGCGCCGAACCGCGCTCGCGGGGCCACGAGAACACACCCTCATGACGCGGCGCCCTGTCGACATCGGCTCCCCCGACCGGCTGTACACGGTCACGGGCGGGCGCAGCCGAACCGACGGTGCCTCCTTCGACCTCGTCACGCTGATCGTCGGGGAAAGCGCACCGACGGCCGGGATGCAGTCGGAGCATGTGCGCATTCTCGAGCTCTGCCGCCACCCGATGGCAGTGGTCGAGATCGCGGCGGAGCTGTCCCTGCCGATCACGGTCGTCCGGATCCTCCTGGAGGACCTGCTGGAGACCGGGCGTATCACCGCCCGTCATCCCCGCGCGGCGCGTTCCGTCGCGGCGCTTCCCGATTCCGCTCTTCTCACGGAGGTGCTCCATGGGCTCCGCAACCTCTGAGCTGCCGTCCCGGACACCGCTCGGCGACGCCGCCGACACGGGGCTCAAGATCGTCGTCGTCGGCGGCTTCGGCGTGGGCAAGACCACGCTGGTCCGGTCGGTCAGCGAGATCCGCCCCCTGAACACCGAAGAGATCATGACGCAGGCGGGGGTCGGCGTCGACGAGACCTCGGGTGTGGCGGGCAAGCGTACGACGACGGTGGCGTTCGACTTCGGGCGGATCAGTCTCAACGAGCGTCTGGTGCTGTACCTGTTCGGCGCACCCGGCCAGGAGCGCTTCTGGTTCCTGTGGGACCGGCTGTTCTCCGGGACCCTCGGAGCCGTGGTGCTGGTGGACACCCGCAGGATGGACGAATGCTGGTACGCCATCGACCGGCTGGAGCATCACAACACCCCGTTCGTCGTCGCCGTGAACCGCTTCGACGACGACCGGACCGCGTTCTCCCTCGACGAGATCCGCGCCGCCCTGGCATTGCCTGATCACGTGCCGCTGATCGACTGCGATGCCCGCGTACGGTCGTCGGGCAAGGACGTACTGATCACTCTCGTCGACCATCTGCACGACCTCGCACGCGCCCGGGAGCTGACCGCATGACCGACGTGACCGGACCCATCACCGCTGGCGCGTCCGCCTCCGGATGCCCCGCGCACGCGAACGCCACGCCGCTGAGCGGTCTGGAGTACCAGCAGACGCCCGCGGAGCTCTACCGCGACCTGCGCCGTCAGCACGGCGCCGTCGCGCCCGTCCTGCTCGACGGGGGCGTCCCGGCCTGGCTGGTCCTCGGATATCCCGAGGTCACCTATGTCACGGCCAACGACGAGCTGTTCGCGCGGGATTCGCGGCGCTGGAACCAGTGGGAGAAGATCCCGGCCGACTGGCCGCTGATGCCCTTCGTCGGTCATCAGCCGTCCGTCCTGTTCACCGAGGGCGCCGAACACCGGCGGCGCGCCGGGGTGATCACCGAAGCCCTTGAGGGCGTCGACCAGTTCGAGCTGGCCCGTGAGTGCGCGTACCTCGCCGATCAGCTGATCGACGTCTTCGCCGGGAGCGGCCGGGCGGAGCTGATGACGGCCTACACGCACCCCGTGGCCATGCGCGCCGCGGTCCACATGGTCGGCATGCCGTCGGGCACCACCGACACCGAGGAACTGGTCGAGGACCTCAGGATGTCGCTCGACGCGGCCGAGGGTGACGACCCGGTGGCCGCGTACATCCGCGTCGGTGAGCGCATCGCCCGCCTGGTGGAGGAGAAGCGGGCGCGCCCGGGGGCCGATGTCACCTCACGGATGCTGAACCACCCCGCCGGGCTGACGGACGAGGAGATCGTCCAGGACCTGATCTCGGTGATCGCGGCGGCGCAGCAGCCCACCGCGAACTGGATCTGCAACACGCTCCGGCTGCTGCTGACCGACGAGCGGTTCGCGCTCAATGTCTCGGGCGGGCGGCTCAGCGTGGGACAGGCGCTCAACGAGGTGCTGTGGCTGGACACGCCGACGCAGAACTTCATCGGACGCTGGGCCACCCGCGACACCCAGCTCGGCGGGCGGCAGATCCAGGCGGGCGACTGTCTGGTGCTCGGGCTGGCCGCGGCCAACACCGATCCGCAGATCTGGCCCGACTCACAGGTGGGCGCGGAGAACGCGGCGCACCTGTCGTTCAGCAACGGCGAGCACCGCTGCCCGTATCCGGCCCCGCTGCTGGCCGACGTGATCGCCCGTACGACGGTCGAGACGCTTCTCGAACGGCTTCCGGACCTCGTCCTGGCCGTCGACCCCGGGGAGCTGACCTGGCGGCCGTCGATCTGGATGCGCGGGCTGACCACGCTGCCGGTCCGGTTCACGCCGGTCGTGGGATAGGCAGGGTGAGGTGACGTACGCCGTCGGGCGGGGCCGGTCGGGGCCCCTCCCGACGGCGTACGGACCTAGCCGGATACGGGCGTGAACGTCACCGGCAACGCCTTGGGGCCCCGGGTGAAGACGCCCTCCTCGCGCGGCACGAACCCGTCGGCGAGCCTCAGGTCCGGCATCGCGTCGAGGAGCTGGTTGACGGCGGTCTCCACCTCGGCCTTGGCCAGCAGCGCTCCGACACAGAAGTGCCGGCCGAGGGCGAACGCGAGATGGTCGGCGGCCGCCGAGAACGCCGTCGTGGTGGTGAGGTCGTCGCGGAAGATGTCGAAGCGGTCGGGATCGGCGTAGCGGGAGCCGTCCCGGTTGGCCGCGCCGATGAGACATGTCACGGTGGCCCCGGCGGGGACGACCCCTCCGCTCAGCTCCACCTCGGCCGCCGTCTGCCGCATGATCATGTGCACCGGCGGGGTGAACCTGAGCGTCTCGGCGAAGGCCCGGTCGATGAGTGAGCGGTCCTCCCGGACGGCGGCCAGCTGGTCGGGGTTCGCCAGCAGATTGGCGAACATGCCGGCGATGGCCTTGTCGGTCGTCTCACCGCCGGCCGCGAGCAGCAGGCTGCAGAAGGCCTTGATGTCCTCGTCGCTCATGCGTACGCCGTCGACCTCGGCGGCGCAGAGCCTGGAGAGCAGGTCGTCACCGGGGTTCTCGCGGCGCTTCTCGATGATCGGCAGCATGTACGCGGCGAACTCGACACGGGTCCGCTCCCCTGCCGCGGCGACCTCGGGGTCTCCGGCGAGGTTGCCGAGGAACGCGATGACCGACGTGTACCAGCCGTGGAACCGCGCGTGGTCGGCCTTGTCGAGGCCCAGCATGTCGGCGATGACGTGCACGGGGAAACGCGTGGCGTACTCACCGACCAGGTCGGCCGAGCCTCGGCCCCGGAAGGCGTCGATCAGTTCACGTGAATTGCGTGCGATGACCGGCAGGAACGTGTTCTGCAGATCGCTGCCGCGGAACGCGGGGGCGACGAGCGCGCGCCGCACGGCGTGTTCGCGTCCGCTGAGCTGCAGGATCGTCTTCCCGTGCACGGGTTCCAGCTGCCAGTCGTAGTTGTCCGTGGTGAAAACGGACTGCTTGTCCTTGAAGACCTCCTCCACGTCCTCGTAGCGGGACACCACATAGCTCTGCATGGCTTCGTGCCAGAGCAACGGGACGTCGCTGCGCAGCGCGCGATAGACGGGGTAGGGGTCCGCGGCGAACTCCGGCGAAAGTATGTCGGGGACGGGTTGGGTGGACACACGGCTCCTTCGGGGGACCAGGGGCTTACTCACCGAGCCTATTGATGGGTGATCAGAAACAACAGTCCGGTGCCCGTCATGGTCCTGTCGGTGCTCGCCGGTCAGCGGGAGTTCGGGGGCGTGGTCCCCCCGGTCCGACGGCCCCGGGCAGGGCCGTCGGACCGCTCCCCCGCGACGCCCGCTAGAAGTTGCCGTAGTTGACCTGCCAGGTGGGCAGGCCCATCCGGCGCCAGACGGCGACCACGCGGTCGCGGTCGTCCAGCGAGACCCGCACCGCGAAGCGGTGGCGGACGTGCCGGTCGAAGAGCTCGGCCTTCACGACGTCGTCGCGGCGGTGGTCGCCGGCGGCGCGCATCCACAGCTCGTCGTAGGGGACCTCGTGGCGGTGCAGCCACTTCTCCGTCAGCTCGCGGTGCTCCTCGCCGCGGCCGGACAGCAGGACGATGACGTCGCCGTCGGCGCGCCGGAAGGAGTGCAGGGCCCCGCGCACCGACAGGTTCAGCAGGTCCTCGTCGCAGCGGGTGAAGTCGTAGGGGCTGCGGTCCCCCCTGATGGCGAGCGTGCCGTCGATGTCGCACATCACCGCGGCCGGCAGCGCCGGGTCGGCGACGTACGGCTCGACCGGGGGCTGGTCGTTCAGCCACTCCTCGGTGAGCTGCCAGCCGCCCTTGCGCGCCTTCGTGTGCTTGTCGGCCAGGATCCGGATGATCTCCTCGCCGACCGCCCGCTCCCGCCCGGCGTCGCGCCGTATGCACTCGTCGACCGGTACGCCGGTGAAGTCGTGCACGACGAACGCGGCCTGTCCGGCGACGGCGGCCTTGAGGCGCTTGGGGATGTGGGGGGTCAGGTGCGTGTTGTCCACGACGACGTCGAAGCCGTCGTCGACCGCGGCCCGCACCGCCGCGTCCTGGATCGCCAGCACGGTCTGCTCGTGCTGGTACGACCGGCCGCGCTCGGGCGCCGGGATGTCGAGCATCGTCCGCAGGTCGTCGAGGTTCACCCGGCGCATCCGGCCCTCGGAGCCCGCCTGGAGCTCCCGTGCGGCGGTCGTCTTCCCCGAGGCCGGAAGCCCCGTCATGACGTGTACTACGGGCACGGTCAGTTCTCCTCGTCGGTCAGGTACGGATCGGGCGCCTGCGGCCGGACGGAACGGTACGTCACGAGCTCGGTCGGGCGTCCGTCCAGGCGCACGAACATGGCGGGCCGGACAGCGGCGTCGGGCAGCTCCTTCGCCGCTCGGGCGAAGGCGCCCCGGTCGCCCGCGAGGTGGGCGAGGGACGCGAACGCCTCGTCGATGGCGCGCTCGCGGTCGGCCACGTCCTTCTCGATCCGCGCGATCACGTCGCGCACCCACGAGTCGAACTCGTCGGGCACCTGCTCCAGCAGCGCGTCGAGGGGCTTGCCGCCGGACGCCTCCAGGTCCGCGGCCGAGCAGCCCAGCGCCTGGGCCACCTGCTTCGCGGGCAGACCGGCGAAGCGCTGGATGCCGTGGCCGCGCCAGATGTCCCGCTCGGTGACTCCGGTGAGCACCTTGTGGAGCCGTATGTACTCGGAGAGCTTGGCCTTCGCCCGGACGCCCGAGGCGAAGCGCAGCACGAAGCCCTCCGCGTCGGTGCCCGTGGCGGCCCGGCCGCCGGGCAGCTGGTTGGACTCGGCCAGGGCGAGCAGTTCGGCGAGTGGCATGGCGGGCCAGACGGTGACGACGGAGCCGATGCCCTGCCAGTCGGCCGCGGCGTCGGCCAGCGCGATCTCCGTGCCGTCCTTGCCGAAGGCGGCGAGGAGCACCAGGTCCCGGCGGTCGCCGTAGTCGACGACGATCCGGTTCTGCGGGTACAGGATCTCGGCGAGGTAGGTCACTCCGGGAACCAGGGCGGCGGTGTCCTTGCCGTCGAGCAGCCGCTGGGCCCAGGTGGCCTGGGCGCTGATGAACGAGCCCTTGGACGCGACCCGCCACCGGCCCGCGTAGTGGAAGACCACGGCGAGGCTGCCGTCGACCTTGTCGTACACCTCGAACGGCTCGTCGGGGAGGGCGGGCGCGTACGGCTGTCCGGCCTCGTGCTCGCCGACGTTGAAGAACTTCGGCAGCGGCAGCGCGACGATCTCGCCGGTGGCGTCGTCGGCGACCAGGCCACGGCAGCGGGTGGTCACCCGGTTCCACACGCGCTCGTACTGGCATGTCCTGGTGTACGTGTAGATGGACAGCGGCAGTTCGGGGTGCGGTTTGCGGGTGACGTGCCCGGCGTCGAGGGCGGCCGCCAGCTCCCGCGGCGGCAGCAGCTCATGGAGAGTCAGGTTCGCCTGGCTCATGTGTTCCTCCCGGTGGTGGTCCTCGATTGTCGTATGCGGGAGGTCCGTCGGACACCGATTTACCGGGCGTACGGGCCGTCGGCGGAGGTGCGGCCACACGAATCGCCTCCGAAGGGCAATCATGACTCGTGCACGGATCGCACCCACCGACGCGGAGGAGTGGACGGATGCCGAACGAGCGCGCGGGACAGCCGGCTCGGCCGGAGGACCTCATCGACGTGGCCCGGCTGGTGACCGCGTACTACGCCTTGCACCCCGACCCGGCCGAACCCGCCCAGCGGGTCGCCTTCGGCACGTCGGGACACCGGGGGTCCTCCCTCGACACCGCCTTCAACGAGGACCACATCGCCGCGACCAGCCAGGCGATCTGCGAGTACCGGGCCCGGCAGGGCACCGACGGGCCGCTGTTCCTGGGCGCCGACAGCCACGCGCTGTCCGAACCCGCCCGGGTGACCGCCGTGGAGGTCTTCGCCGCGAACGGCGTCACCGTGCTCATCGACGCCGCCGACGGCTACACCCCCACCCCGGCCGTGTCGCACGCCATTCTCACCCACAACCGCGGGCGCGCCTCCGGCCCGGCCGACGGCGTGGTGGTCACGCCCTCGCACAATCCGCCGTCCGACGGCGGATTCAAGTACAACCCGCCGAACGGCGGGCCTGCCGGGTCCGAGGCGACCGGCTGGATCCAGGAGCGCGCCAACGAGATCATCGCGGGCGGTCTGAAGGAGGTACGGCGGCTGCCCTACGCCGCGGCGCTGGCCGCGCCGGCCACCGGGCGGTACGACTTCCTCGGCACCTACGTGCGGGACCTGCCGTCCGTACTCGACCTGGACGCCGTGCGCGCCGCGGGTGTGCGCATCGGCGCCGATCCGCTGGGGGGCGCGTCCGTCGCGTACTGGGGTCGTATCGCCGAGGAGCACCGCCTCGATCTGACGGTCGTCAACCCGTACACCGATCCCACCTGGCGGTTCATGACCCTGGACTGGGACGGCAGGATCCGGATGGACTGCTCGTCCCCGTACGCGATGGCGTCGCTGATCGAGCGGCGCGACCGCTTCCAGATCGCCACCGGCAACGACGCCGACGCCGACCGGCACGGCATCGTCACCCCCGACGGCGGACTGATGAATCCCAACCACTATCTCGCCACGGCCATCGCCTATCTCTACCGCCACCGTGACCGGTGGCCGGCCGGCGCCGGTGTCGGCAAGACGCTGGTGTCGTCGGGCATGATCGACCGGGTGGCGGCGGACCTCGGCCGCGAGCTGGTCGAAGTGCCGGTCGGCTTCAAGTGGTTCGTGGACGGGCTGAGCGACGGCTCCCTCGGCTTCGGCGGCGAGGAGTCCGCCGGGGCCTCCTTCCTGCGCCGGGACGGCTCGGTGTGGACCACCGACAAGGACGGCATCATCCTGGACCTGCTGGCGTCGGAGATCCTGGCCGTGACGGAGCGGACGCCGAGCGAGCACTACGCGTCGCTCACCGCCCGGTTCGGCGAACCGGCCTACGCCCGTGTCGACGCCCCCGCGACCCGCGAGGAGAAGGCCGTACTGAGCCGTCTCTCCCCCGGCCAGGTCACGGCCGACAGCCTTGCGGGGGAACCGATCACCTCGGTGCTCACGCATGCCCCGGGCAACGGGGCGCCCATCGGCGGCATCAAGGTGACCACCACCAACGCCTGGTTCGCCGCGCGCCCTTCGGGGACCGAGGACGTCTACAAGGTGTACGCCGAGTCCTTCCTCGGGCCCGACCACCTGGCGCGCGTCCAGCAGGAGGCCCGGTCCGTCGTGGCGGCGGCGTTGAGCGGCTGACCCCGAGCCGGGTGCGTGGCCGGAGCCCCGTCAGCAGGTCCGGCGGAGATGTCCGGGCTTCCAGGCGGGGCGGACGTCCAGGTCGCGCTGGATGACCGACAGGACGCCGCCCCAGGCCTTGCACGCGGCGGCGAGGCCCGCCGCCTTGTACTCGATGACGAGGACCCGGTTGTCGAACGCGGCGGCGTACTGGCCGCATTCGTCGTACTGACCGCACTCCTCGGCGACCGCGAAGTCGAATCCGAGGCTCCGCCCCCGCTGCGCGAGACCGACGGCGTTCTTCTGGCCGATCGCCAGGCCCGCCGAGTGGGCCCTGGCGATCAGCAACTGCCCGAACGCGAGGGCGTGCTCGGCAGTGAGGCGGCCGTCGGACCGCTCGTAGGAGTCGAGGTTGTCCGGCTCGACCGCCTGGTACCCGGCGGCGGCGCAGCCGTCGGTCCACTCCCCCACGATCGCGGCGAGCCGCTCTCGCTTGGCGGGCGTGGAGATGTCCAGCAAGGCCTCGTCCCAGTCCGGGTCCATCACCGGCGCTCCGGCATCGTCACGGAGCAGCAGGTCCGGATGGTTCGCCTGCCACCAGCCGGTGGCGTCCGACTGGGCCTGGAACGCGTTGACGTAGCAGATGTTGTACAGCCCGGCCGCCGGCTCCTCGGAGCGGTCGCGGGAGACGGCCCGTACTCCGGCCGGGGGCGGGTACGCGCCGCCGATCTGGTAGTCGAAGCCGACGCGGGGCTCGGGAGGGACCACCTTGCCCGTCGCCGTGCCCCGCGGGGGTCCGGAGGCCTCCTGACGGTCGGTCATCGAGCATCCGGCCACCGGTACCGCGAGGACGCCGAGCAGTGTCACGGCTGCGAGCGCTCTACGGAGGCCGCGGGGTACGTGGTCGAACACGGTCTGCGGCTCCAGGTCGTCGGCGCCGATCCGGAAGGGTCGATCGCGGGTGGATGACCGTTTTCTACCACGTGTGCGTGCCGACGGTGCCGGAACGGGAGACCCTGGAGTACCGGGACCGGCGGGCCGGGGCAGTGGCCCCGTGCCGCCGGGCCGCCGGAACCACCGCGCGACCGCCGCGACCGCCGTGGCCGCCGGAAAGGGGTGCCATGCCCGAGCTGACGAGCGCCGAGGCGCGGCAGCGGTTCACCGCGGCGCGCGTCGCCCGCCTCGCGACGGCCGACCCCGTTGCCCGCCCGCACCTGGTGCCCGTGGTGTTCGCCGTGGACGGCGACACGGTGCTGCTGGCCGTCGATCACAAACCCAAGAGGACGACGCGGCTGAGACGCCTGGCCGACATCGCCGCCAACCCGTCGGTCTGCCTGCTCGCCGACCACTACGAGGAGGACTGGGACCGCCTGTGGTGGGCGCGGGCGGACGGGGAAGCGCGCGTGCTCCCGTCGCCGGACCGGTCCCCCGAGGCTGCCCGACGCATCGCCCTGCTCACGGCGAAGTACAGGCAGTACGCCGACCGGCCACCCGGCGGGCCGGTGATCGAGGTCTCGGTCCTGCGCTGGAGCGGCTGGCGCGCGACGTGAGCCGACCGTGTCGTACGCGGCTAAGCCCTGCGACGAGGCTTGCCGCGCTTGCCGCCCTTGGGGCCGCCGGAACCGGCCCGCGGGCTTTTGCCGGTCGGTTTACCGGTCGACTTGCCGGCGGCCGACTTGCCGCCGGCCGGCTTCCGCTGGGCGCCGCCCGCGTCGGGGCGCTTGCGCTTGGGCTGTGCCGGGGTCGGGGGGCGGCCACGCGTGCTGTTCACGGTCCGGCCGCGGACGATGCCGATGAACTGCTCCACCAGGTCGGTGGTCTCTTCCTGCGGCCACGACAGCGCGATGCGTGACGCGGGGGCGTCGGAGACCGGCCGGTAGGTGAGGTCCTTGCGGTGGTACAGGCGGGCGAGCGACTGCGGGACGACGAGCACGCCGACTCCGGCCGCCACCAGTTCGATGGCGTCCGCCGTCGTCGCGGGGCGCTCGATCGCGGGCCGTCCCGGCAGGCGCTCCCAGTCGAGGACGTCGTCGAGCGGATGCAACACGATCTCGTCGGCGAGATCCTCGGCGGACACCTCTTCGGCCGCCGCCACGACGTGGTCCTTCGGGATCACGACGACCGTCGTCTCGGTGTAGAGGGGGATCGCGCTGAGGTCGGTCCGGTCGACCGGCAGCCGTACGAAACCCGCGTCGGCACCGGGGCCCCGCAGCACGTCGAACGCCTCCGCCGCGGACACCTGCACGAGGGCCAGCGGGACGTCGGGCAGCCGCTCGTTCCAGATCCGCACCCACTTCGTGGGTGTCACTCCCGGGACGTACGCGAGCCGGAACGAAGGGGATACTTCCGAGCCTGTCACGTCGCCAGGCTACCGGTCGTGGTCGAAGGTCGCGCACACGCTCGATACCCTTGACACCATGACGTCGCACCAGACCACCCAAACCATGAAGCCCGCGACCGCGGCGAAGAAGCTGGGTGTGTACCTCGAGGCCACCCCCGCCGAGTTCCGGGAGGGTGTCGTCTCACGCACCGAGCTGAACGCTCTGCAGGCCGACCCGCCCGCGTGGCTGCAGGAACTGCGACGCAACGGCCCGCACCCCCGGCCCGTGGTCGCCGCGAAGCTGGGCGTCTCCATCGCCGGGCTCGCGCGTGGCGGAATCACGGAGCCTCTCACCACGGAGCAGATCGACGCGCTGAAGAAGGACCTTCCCGAGTGGCTGCAGAAGGAGCGCGCCACGCAGGCCGAGGTCCGCAAGGAAGCGGTGCGCATCAAGGAAAAGAAGGAGAAGGACGCGGAGCGAGCGGCTCAGCCCCGCCCCCCGCGCTCCTGACCTCCGGGCTCGTTCCCCCTCGCCGGAGTACTCGCCGGAATCCACGAACGCGGCCGGCGGGGGCTTGAGGTGCGCCTGACTGGGCCGCTGGGTTCCGCCGGGAAGTCCCTCGCGTCCGTAGCCGGCCACCACGTAGCGTGGCCCCTCGGACGAAGGGGGAGACATCAGATGACATCGACCACGTTCCGTATCGGGGGCGACCTGGCCGTACGGCGGCTCGGATTCGGCGCCATGCGCCTGCCGACCGAACCCGCCGCCGAGCGCGAGGCCTCTCTCGCGGTCGCCCGGCGGGCCGTCGAGCTGGGTGTCACGCTGATCGACACGGCACACCTGTACGGCGGCGGAGCCAACGAAGAACTGCTCGCCGAGGCCCTGTACCCGTATCCGGACGGCCTGCAGATCACCACGAAGGTCGGCGTCGCCCGGTCGGCCTCCACGGGTGAATGGGGGCTGGACGGCCGTCCTGCCGTCCTGCGCGCGCAGGTCGACCACGCCCTGCGCCGGCTGCGCGTCGATCGGATCGAGCTGCTCCAGTTGCACCGCATCGACCCGGAGACACCTCTCGCCGACCAGCTCGGCACGCTGGCGGAGCTCCGGTCCGAGGGCAAGGTGGGCCGGATCGGGCTGTCCGAGATCACCGTCACGGAACTCGACCAGGCGCGGGCGATCATCGACGTCGCGAGCGTGCAGAACCGCTACAACCTGCTCGACCGCGAGCACGAGCCCGTGCTCGCGGCCTGCGAGGCGGCGGGAATCGCGTTCCTGCCGTGGCGGCCCGTCGCGGCGGGGGCGTCGGGCGCGCGGGCCGAGATCGCCTCCGTGGCGGCCGAGCTCGGGGCCACCCCCACGCAGGTGACGCTCGCCTGGCTCCTGAGCCGTTCGCCGGTGATCCTCCCGATCCCGGGCACCGCGCGGATCGACCACCTGGAAGAGAACCTCGCCGCAGCGCGGCTCCAGCTGTCCCCGGCCCACTACGACCGCCTCGACCGGCTGTCGGGTCAGCCGGAGCCCCCCTGCTGAGCGGAACCCGCACCCGGTGGCCGGCCAATGCCTCCGTTCATGACGGGGTCGGGAGCGGTGCAGCTGCCGACCCCGGCCACCGTTTCACCGGTCGCCGCATCACTGAACACCGCGTCGACGACCGCCAGATCAGCGATCGTCGTGTCCCTCGACCGGGACCACGCGAAGGCGAGCCACAGGCCGCCGGCGAGGACGAGCAGGGCCCACACCGCCGCCGATGAGGTGTTCGCGACATACTCCGGGCAGCTTCCGCCCGGAAAGGACCGGCTGCCCTTGTAGTTGGGGTCCGAGCACTGGGCCGACGCGGATGCGGGCGTGCCGAGGACGAGCAGGGCGGTGGCGGTGGCCAGGGCGGACAGTCGCACGATCCGGGAGCGTCGCATCATGAGTGCACCTCCTCTTGCGGGGCGAGGGCGGGACTGCCGGGGGCTGCGGCGATGCCCTTCAACTCCCGTACACGTTCACGCAGAAGACTCTCGTCGGGAACGAAGGAGTCGGCGCCGGGGCGGGTACGGTGCCCGCGCTGGGTGGCCAGGTCGAGCTGCGCCTGGTGCAGGCGCATCAGGTGGCGCAGGCCCGCGGTCCCGTCGCGGCGCCACACGCGCAGCTCGAGCAGCAGGCGGCGGCGTGGATCGAGCAGCAGACCGACCTCCGGAGCCGTGACCGCGCCCGTGCCGGCTTCCGCTTCGGCCTGAAGTGCGCGGGCGAGACCGTCGCCCTGTTCCTTCAGACCGCGCCGAAGGATCAGCACGTACAGGATCACGAACACCCCTGACGTGATGGCCGTCAAGAGTGGCACGCCGAGGAGCAGACCGAGGGTCTGGTTGTGAGAGAACAGGTCCTCCTTCCACTTGCCGAGCTGCGGCATCACCGAGTCCGTCGCGAAGTGGCCACCGATCGCGGCCAGCACACCGCCCCCGACGACCAGCAGTCGGTCACGGAGTTCAGGCAGCCTGCGCGCCGCCCCGAACCCGGCGCCCGCGAGCGCGGTGAACGCCACGTGCACCGCCATCAGCCCGACCACCTGCCGTATCCAGAACTGGGCGGACTGCTGGCCCGGCTCGATGGCGGTCATGAAGTGCACCGTTTCGGTCAGGTTGAAGCCGAGGCCCACCGCCGCACCGATGACGACACCGGAGACCACACCGTCGAAGTGTCGCCGGAAGAGGAAGAAGAGGATGGCGACCCCGGCCGCCTTGCCGACCTCCGCGAAGACCCCGGCGTTGAGGGCGAGCAGGGTGTAGAGCGTACGGATCATGTCCCGGGGGTGTTCCCAGTCCAGCAGGTAGCCGGCCGCGTACCGCTGGAACCAGATGGTCATGACGGAGCCGAACCCGCCGCCGATGAGCGCGCCCCAGCCGAAGCCGGTCAGCAGCAGCCATCCCGGCATCCGGCGGAATCGCTGCATCCGGTGGACGAACAGCAGCGCGGCGGCCGTGGTGGGCAGGCAGATCAGCAGCGAGAGCGGGGCGCCGGCGAGGGTGTCCAGCGGGATGACGGCGTAGGGCAGCAACAGGGCACCCAGAATGCCGGACTGGCAGGCGCGCACCGCCCGGGCGCGGGCGGCCGGGTCAGGGGTGAGGGAGCCTCGGCGCAGGGTCAGGAGGACCAGACCGAGCAGGGCGGAGAGGCCCCAGCCGCAGTAGAGGAGCACCCGCGTCAGCTTGAAGGGGGCCGACTCGGGGAGCAGGAACACCCGCATCCAGGGCAGGGGGGATGTGATCTCGGGCTGCGTCCAGTAAAGGACGTGCCCGACGGCGAAGGCCGCCGACAGGGCGACCGCCACCGCGATCGCGGCCGACATGCCGTGGCGCACGATCCGCGGGCCCGGGGGCGGCACCGGGGGCGGGGCGACCGGTGGGAACGCCGTCGTCATGGGGTACCTCCGGGTAGCGGAAGCTCGGGCCTGCCTGGCCTACCGGCCGACATGTCAGTGGGCCGGTCGGTGGGCATGTCGGTCGGGAATCCGGTCGGGAAGTCCGTCGGAAATCCGGTCGGCAGACCCGTCGGGAAGTCCGTCGGCATGTCGGTGGGGAAGTCCGTCGGCAGATCGGTCGGGAAGTCCGTTGGGAAATCTGTCGGGAAATCGGTGGGCAGGCTGGTCGGGAATCCGCTCGGCAGCCCGCCGGGCCCGGTCGGCATCCCGGGCATGCCCGGCCTCGACGGCACGGTCGGCAGCTTCTCCGGCAGCGGGAAGACCGGATCGCTGGTGAAGCCCACGAGCGCCCCGACCGCGGCGGCCACGACACCGATCCCGCCGATCGCGGCCATCAGCCGCACGTAGGGACGGTGCTCGTGCTCCGCCCGGTCCGCGGCATCCGGTGGAAGGGCCGGCCGTGGCGGGCTCGCGCCCGCCTTGTCCGCAGGGGAGGTCATGACGGTCTCCGGGTGTTGAATCGGTCAGGGGTGTGAGGAACTGCCCTACGGCGCAACGGACTCGCGGTGACGGACGTGCTCAGGCGACGACGGCGCCACCACAGCAGAGCGGCCGGCGGAAGCAGCAGGACGGGAAGCAGACGCAGTGCCCAATCGCCTGCGGACAGGACGTCCTCGGGCGGGCCGAGTCCGGCCGCCTGGCGCGGCGTGGGCGCTCCGAGCCAGATGGTGTCGCTCCCGTCGGCGGTGGAGGGCGCGTTCAAGGACCGGTCGACGTCCTTGGTCAGGCCCGCGTGCTCCGTCGCGAAGCGGTCGTCCGGGACCTTCTGGAAGGGGATCTTCGTCAGATCGACGCCGCCGTAGACATAGGTGCGGATGTAGGTCGTGTTGCCCTGGGTGGTCCTGCGACTGACGTTGAACTCCTTGTCGGTGTACGAGTCGACGTACTCGTCGAAGGTGTCGGTGGGCTTCCAGTCGGTCGTGGTCTTCCAGTTCTCGATGTCGCCCTTGTCGACGAGGTCGCCGTAGGTGGTGTCCCTGGCCCGGCTCAGATCGCGGTACCACTCCGCGGCGACTCGGGCGAGGTAGACCCGGCGCAGTTCGGCGTACTCGGGCGCGGTGTTGATCGCGTTCTTCAGCTTGGGGAGGACCAGGCTGCGGAACAGCCGCTCGTTGTCGGTCTCGGTGGCCTTGTCCTGCTGCGGGCACGAACCGGCGGACGTCTGGCCGCGCTGCTGGAGGTACATGCTCTCCATCCGGACGTCGAGGGGCGCGTCGAGGATGTAGAGCTTGTCGCCGTCCTGGTGCACCGACGCGGGCGCGGGCAGAATCCACGTCCGATAGGACATGCAGTCCCCGCGCAGGCCGTCCCAGAACGCCCGGCCGCTTTTGGTGTTGGGGTGGATGAGTTTGCCGATGGTCTTCTTCATCCGCAGATCGGCCTGGAGCATGATCCGCCCGACGTCGGTGCGACCGAGGCGGTCGTCGACGATGCGGTCCGGCTCGTTGGGCTTGAGATTGACCCAGAACGACGAGGGGTGCAGGGAGAGCCAGACGAAGAAGGCGTCGGAGGTCTGGTCCGTCACCGCGAGCCCGGTGGACGTACGGGCATCGCCGTTCATGGGGTCACGGTTCGCGCTGAACGAGTACTGCAGCCCGCTGCCGTCCCCGGGGTCCGACAGATAACGCAGCTCCATGGTGGAGAAGTCGATGCCGCCGGGGCCGGCCCCGGGGGTCGCGAGCGCTTTGCTCAGCCCTGTCGTGTTACGGGATTCGGCGGGGGTTTCCCCTTCCGCGCACGGGTCGGCCTTGGCGGCCGGTGGCCTGAGGAGAAGTGCCTGCTGCGCCGGCACGCCCGGGGCTTGGGGGCCCGGTGTCTGGGGCGGGGCCTGGGAGTGCGGTGCCTTGGTGCCCTTCTGGGAGCAGGCGACGAATGTGGAGTCGGCCTTGGCGCCGTTCTTCAGTTGCACGGCGACGACTGCCTTCCTCGCGTCGGCGAGCAGTCCCCCCAATCTCACTCCGGTCCTTTTGGCCCGGGCGTCCGTGATCTTTTCGAAGCTCTCCAACGCTTTGACCTGGAGTCTGGCGTCTGATTTCGCCCCCTTTCTGCGATATTCATTCTCTATCTCGCTCTTCACGGCGGCCAGCACCGCGCCCTCGTCGGCCGTGAGCCCCTTCGGCCCTCCGGCCTCCTTGCGTTGTACGGCCCACCGCTGGAACTCACTCGTGACCCATTGCTGCAGCTTGTGGACTCCCTCGAGACCGCTCTTGCGCCAATACCCCTTCTCGATTTCGCTGTTGATGGCCTGCTGAAGTCCGACCTCTTCGGTGTTGAAGTCGTATTCGCCCGCGAAATAGGTGGGTGTGTCCGAGTCGTAAAGGACGGTGCAGTCCCGGCACTGTTGGCGCTCGGAGGCTCCGGTGAGTCGCCACGTCGGACTGATGCCGTTGTCGCGCATCACGTCGGCCAAGAGGTCCTCGGAATGGAGCTTGTCGGGCCCACTGAGGGCGCTCAGCGCGAGGACCTTGGAAACCTTGGCGCTCCTCAACTGCGCCTCGTCGTCGCCGTCGAGGAAGCGCGCGACGTCATCGAGGTCGACCATCTCGGCGGCCCAGACCCTCCCGTCCTTCTCGACGTGGACCGGCTTGCCGATCATCGAATCGCGCACGTCTTTCGGGATCTTCCGGGGGTCGATCAGATCGGACGCGCCATTGCGGGCTGATTTGAAGGCCGTTTGTGGCTGTCGGCCCTTCTTCTCGAGGTAATCGAAGAAATGGGACCGAAGGTTGACGATCGGCCGGAAGAGGGGGTGCTCGAAGAGCAGGTGTTCGTACTCCTTGGTCTTACGGTTCTCCTCGAAGACATTCCGGCCCTGTGCCGCCCCCGGCGGTCTGGGTTCGTCGGCCGTACTCGGCTGCACCGCCCCGAGCAATACCGCCAGCACCAGCGCGAGCGCTGCCAGGCCGCGTAGCCAGACGCGGCCGATGAATAAAGCCATTTCGCCCCTTTTGGTTTGTGCGCGCCGCAGGCCGGGGGACCGGCACACAGCCCTGGCACTCCAGGGGTGTCCTCTCGTGTGTCGCTGGTCGCGCGTGCGGATCGTTCGGTGCCGCCCCCCGTAGCGGCACCAACGTGACCAGCGGTTGTCATGCAGGACAGATCTTGTCCGAGGGGGCCCGAGGGCGGGTTGGCTCACAGCGCACACTTGTTGGCGTGGAACGCACTGTCGTTCCCTGGCGTCTGTGCACTTTGCTGACTGGCTGGAATCGGCGTTACCAGCAGCTGGGAGCAGCGGTGCACTCAACAGTCATCGACACGGTCGAGTTTCCCGTGAACGAACGGACGGAGGCGTGGGCCGAGACCATGGCGCTGGCGCAGGTGACCCAGCGCGTCAGGTTCCTCGAGACGGCGACCTTCGGAGCGCGCATCGAGTTGATGCCCCTGGGCGTCGGGCAGCTCTCCGCCCTCTCCTATGCCTCAGTGATCGCACAGCGGACACCCAGGCTCGTCAGGCAGTCCGATCCGGAGATGTACCACGTCGCCCTCGTGACGGCCGGAGAGATAGGCATCGAGCAGAACCGGCAGAGTTCCCTGCTCAGGCGCGGGGACATGGGCTTCTTCGACAGCTCTCAGTCATTCGACACCTTCGCCGGGGACACGCCGGGGGAAACGCTCCTCTTCCAGTTCCCCAAGAACCTCCTGCGGCTTCCGCACGAACAGTTCACCCGTCTGTGCGGACTCTCCTTGCCGTGGTCGGATGGCATCGGCGGTCTGTTCGGGCAGTTCCTGGTGGGACTGGCCAAGGAGTACCCCCACTGCACACCTCGGGATGTCACCCGCCTCGGCGGCACCGCGCTCGACCTGCTGTCGACCGTGCTGGCCCACCATTTCGATCACGACTCCGCCCGGCCCGGCGGCTCTGCCGCGTCCGGCGAATCCGGGCAGGATGTGCTGTTCCTGCGGATCAGCGCCTTCATCATCGAGCATCTGCGGGACCCCGCCCTCGGACCGGAGGCCATCGCCTCGGCCCACCAGATCTCCCTCCGGTACCTGCACCGTGTGTTCCAGCAGACCGGCACCACGCCCAGGGCCTACATCAGAGCGCAGCGCATGGACCACTGCCGCAGGGACCTGGCCGACCCCGCTCTGGGGCACCTCACGATCCACACGATCGCCGCGCGCTGGGGGTATCCCCAGCCCGACCGGTTCTCCCGCGCCTTCCGTACGGCCACGGGCATGTCCCCCAGCGAATACCGCGCCGCCATGCGCTCTTCCGCTCGCTCGCACACCGCCCGCGGCGAGGACGCCGCGCCGGGCCAGGAGTGACGGCAGGCGACCACCCACCGGGGACATGGCTGTCGCCCACCCGGCGCGTTGTCCGCGGACAAGACGGGTTGTCCGGTCACCGCACCCCCGGTGACCTGCGCCGCTCTCTTCCGCCGCGGCCGGCCAAACTCCCCGGCCGAGATGGTGAGGACGTTTCCGACGTCCACATCCGTCCCTGGGGGTTTCGTTGTCCCGACTCCGGTACGCGGTGCTCGCCGCCGCCGTCCTCGTGTCGTCGGTCGCTGCGACCGTGGTCTTCCTGTTCCCGACCGGGGCCGAGGGCACCCGGAGCGCGCCGGCGGCGCGGGGCGCGGCACCGTCGCAGCAGCCGACGAGGCAGCTGACGCGGGAGCCGACGTGGGAGGAACTGGACCTGCTGCACACCGCGCGGGAGATCCTGCTCCGCGACTGCATGCGCGGCAAGGGCTTCGTCTACCGGCCGGTGCCCCGGCGGCCCATCGCCGACGCGCGTGACTTCCCGCTGGTCGTCGACGACGTCGGGTGGGCCCGGCGGCACGGCTACGGAACCGATCTCCAGCGCGCCGCGGAGAAGTTGCAGCGGGACGACGTCAATCAGCGCTATTTCGCCGGCCTGAGCGCGAGCCGCCGGGCCGAAGCCCTGATCGCGGCCAACGGCGGCCGTCCCGAGGGTCTCACCGCCACCACCCCTGACGGCATGCGGATGAGCCGGAGCCCGGACGGCTGCCAGTCGCAGGCGGACCGGTCGCTGTACCGGGACCTGCCGGGCTGGTTCCAGGCACGTACGACGCTCACCTCGCTGACCTCGATGGTCAGCGAACGGACGGGCGCCGACCCGGCCTTCGCGCGGGCCGTCCGGCCCTGGTCCGCGTGCATGCGCGCCGCGGGCCACGACTTCGCCGGTCCCTCCGCCGTCCGGGACGCGCTCCCGGTGCCGCGAAGCACGGAGATCCGCCTGGCGGTCGCGGAAGCGACCTGCGCTCAGTCCTCCGGTCTGGCCGAGACAGTACGCCGGCTGAACCGGACGCACGAAACCCGGCTGCGGCAGCGCTACGGGGCCGACGTGGACACCGCGCACCGGCTCCAGCTGGCCGCTCTGCCCCGGGCGCGCGAGGTGATCGCCGCCCGGTGACACCGCAACCGCACGTCGACAGCAATCCGACAGCGAACAGACGAGGAGACCGGCTCATGAAATCTCTGCGCACACTGGTGGCAGGCGCGGCGCTCGCCGCCGCCATGGGGGCCACGAACAGCCTCCCCGCCCACGCCGCCGACGCCCCCGCTCCGCGAGCGGATGTCGGGGTACGGGCGGAAGGGCTGATGAAGGCGTGGTACAACGTCAACTACATCAACCTCTGCGGCTATTGGGCAGGCAGTTCCTACAACTGGGGTGACTGCTGGAACACGGCGAGTTCGCTGTGGAACGACCGCTACCCGGGCGTCAACGACGACGTCTGGGTCCACTGGGGGCTCAACTGCCAGAAGGCCCGCCGGGGGGTCTACAACGGCGTCTACCTGGCCAACCTCAGCCAGTGGAGATTCGACCAGGGCACCGGTCAGGGTTCGGGTGAGTTGCTCGACAACAACATCGCCTCGCACTGCGTGACCCAGCTGCCGTAGCCCCGGCAGCCGCT
The DNA here is from genome assembly GCF_040300305.1 of Streptomyces sp. NPDC000410. NCBI lineage: Bacteria > Bacillati > Actinomycetota > Actinomycetes > Kitasatosporales > Streptomycetaceae > Streptomyces > Streptomyces sp. NPDC000410. Next base: position 138,711 of record NZ_JBEPDM010000012.1, read on the forward strand.
GACCGGTCCCGCCCAGGCCCTCCCCGGCCGGGCGGGACCGGTTCGCGTCCGACCTCAGGTACGCCACAACAGCCAGGGATCGTCGGCGCACTCCCCCTGCAGGGCCTGCTCCAGGTCGCCGCCGCCCGAGCGGACGGAGACGCACTTGCCGCTGTTGCGGTTGACCAGATGCCATGCCCGGTACGTGGCGTTGTAGCGGAAGCTCCAGAACTGGTCGGGGAACAGGCCGTTCTCGTCACCGCACGAGTACTGCGTGATGACGGCGTCGTTCGTCGTGCGCGCCGCGTCCACCGACAGGCAGAGGCCGTTGTGCCGGTTGCGCACCGCGTACACGGGCCCTGCCGGGCCCGCTCCCTCGTGGGTGAGCTGCCAGAACTGCTCGAAGTCGGCGCCGCAGCCGGTCTGTACGAGGCCTTCGGCGGGGGTGACGCTCCCTCTGGGCGCCGCCAGGCACATGCGGCTGGCGATGTTGGTCAGGCGCAGCAGACCGTCCGGGAGCGGCGGCGCGGACGGTCTGACGATGGGGGCCGCGGACGGGGGCGGGGGCAGCGGGGCGGGGAGCGCGGTCGGCACGGACGGCGGCCGGGAGGCGGGGGCGGACGGCTTCGTGCTCGGTGCGGTCCGCGGCGGCGTCCCGCTCGCGGTGGGGGCGGCGGCCGGTGGCTGCGTCGGGGTGCCGTGGGCGGGCGGCGCGGAGGGTTTCGCGGCGGGTTTCGCGGCGGGGGCGGGGGGCGTAGGGACCGTACCCGGCTCGCCGCTCAACGCCCGCGTGGTGGTGTGCTGCCGGCTGCCGGTCACGACGCCGACGGCGGTGGCCACCGCGACGAGGGCGAGGGCGAGGGAGGCCGCGACCGCGGCGATCGCGAGGGCGCGAGGCCGCCCTGGCGACGCGGACGGGCCGGGCAGCGCGTCCGGGTGCCACTCCTCCACGACGGAGGACACCGGTGCCACGGACACCGCGTTGTCGACGCGTTCGAGGACGACGCCCTCGACCACCTCGTGGGCGCGTGCGACCGCCCTCGTGTCCGACCAGAGCCGCCCGATGCTCTCCCGGTGGAGCTCCAGCGCGCTGCCCACCCGGGCGAGCGCGAGGGTCAGTTCCGTACCCGCCGTCGCGCCCTCTCCGCACTCACGTGAGCGGGCCTGCGCGTCCGCGTACGTCTGCCGTGCCGCCGTCTGAAGGCTCCACGCGGTCCCCAACTGGTGGAATGCCGTTTCGAGATGGACGAGCAGCCGATCCGGTTCCGCCTCGGCCACGGAGACGTCCCTCGTCGGTGCCGACGGCGTCGTCACCGTGTCCGCCGTGCCGGTGCGGGCGGACCGCGTGACCTGTTCCTGCAGCATGGTGATGATCGCGAGGAGCGTCTGTACGAGCCTGCCGGATTCGGCGAGGTCCGCCTGCGCCCGCTGTAACGCCTCCTCCAGGCTGCGCCCAGGGGCCCGTTCCACCTCCGCGGCCAGCGCCGCGTCGTGTAATCGGCGCGCCCGGTCGAACATCAGCCCGCGCCCCCGGGCGTCGCGCACGCGGTCCCGGAGGACGGTGTTGAGCCGCCCGAGGGGGATGATCCGGGCACCGGACCGGTACTCGCTCCAGAGCGTTTTGCCGCCCCCGTATCGCCTCGCCATCTCCCTGACGGTCAGTCCCTCGGTCGCCTCCCTCAGGAAGCGCGCCAGCTCGTTGGCCGCACCGGTTGCCCCCTTCATGTCTCCCTGTGGACGTCCCGACCTCGCCATGTCTCCCCCTGTCGTCCGCAGTGGCACGCGTGCCCTGAGCGGCAACAGGGAACACCGCGACCCGGTGAGCGCGTCAAGTACGCGTTCGGACGTGTGCGGACTCCGTGGCCGATAGCCGTACCCCGTATACGGCTATCGCCTAGCAAATACGGGGCAGTTGCTCCCCGATGGGCAGGTCGACGACCCGCGTTCCACCGAGTCCGGTACGGGCCACCACCATGCCGGCGTGCGCGTCCACGGCCTCGCCGATGATCGCGGCGTCCCTGCCCAGCGGGTGCGCGCGCATCGCGGCCAGCACCGCTTCGGCGTGCTCGCGCGGGACGAAGGCGACCAGCTTGCCCTCGTTGGCGACGTACATCGGGTCGAGGCCGAGGACGGCGCAGGCGTTGGCCACGGGTCCCGGCACCGGAACGCTCCGCTCCTGGATGACGACGCCCGTACCCGAGGCCGCCGCGATCTCGTTCAGGGCGGCGGCCAGTCCGCCACGGGTGGGGTCGCGCAGCACGTGCAGGTCGGTGGTCACGGCGAGCATGTCCGCCACGAGCCCGCCCAGCGCCGCGCAGTCGCTCTCGATCTCCACTCCGAACTCGAGCCCCTCGCGGACGCTCATGATCGCGACTCCGTGGACGCCGATCGCGCCGCTGACGATGACCACATCGCCGGGGACGACCCGCTGCGGGCGCAGATCGACCCCCGGCGGGATGAGACCGATGCCCGCGGTGTTGATGAAGATGCCGTCCCCGTGGCCGGCTTCGACCACCTTGGTGTCCCCCGTCGCCACTTCCACGTCGGCCGCCCGCGCGGCCGCGCCCATGGCCTCGGCCACCCGCGCGACGACCGCGATCTCGACGCCTTCCTCCAGGATGAAGCCGCAGGACAGGTACGCGGCCCGGGCACCGCTCATGGCCAGGTCGTTGACGGTGCCGTTGACGGCGAGGTCCCCGATGCCGCCGCCGGGGAAGAAGAGCGGCCGCACCACGAAGGAGTCGGTGGAGAACGCGAGGCGCGCGCCGCCCAGGGAGATCGCCGCGGAATCGCCCAGCTGCGCGAGCGTCTCCCCTCCGAAGGCGGGCGCGAAGACGTGCTGGACCAGTTCGGCCGACAGCGCCCCGCCGCCCCCGTGGCCCATCACCACGCGGGGCGTCTCACGCAGCGGGACCGGGCACGTCCAGGCCGCGAGGTCCGGGAATTCCTGACGGTGCGGCGCTCGGGTCGTCTCAGACAACGGGGCTCGCCTCCCTGGACGCGACGGACGCGGCGGACGGGGCAGACGCGGCAGTCGGGGTGGACGCGGTGGTCAGATCCAGCCGCCGGTAGAGGTAGTAGGCGGCGCAGGCCCCCTCGCTGGAGACCATGGTGGCTCCGAGCGGGTTGCGGGGCGTGCAGGTGGTGCCGAACGCCTCGCACTCGTGCGGCTTCAGCAGTCCTTGCAGGACCTCCCCGCTGCGGCACTCGGCCGGCTCCTTGGTGTCGATCCCGGTCACCGAGAAGCGATGCTCGGCGTCATAGTCCCGGTACCGCTCGGACAGCCGCCAGCCGCTGTCGGGAATGACGCCGATGCCGCGCCAGGCCCGGTCGGTCACCTCGAAGACGTCCTCCAGCATGGCGCGGGCGGCGAGGTTCCCCTCGGGCCGGACCGCTCGCGGATACGCGTTGTCCACCGTGTGCTCGCCGCGCTCCAGTTGCAGGACGGTACGGCGTACGCCTTCGAGGATGTCCAGCGGCTCGAAGCCGGTCACCACGATCGGGACCCGGAAGCGTTCGGCCAGTTCCGGATACTCGTCGACGCCCATCACGCTGCACACGTGTCCGGCCGCGAGGAAGGCCTGCACCCGGCAGCTCGGCGACTGCATGATCGCCTCGATCGCCGGGGGCACCCGCACATGGGAGACCAGCAGGCTGAAGTTCGGGATCCCCAGTTTGCGCGCCTGGTACACCGTCATGGCGTTGGGGGGCGCCGTGGTCTCGAACCCGATGCCGAAGAACACCACCTCACGCCCGGGGTTGCTCTGCGCGATCCGCAGCGCGTCGAGCGGCGAGTAGACGACGCGGACGTCGCCGCCCTCGCCGCGCACCTGGAAGAGGTCACGGTTCGTACCGGGGACGCGGAGCATGTCGCCGAAGGAGCAGAAGATCACCTCGGGACGGGACGCGATCTCCAGCGCCTTGTCGATGACGTCGAGCGGGGTGACGCACACCGGGCAGCCGGGCCCGTGGATCAGCTCCACCTGGTCCGGCAGCAGCTGGTCGATGCCGTGCCGGATGATCGTGTGCGTCTGTCCCCCGCAGACCTCCATCAGCGCCCACGGTCGGGTCACCCCGGAGTGGATCTCGTCGAGGAGCCGCCGGGCCAGGTCGGGGTCCTGGAACTCGTCGATGTACTTCACTGCTGTGCCTCCTGCGGTACGTCTCCTCCTGCGACGGGCGAGGGGGATCCGCTCGCCTCCGCCGCCAGTTCCCACGGATCGCCGAACTCCTCCTGGAGCATGCCGAGGGTCGCGAACAGTTCGAGCGTCTGCTTGGCCGACTCCTCGTCCAGGCGTTGCAGGGCGAAGCCCACGTGGACGATGGCGTATTCGCCGATCCGGAGGTCCGGCAGGTACTCCAGGCACACCTCCTTGACCACGCCGCCGAAGTCGACGGTGGCCATACGGGTGCCGTCCCGTTCCTCGATGTCCAGAACTCTGCCCGGTACGGCCAGGCACATGGGCCTCTCCTCGCTGTGGGTCGGTTCACGTCGGTCGCGTCTGTCGCGTCGGTGCGCGTCGGTCACGCCGGTCGCGCAGTGGCGTCTCGGTCGCGTCTCAATCGCCTCGGTCACTCGCCCGGCTCCGGGCGGCCACGACAAGCTGGCCGAGCGCCAGCCCCCCGTCGTTCGGCGGCACCTGCTGGTGGCGCAGAACGGTGAAGCCGTCCGCGCGGAGCGCCGCCGCGCACGCCGTCGACAGCAGAGCGTTGGCGAACACCCCGCCGGTCAGGGCGACGTGGTCGAGTCCGTGCCGCTCGCGCGCCAGCAGACACATCCCGTGGACGAGACCGGCGACCGCGGTATGGAATCGGGCCGCGACGCGCGCGGGCCCGGTGCCTGCCCGTACGTCGTCGACGACGGCCGCCAGTACGGGCGCCGGGTCCGCGATCACCGCGGCCCCGCCGCCCGCCGCCGGGCGGAGCGGTGCGAACGCGTAGCCGCCGGTGTCCCCCGCGTCAGCGGTCCGGGCGGCGGCCTCCAGCTCGATGGCGGCCTGGGCCTCGTACCCCGCCCGGTGGCACACCCCCGCGAGGGACGAGACCGCGTCGAACAGGCGGCCCATGCTGGAAGTGGGGACACAGTTCAGGTCCCGTTCCAACTGCCGTTCCAGGACGGTGAGTTCATCGGGCGGACAGGCAGCGATGCAGGGCAGGTCGCCGGACCGGGCGATGCCCGCCGCCCGCAGATGCGCGAGTGCCATGCGATACGGCCGGTGCACGGCGGCGTCGCCGCCCGGCAGCGGGACGTACGCCAGGTGTCCGAACCGGGTGAACCCGTCGTAGTCGGCGAGCAGGAACTCCCCTCCCCACACGGCCCCGTCGTCGCCGTAGCCGGTGCCGTCGAACGCGACTCCGATCACCGGCGTGCCGCCGTCCAGACCGTGCTCGGCCATCGCGGCCGCGACGTGGGCGTGATGGTGCTGGACACGTACGACCGGCCGGCCCGCGGCGTGCCGCCGCGCCCACTGCCCGGAGCGGTAGCCCGGATGCCGGTCGGCCGCCAGGACCTCGGGCGTGACTCCCGTGACCGTCTCCAGATGACGTTCGGCGCGCTCGAAGCCCTGCTGGGTGGCGAGGTCGTCCATGTCGCCGACGTGCGCGGACAGCCAGGCCCTGCGGCCGCCCGCGAGGCAGAAGGTGTTCTTCAGGTCGCCCCCGACCGCCAGCGCCGGCCGTACGGACACCGGCAGCGCGAGGGGCAGCGGGGCGTACCCGCGCGAGCGTCGCACCGTCAGCCGCTCGCCGTCGCAGACACGGACCACGGAGTCGTCGCACGGCACATGGATCGGCCGGTCGTGCGCGAGCCAGGCGTCGGCGAGGTGGGCCAGCCGGTCCAGGGCCTCGTCGTCATCGGTGACGATCGGCTCTCCGGCGACGTTTCCGCTCGTCATGACGAGGAGCCGGGGGCCTTCCGGGTCCCCCGGCAGGCCGAGCAGCAGATGGTGCAGCGGCGTGTAGGGGAGCATGACGCCCAGATCGCCGTTGCCCGGCGCGACGCCCTCCAGCGGCGGGCCGTCCGCGCGACGGCGCAGCAGGACGATGGGCCGGACGCCGCCGGTCAGCAGGGCGCGCTCCTCGGGGCCCACGTGCGCGAGCTGCTCGATGTCGGCGATCTCCCGTGCCATCAGGGCGAACGGCTTGTCGCCGCGCGCCTTGCGACGGCGCAGCCGGGCCACGGCCCCGGCGTCGGACGCGTCGCAGGCGAGGTGATAGCCGCCGAGCCCCTTGACGGCGAGGATCGCGCCACCGGCCAGGAGTTCGCGCGCCTCGGCGACCGGATCCGCCACGGCTGCCGGGCGGGGCGGCCGCGCGGGATCCGGGGAGGCGAGGAGCAGACGCAGCCGGGGGCCGCAGGCGGGGCAGGCGACGGGCTGCGCGTGAAAGCGCCGGTCGGCCGGGTCGGCGTACTCGCGGGCGCAGTCGGCGCACATCGGGAAGCCGGCCATGGTCGTGTGGGCCCGGTCGTAGGGCAGGCCGGTGACGATGGTGAAGCGCGGCCCGCAGTGCGTACAGGTGATGAACGGGTGGCGGTGGCGCCGGTCCGCCGGATCGGCCAGCTCGGTGAGGCAGTCGGCGCAGGTGGCCACGTCCGGGGAGACCAGGGTGCGCACGGGCCCCTGTGACCGCGAGGCGGCGATGACGAATCCGGCGTCGCCGGTGGCGGGTACGTCGCGGTGGTCGACGGACTCCACCACGGCCAGCGGCGGGGCGTCGACGGCGATCCGGTCGCAGAACATCGCCACGGCCGAGGGGTCGCCCTCGACCTCGGCGACGACCCCGTCGCCGGTGTTCGTCACCTGCCCGTTCAGGTCCAGCCGGGTGGCGAGGGTGTAGAGGAACGGGCGGAACCCGACACCTTGCACCACACCACGGACGGTGATCCGGCGGCGCAGTACGTCCTCGGCGACGGCGCTGTCCGGCTCCGGTGCGCTCACGGGTGCCGGTGCCCGGCCATGACCGGGGCGTGGAGCGCCGCGCCGTCCGCGGCCCCGAGGGCCCGCTCCAGCAGGGCGCCCGCTCCCGTGCCGTCCCGTGCGGAGGTGAGGAGCACCTCCACTCCCGGATTGACCTGCTCCAGGTGGGCGCGGAAGGCTTCCTCGTCGAACCCGACGGCGCTCGCGATGTCGGTCTTGGTCACCACCACGAGATGGGCCAGACCGAAAGCGGTCGGGTACTTCAGCGGCTTGTCCTCGCCCTCGGTCACCGACGCGAGGACGACTCTCAGGGTCTCGCCGAGGTCGTAGGAGGCGGGACAGACGAGGTTGCCGACGTTCTCCACGAACAGCAGCCGGGTGCCTTCCGGCAGCCATCCGTGCAGGTGCCCGGCCAGCATGCCGGCCTCCAGATGGCACAGTCCGTCGGTGAGCACCTGCTTGACCGGGACACCCGACCGGGCGAGGCGCAGCGCGTCGTTCTCGGTGGCGAGGTCGGCGGTCAGTGCCGCGACGGGCACGTCCCGCTCGCGCGCCAGGAGGAGTTCACGCTCCAGCAGGGCGGTCTTCCCGCTTCCGGGACTGGAGAGCAGGTTGACGACCGTGGTGCCGCCGGCCGCGAGCCCTGCGCGCAGGGTGTGCGCGGTCGCGTCGTTCTTGGCGAGAACCGCCTGCTGAAGGTCGACCACACGGCACATGGTTCAGCGCTCCTCAAGGACGGGTTCGCAGGTGCGTTCGGATTGTTCGCCGGGTCGTGCGTGTTGTCCGTCGGCGCACGCGTGATCCTGGCCGTCCTCCCAGCGCACGCTGACGATCTGCAGCTCGCGGCCCGCGAGCAGTTCGGCGGTCGGCTCGCCGCAGCCGGGGCAGCACAGGTTCGGCGGCATGCCGACCGCCCATTCGTCCGCGCACGGCGCGCAGCGGGCGCGTCCCGGTACGGGTTCCGCGACCAGTTCGGCGCCTTCCAGGACGGTTCCGGCGCAGGCCAGTTCGAAGCAGAAGGCGAGGGCGTCGGGGACCACCCCGGCCAGTTCGCCCACCTGGAGCCGTACGGCCCTGACCGCGGTGACGCCGCGGTCGCGCGCCGCTTCCTCCACCTGGCCGACGACGGCCAGGGCGATGGACATCTCGTGCACGGTCACCGTCCTGCCGTCGAAGGTCGCGGGTCGGTCAGGTCGCGTTCATTACACGGCCGGGTACGGGCGCGGGCGCGGCGGCTCGCCGATGCCCGCGGGCCGCGTACGCCGTTCGGTGGTGGCCCGGTGACGCCGTTCGGTGGTGGCCGGGTGACGGCGTCACATCCTGCGCATGCGCAGGTAGCGCCTGAGGTCGGGCAGGATCTGCTTCATCAGGGCGGCGAGGGCGGTGGCGGCGGCCGCGCCGCCGACGAGGGTCTTGTTCACTGGATCTCTCCTCACTTGCGGGTCATGTACGGATCGCCTGCGGGTCGCGTGCGGGCTCCCCCGTGCGGACCAGGTCCGTGACCATCCGCACGGCTTCCGGCACCGCGGCGGCCACCTGGGGGCTGAGGCCGATGCCCTCCTCGACTCGGGCGGGTTCGCAGCCCACCACCAGCGTGCGTCGTGGCGGGGTCCCGCCGGTGCCGGCGCACAGGTGCTCCAGCAGTGCCAGGACGGTGTCGGGGGACATGCGGTGACCGTCGATCAGGGTGTCCTGCGGTGCGCTGCCGCCGGGCGTGTCGGCCTCGATGAGGTACAGCGTTCCGGGCTCGCCGCCGCGCGCGGTGGCGTCGACGAGGACGAGCGTGTCGTACCCGTCGAGGAGCTGGTAGGCGAGGTGGACGCCGCGCACGCCGATGTCGGCGACCTCGACGTGCGCGGGCAGCGGCCGGCCGGCCAGGGCCCGCACGGTCTCGACGCCGAAGCCGTCGTCGCCGAGGAAGATGTTGCCGACGCCGGCGACGAGCGTGCGGAGGCCGGCGTGCGCGGGTGTGCTCACAGGTCCTCCAGGGGGACGACCTCGTCGGGCTGGAAGTACAGGAACCGGCCCTGTTCGCGCCGGATGTCGGCTCCGGGGTCGTCCTCCACGGTGACCGCCAGGTGCACTCCTCCGTCCACGTCGTGGAGTACGGCCTCGACGTGTGCGCTGCGGCCGTGCAGGAACAGGTCCTGGGCGTCGGTGCGGCGCGGGCCGGGCCGCAGCAGCACGCGGCTGCCCGCGCCGACCGGGCGTCCGTCGACGACGACGCGGTCGCGTTCCGGGTCCGCGCTCCCGTCGCTCGCCGGGTCCCACCAGGGGGTGTCGGGCCGGGCGGCGTCGGGCCGCGCGGGGCCCGGTTCGGTGACGTCCCGCAGGGCCCGTACCGCGCCGTGCAGGCGTTCCAGGATCTCGGGGGGCATCGAGTCGGCGAGGTCGATCACCGCGGCCGCCCGCTCGTCGGTCCCCCGCGCTTCGCGTTTCTCCTGGTCGGTGAGGGCCGCGGTGCGCAGCGCGAGGATCTCGTCGATCTCGGTGGCGTCGTAGAGCGCGCCGGGGCTCTCCGGGGCGATGGCCGGATGGTCCTCCAGGATGATCGGGGAGGACAGCAGCAGGTCCGCGCGGCCCGGTTCACCCGCGAGCACGGGCCAGGTGTGCTGGTTGCGGCAGGCCCTCACCGCGCCCCTGGCCCACTCGGGCGGGTCGGTCATCGACAGGAAGGACCCGGCGTCGAGGTGCAGCAGGAGGTGGGCGGCGACCAGCGACCTGGGGAGCACGGCGTCGCGGTCGGTGTCGGCGCCGTCCGGTGACCAGGCGGAGGTGTTGCGTACGACGGCGGTCAGCCGCATCACCCGGTAGGGGCCGTCGAGTTCCCGCGCGGTCAGCCGTACGGTGCCCGCGATCTCCTCGCAGCGGCGCACCAGGCGGCCGACGGTCCGGCCGTCCCCGTCGTGTACGGGTTCGGTGTCCTCGCGCGCCGGGCGGGTGAAGGGGACGGTGACACCGCCGTCCCGGGTCAGTTCGGCGACGGTGGCGGTGATCTCGACGCGTTCTTCGGCTCCCTCGTCCCAGGGGACCAGGACGCGGTCGTCGAGGTGGAGTTCGGGGACGGTCTCGAAACCGCCGTCCTCGCGGGCCCGTTGCACGGTCCGGCGCCGGGCGTGCAGGAAGCGCAGTTCCACGCAGAGCGTCGCCCCGGACTTCGGTTCCATCAGGCATTCGGTCTGCTGGAAGTCGTGCTCGTCCCCGGCGCGGCCGGGCGGTACGAGCACCCCGAACTGCCAGCGCAGCCGGTTCTTGGCGGCCGATGCCCGGTACGGGTACAGCACGTAGCCCTCGAAGAGCACGGCGTCGGCCACTTCGCGGGCGGTGGCGAACCGGGACCGGGTCCGTGGGCTGAACGTGGCGGTCGTCGTCACGGTGCGGTCCTCTCGGCGAGACGGCGCAGCAGCGCCGAGGCCGGCGGGTCCGGTGGCTCGGGCGGGTCCGCCGTTTCCAGGAGTGCCTGGACGGTCGCCTCCCAGGACGGCAGCGCCCACCGCGAGCGGAAGGCGAGCAGGGCGTCCATGGTGTCGCGGGGCAGCCGGATCCAGCCGCAGCCCGGGAAGTGCTGCTCGACCATCTCCCGCCATACGTCCACCGGCAGCCGGAAGGACGCCTCCCGGTCCCAGGGCACGGGCTCCACGCGGAATCCGGCCGCGCCGGTGAACGCGGTCCCCGAGAAGAGCATCAGCAGCGGCACCTCGCCGCCCGAGAGCGCGTTGAAGTACCGGGTCGCGGCGATGTCCATGTCGTAGGTGCAGGGCACGACGAGGTCGGTCTCCACCTCGCCGGTGAAGCCGGGGACCATGAGCGAGACGTGGGCGAACTGGATCGGGTTCAGCGTGCTGCCCCAGCGGGAGCGTTCACCGAACAGGTCCACGAGCCCCTCGGCCTCCGCGGCCTCGTAGCCGCGCCTGGCCGGTTCGATACGGATCTGGCAGCGCAGCGCGAGGGCGTGCACCCGGGCGCCTTCGGAAGCGGTGACGCGCAGCCGGAAGACGAGGGTGGGGCCGGCGGCGTACTGGTCGGCTCGTACGCCGACGCAGCTGAAGGAGAACTCCGTCACGGCTTTTCCGCCTCTGTCAGTGGGCGGGCTCGTCGCCCGACGTGTTCGAAGAACGTCCGCAGCTCGGCCCTGGCCTCCGCGCCGCCGTCGAAGCCCTGCCACCGCAGGCGCATCCGGCCCACCAGCTCGTAGCAGATGTCGATCGGCACGAGGTGGCACTCGGCCCGGCCCTCGGTGCGGCGTACGAGCAGAGCCTCGACGTCGGGTTCGAGGAGCCCGGCCAGTCGGCTGCCGCCGAGGGCCTCCTGCCAGGCGGACGGTTCGAGTTCGCTCTCGGTCGCCCCGGCCGGGCTCGGGTACAGGGCGACGAGCCGGTTCAGCGCGGCGTTGCGGAAGAAGAACGCGACGCCGACCGGGATCCGCAGGAGGTCCCACGCGCTGTCGTCGAGGCGGTGGGCGGGGTCGTACAGGTAGCGGTCCGGCACCGTACGGAAGCGGCCGTCCCCCGGGCCCGGCTGCTCGAACAGCAGGGCGCAGGGCGTGCAGGCGCAGGCCAGTGACCGCTTCTCCGTGTCCACCAGATGCCGGTGGCCGCCTTCGGCCACCGGCACGGCGCACAGCTCGCACCGCTCAGGACCGGGTTCGCGCGGTGCCACGAACCGGCGCAGTCCCCGGATGTCCCGGTCGGCCCGGACCGCGCTCACGACGCCGTCGCCGGGGCCGGGCGTCCGGGCGCGGCGGCCCGGCCGGTCCCGATCTGCAACAGGGGCGGCTCCTTGGCGGGCTGCTCCAGTTCCACCGTGTTCACTTCGGGCGCGAAGCACGCGAGGGCGTCCTCGACGGCCTGCCGGCCCGCGTCCGGGCCGCTCCCGCACCCGCAGCCCCCGCCCGCGGAGGCCCGCAGACGGAGGGCGCCGGTGGCTCCGTCGTAGGCCACGACCTCGACGGGATGCTCACGCAGCGCGCGTGAGATCCGTGCGGGGGTGTCCTCCGGGTGCAGGTCGTGCAGGACCAGCAGGCTCGCCACGAGCTCGTCGCCGAGCAGAGCGGACAGCTGCCCGCCGGCCTTGGGGGTGTCGAGGAGCGTGACGATCCGGTGGAGTCCCGCGCCGTAGAAGTCCATCAGGACCCGTACCAGTTCCTCGGCCGCCGCGGCCGCCGCCGGATCGGAGGTGGCGGTCAGCCGGTCGAGGACCTCCTCGACGCGCCGCCCGGTCTCCTGCGCGCTCGCGCTCATCCGGCCAGTCCGCTCAGGCCGGTGGGGACGTGCATCTTCTGCACGGTCTTCCCCTCGCCCACGTACATGTGGACGCCGCACGGCAGACAGGGGTCGAAGCTGCGCACGGCGCGCATGATGTCGATGCCCTTGAAGTTCTCCGGGGAGTTCTCCTCGAAGATCGGCGTGTTCTGCACGGCGTCCTCGTAGGGACCGGGTGTTCCGTAGGTGTCGCGGGTGCTGGCGTTCCACGGGGTCGGCGGGTAGGGGTGGTAGTTGGCGATCTTGCCGTCCCGGATCACCATGTGGTGCGAGAGGACGCCGCGTACGGCCTCGGTGAAGCCGACGCCGATGCTCTCGTCCGGCACCTCGAACTTCTCCCAGGTCTGGGTGCGTCCCGCGCGTACCTCGTCCAGCCCCTTCTCGGCGAAGTGCAGCGCGAGCGCGGCGGTGTACGCCTGGAAGTAGGTGCGGGCGCGGTTGCGTTCGAGCGCGTTGCTCCAGCGCGGGATCTTCCATTCGAAGCGGGCCTCGGGCTTGGTCATCGTGCGCGGCAGGTTGATGACCACGCTGTTGCCGGTCGCCTTGACGTACCCGGTGTCGACGAGTCCGGACAGGGCGGTGGACCACAGGCGCGCGATGGGCCCGCCGCCGGTGTCCAGGGCGAGGTAGTCCTTGCCGTCGTACCAGCGGGGGGACATCACCCAGCTGTACTTGTCGTCGAAGTTCCGCTTCTGCGGGGCGGGGATGGTGTGCTGGTTCCAGGGGTGGCGGGGGTCGACGGGGTTGCCGAGCGGGTCGTGCGTGACGAACTGCTCCTGGCCCTCCCAGTCCTCGTAGTACGAGCTGCCCAGCAGGATCCGGATGCCGAGGTTGATCTGGGTGAGGTCGTTGGTGACGAGCTTCCCGTCCACGATGATGCCCGGGGTGACGAACATCTTCCGTCCCCAGTCGGTCATGTTGGCGTACGTGAAGTCGCAGTACTCGGGGTCGTTGAGCGCGCCCCAGCAGCCGAGCAGCACGCGTCGGCGGCCGACCTCCTCGTACCCGGGCAGGGCCTCGTAGAAGAAGTCGAACAGGTCGTCGTGCAGCGGGACGACGCGCTTCATGAACTCCACGTAGCGCGTGAGCCGGGTGAGGTAGTCCGTGAACAGCTGCACGGAGGCGACCGTGCCGACGCCGCCGGGGTAGAGCGTGGAGGGGTGCACGTGGCGGCCCTCCATCAGGCAGAACATCTCGCGGGTGTAGCGGCTCACCTGGAGGGCCTCGCGGTAGAACTCGCCCTCGATCGGGTTGAGCGACCGCATGATGTCGGCGATGGTGCGGTAGCCGTGGTCGCCCGCGTGCGGCGCCTCGGTGCGCTGCGCCAGCTCCCAGACTCCCGGGTTGGTCTCGCGGACCATCTTCTCGCAGTAGTCGACCCCGACCAGGTTCTCCTGGAAGATGTTGTGGTCGAACATGTACTCGGCAGACTCGCCGAGGTTGATGACCCACTCACCGAGGTGCGGGGGCTTCACGCCGTACGCCATGTTCTGCGTGTAGACGGAGCAGGTGGCGTGGTTGTCCCCGCAGATGCCGCAGATGCGGCTGGTGATGAAGTGCGCGTCCCGCGGGTCCTTGCCCCGCATGAAGACGCTGTAGCCGCGGAAGACCGAGGAGGTGCTGTAGCACTCCGCGACCCGCTTCTGCTTGAAGTCGATCTTCGTGTGGATGCCGAGGCTGCCCACGATCCGGGTGATCGGATCCCAGGACATCTCCACCAGGCCGTCTCCGGCCGCCTTCGCCTGTGTCGCCATCGTCTCTGCGGTGCCCTTCGTCACGTCTTCAAGCAGGAGGTGGGGGTCGGTGCCTGGATGCGGGTCACTTGGGCCACGGGGCCCGGTAACCGGTGGTGATCTTTTCGCCCGTGTGCCGCCACTTGGGCTCCTTGTCCACCGTCCTGGCGGTGATCGAGCGGAGTCTGCGGACCACGGCTCCGTACACGCCGCTGCCGGTGACGGAGAGCCGCGCGCCGGGCGGTTCGTCCATGAACGGCATGAACATGTCGGGGAAGCCGGGCATGGTGCAGGCGATGCAGATGCCACCCACGTTCGGGCAGCCGCCGATGCCGGCCATCCAGCCGCGCTTGGGTACGTTGCACTTGACGACGGGGCCCCAGCAGCCGAGCTTGACCAGGCACTTCGGGGAGTCGTACGACTCGGCGAACTGACCCTGCTCGTAGTAGCCGGCCCGGTCGCAGCCCTCGTGCACGGTGGCGCCGAACAGCCAGGTGGGGCGGAGCTTGTCGTCCAGCGGGATCATCGGAGCGGCACCGGCCGCCTGGTAGAGCAGATAGGTCAGCGTCTCCGAGAAGTTGTCGGGCTGGATCGGGCAGCCGGGAACGCACACGATGGGGATGCCGGCCTTGGACTTCCAGTCCCAGCCGAGGTAGTCGGGCACCCCCATGGCTCCGGTCGGGTTGCCCGCCATCGCGTGGATACCGCCGTACGTGGCGCAGGTGCCGATCGCGACGACGGCCAGGGCCTTGGGCGCCAGCCGGTCGATCCATTCGCTGGTGGTGATCGGCTGGCCCGTCTCCGGGTTGTCGCCGAAGCCGCACCAGTACCCCTCCTGCTTGACCGACTCGTTGGGGACGGACCCCTCGACGACCAGGACGAAGGGGTCGATCTCGCCGCGCTCACCCTTGAAGAACCACTCGATGAACGTGTCGGCACCCCCCACCGGCCCGCATTCGAAGTCGATCAGCGGCCAGTGGACCTGGATCTTCGGCAGGCCGGGCAGGGCACCGGTCACGATCTCCTCGATGCTCGGCTGCATCGCGGCCGTCAGGGCCACCGAGTCGCCGTCGCAGCTGAGACCCGCGTTGATCCAGAGGATGTGGATCGGCGGCGTCTCCTCGGCGGTCGCACCGGATGCGCCCGCGGCTTCGGCCGTGGTCGGCGTTGCTGCATCCATGGGGATGCCTCCTAGGGGAGGTATGCGGCGAATTTCCTGATTTTCGACATCAGCTCTCTTGGTAACAGGGATTCGCCACGTCTGCGACATCGAGCGGGGCCGAACCGGTGACGAGGTGCGGCGGGGTGCGGGGCGGTTTCTCCTTGCGAACGAACGCGCGACGCAGGGCGTGGTAGGGCGCGGCGGGATCGAAGAAGGTCCGTCGCATGCGGACCAGTTCCTCCTCCCGGTACGCGGCCAGCGGCCTGCGGGCCTCCTGCCGGTCGCGTTCCGCCTTCTTCCGAGCGATCCGGGACTGCGCCGCGGGCAGCGAGGCCAGCCGTCCCGCGAGACGGACGACCTCGCCCGTGAAGTCCCGCGGGGCGCACTCGACGATCCGGTCGACCAGTCCGAGCCGCTGCGCCGCCGCCGCGCTCACCGGCAGCGCGTCGCGCATCAGCCGGGCGGCCACCGCCGGACCCACCCTGCGGGGCAGGGTGTACGTCCAGTACTCGGAGCCGTACAGCCCCATCAGCCGGTAATGGGGGTTGAGTACGGCGCCGGACCTGCACCACACCTCGTCGGCGGCCAGCGCCAGCATCACCCCGCCGGCCGCGGCGTTCCCGCCGACGGCGGAGACGACCAGGCGGTCAGTGGTCGTCAGGACGGCCTCGACCAGGTCGTCCATGGCGTCGATGTTGTTCCACGACTCCGCGGCGGGGTCGTCGGCCGCTTCGATCACGCCGAGGTGGATGCCGTTGGAGAAGAAGTCCCGGCCACCGCCCAGCACCAGCACCGACGTGGGCCGTGAGCACGCCTCCCGGTAGGCGTCGAGCAGACGCCGGCAGTGCGTCGTGCTCATCGCCCCGCCGGGGAACGAGAAGGAGAGAAGGCCTACGTGTCCGTCCTCGCGGTAGCGGATGTCGGTCCAGGTGCGGCGGCCCTCGCCCGGCGTGAGCGGTGCGGGGTCCTCCGGCAGTGCGGGCAGCCGGTCGGCGAGCGCGCGCACGGCGGGCAGTCTGACGGTGACGGGGCCGCCCGGTGTGCGCCGGGGGCGCAGCTCGGGGATCCACACGGCACCGTCCACCGTGGCGCGGCAGATCGCGCCGGCCCGGGTCGCCAGCAGCTCGCCCGGCCGTCCGCGCAGCGTGTCCTCGGGGTGGCCCCCGTGCAGGTACCACTCGCCACCGAGCAGTTCGTCCAGCACACCGGGCTGCGAGTCGGCGGCGCGCAGCTTGCGAAGGACCGCCTCGGTGCTGTCCGACTCCCAGTCGATGCGCCGGACGTCCTGGCGGAGGTACGGACGTACGCGGCCCGAAGTGGCCTGCGGCCTCGGGGCGTACGTCCCGGACGCGAAGCGGTCGACCGCGAGCATCACGGCCTCCAGCGCGGCGTCGGCGATCTCGCCCCGGTACAGGTCGCTCTTGGCCACCGGCGGCACCGGGCAGTCGACCGACGCCCACACGTCGCCCGCGTCCATCTCCGCGTTGGCCTGAAGGACCGTCACGCCCCACCGGCCGGCTCCCTCGTGCAGGGCCCAGTCGAGGGACGAGGGTCCCCGGTCGCCCACGGGTCCCGGGTGGACGATGAGACACGTGTACGCGGACCACACGTCGTCGGGGAGGGCGGTCCTCAGCATCGGCGCCACGATCAGCCCGGGGGCGTACCGGCGGACGGCGTCGCGCAGGGACGTGTCGTCCAGCGCCAGCTCCACCGCCACGGCGTGACCCTTGTCCCGCAGTTCGCAGTGGACCCGCTGCGTGAGGCTGTTGAACGCGCTCGCGACGAGCAGGATACGCATCGCGGCCTCCCGGCGACCTCGGATCGGGGCCGGGAGAGGCCCGGCCGCCAGCGATCATCCGCACACCGGAGCGGCCCCGGCGCGGGGCGGGCCGCCGGGGTCACCCGAAAGCGGACACCGGGGCGCCCACTCGGCGCTGCGCGGAGCGTGCAACCTCCTCGCAACGTCGTGGGGAGTTGACTGACCCGCGACGCACCGAGACGAGACACCGAGACGAGGGGGCTGCCCGCATGTCATCCGTCGACGTCCCGCTCGTGGAGCTCACGCCCGCCGCCGCCGAGCTGGTGCGGCGACTGCGGGCGGCCCACGGGCCGCTGATGTTCCATCAGTCGGGCGGCTGCTGCGACGGCAGCGCCCCCATGTGCTACCCGGAGGGCGAGTTCCGTACGGGCGCGTCCGACGTCCTGCTGCGGTCGCTGTCCGTCGAGGGGGTCGCCGAGCCTGTGGACTTCTGGATCTCGGCGAGCCAGTACGAGGTGTGGCGGCACACCCGCCTTATCGTCGACGTCGTCGAGGGCCGGGGCAGCGGCTTCTCGCTGGAGGCGCCCGAGGGAGTGCGTTTCCTGATCCGTTCCCGACTGGTCGGCTCGTAGACTCCCGCGCCGCGCCAACTCGCCCCACAATGACGACAGTTGACCGGACGCCACGACGCCGCCTGGGGGACTGCGACGGTGACAGGAAGCCACGCCCGTGCCCGAACGGTGCTGACCGTGCTGCTGGCCTGGTGCGCACTGGTCGCACCGGGTGTCGCGGACGCCGCGTCGGCCTGGCAGCGCATCGCGCCGGGCGTCACGTACCGGCAGTTCGACATTCCGGCCGCCGGCGGCACGGCGCGGGCGCATCTGCTCGTGGTCGATCTGCGTGACGGGCGGGTGACGGCCGGGCTGCTGCACCCGGGCGTCGTCGCGGCCCGCGCGACGGTGTCCGCGCTCGCCGACGGGGTGGGCGCGGTGGCCGCGGTCAACGGCGACTTCTTCAACATATCGGAGACCCAGCACCCGGGCGTGGAGGCGACGGGCGCGCCGGTCGGACCGGCCGTCGCGGGCGGCAGGGCCCTCAAGGCGGCCGTACCCGACGGCCAGCGCTTCGGCCCCGCGCTGCCGCCCGGCACGTCCACCCGCGAGGTGCTGGGCGTCGGCGCCGACGGCCGGGCCCGGCTCGGGCGGCTGGAGCTGGCGGGCGAGGTGGTCGTGCCCGGCGACCGGATTCCGCTCGCCGGACTGAACCAGTACGCGCTGCCGGTGGGTTCGGTCGGCGCGTTCACCTCCCGGTGGGGCGAGGTCTCCCGGGTCCGGGCGACCTGCGGGACGGACACCGACCGGGGGGCGCCGTGCAGCGGCGACACCTACGAGGTGACGGTGCGCGGTGGCCGGGTGGTGTCGGTCGCGACGGCCCCGGGCCGGGGCCCGATCGCCGCGGGCACGACGGTCCTGGTGGGCCGGGAGGCCGGGGCGGCACGGTTGCGGGGGCTCCTCCCGGGCGACCGGGTGACGGTGCGGCACCGGCTGGTCGCGGCGGGCACCTGGGTGCCGTACCGCTTCGCGGTCGGCGGCTATCCCGTGCTGCGGGGCGGCGAGCCGCTCGCCGGGCTCGACACGGTGGCCTCCGCCGTGCGCTCGGCGGCGGGCATCGCGGACGGCGGCCGCCGGCTGCTGCTGCTCGCGCTGGACGGCGGGGCCGCGTTCCGGACCGGGCTGACCATCGCGGAGCTGGCGGCGGTCATGGCGGAGGCGGGCGCGGTGGACGCGTTCAGCCTGGACGGCGGTGGCTCGTCCACGCTGGTCGCGCGGGATCCGGGAGCCTCGGCGGTGACCGTACGCAATCATCCGAGCGGCGGGGCGCAGCGGCCCGTACCCAATGGCATCGGGGTCTTCGTGCGGTCGTGAAACCTCGTGGCGCCCCGTGTCACCGCGCGCGGCGGCCGTGGGCTGGCTAGCGTGGCCCACGAGCCATCCGGGCCATCCGGACCATCCGGGTCACCGGACCACGCAGATCATCTGGACAGAAGAGAGTCACCGTCATGGCCGCACCATCCGAAGGCACGCCGATCTGGGCCGACGCGATGTTCTCCGACCTGGAGGGCGCGCAGTCGTTCTACGGCGACGTTCTGGGCTGGACTTTCGGCGAGGCCTCGTCGGAGTTCGGGAACTACACACAGGCGTACTCCGACGGCAAGGCCGTCGCCGCCGTCGTACCGCCGATGCCCGGCCAGGAGGGACAGTCGGCATGGTGCCTGTATCTGGCCTCGCCGGATGCCGCCGCGACGGCCGAGAGGATCCGCCAGTGCGGCGGGACGGTCCTGATGGAGCCCATGACGGTCGGCGACTTCGGCACGATGTGCCTGGCCCGGGATCCGAGCGGGGTCACCTTCGGGGTCTGGCAGAGCGGCACCCATGAGGGCTTCGAGAAGATCGGCGAGCCGGGCTCGTTCGCCTGGGCCGAGGTGTTCACCCGGGAGCCCGAGAAGTCGGACGCGTTCTTCTCCGCCGTCTTCGGCTACGACACGCAGCGCATGGAGGACGAGCGCATCGACTACAAGATCTTCAGCCTGGGCGCGGACCGGCCCGTGATGGGCCGGATGAAGATGACCGACGAGGAGTTCCCGGCGGAGATTCCGCCGTACGTCCAGGTGTACTTCTCCGTGGCGAACTGCGACACGGCCGTGGCCGCCGCGGAGCGGCTGAACGGGACGCTGGCCTTCGGGCCGATGGACAGCCCGTTCGGGCGGTTCGCGGCCGTCGTCGATCCGCAAGGGGCGCCGTTCGCCGTCATCGACCTGCAGACGACGGTCGGCGAGGCGCCGAAGATGACGTGATGACGGCCTGACGAGGGCCGGACGAGGCCGCCCGCGTGCCCGGATCTCGCGATCCGGGCACGCGGGCGCGTGTCAGCCCTGGTCGCGTACGGCCAGGATGCCGTTGAAGACACCGACGTACGCGGTGCCGTCCGGGCCGATCGTGATGGGCGCCCAGTTGTTGTCGTAGAGCGGACCGGTGCCGGTGAGCCGGCTCCAGCGCCGCTCGCCGGTGCGGAAGTCGACGGCGGTCAGGTACCAGGCGTCGATGCCGAGCTTGTTGGGGCGCTTCTCGTAGAAGTAGAGCAGCCCGTTCGCGGTGGAGAGCTTCGGAACCGTGGACGGGGAGCGGACGTCGCTCTCCCAGACCGTGTCGCAGCCGCTGCCGTCCGCGCGTACGTCGATGCGGGTGACTCCGCCGGTCACGCTGCGGCCGAAGGTGAGCGACGTGGGGTTCTCGTAGCCGTAGTTGTTCTCGACGACGAGGCTGTTGCCCCAGCTGATGAGGGAGTTGTCGGTGGTGGAGGCCCCGGAGCCGAAGACGGGGACCTTGCAGACGAGCCGGTCCTCGGCGGGGACGTCGACGCCGCGCCGGTAGACGAGGACGTTCATACGGTCGTCGGCGTTGTCGGTGATCGCGACGTACTCGCCGCCCTCGCCGAACAGGTCGGGGGTGGTCCCGGAGCCCTGGTTGACGGAGCCGGGCTTGGTGCCCGTGCCGCGGTCGTAGGTCTGGCGCCACTGCGTGACGGGGGTGCCGTCGGCGGCGGCACGGAAGCTGTAGAGGGCGTGGTCGGTGACGATCGAGACCCCGTCCTCGGCGACCGAGAAGGAGTTCTGGATCTCCTCGCCCTTGAGCTGTACGGAGCGGATGACCCCGGTCCGCGGGTCGACGGTGCCGACCCGGCCGAGCCTGGTCACCCACCAGATGCGGCCCTGCCAGTCGGGCATCACGGAGGTGACGGGGTCGCAGGTGCCGCTCGGGAAGAGGTTGGTCCAGCTGACGCAGTCGTGCGGGACGTGGGAGGTCAGATCCCAGTCGTCCTCGACCACGAACTTCCAGCTGCCGTCGGCGGCCTGGGTGTGGGCGATGCGCAGGATGTGCTGGCGCGAGTCAGCGAGGACGACCCGGTCCTGGTCGTCGAGGTAGAAGTAGGCGCCGCCCGAGGTGTCCTTGAAGATCTTCGAGAAGTCGAGGCGGGTGATGGCCTCGACGGTGGACGAGCGCTGCGGCAGCTTGTACTCGGCCAGCGTGTCGAGGGTGCGCGGGTCGAGCAGCTTGAGCAGGAAGCCGGAGAACGTGCCGCAGACGGTCACGAGCCGGCCGGCCGAGTCGAAGGTGGCGGTGGCGCATTCGCCGCCGAGCGGGGCGATCTGCTCGCTGGTGACGGACGGATCGCGCCCGAGCGGGCCCAGGTAGGGGTGGGTGCCGCTGCCCGCCGCGTCGGCGTGCATACCGCTGCGGCCGTTGGGGGCGAGATACGGATGCTGCGGCGGAGGCCTGCCGGGTACGGAGGCGGCTGTGGCGGGCGCCCCGTCGTAATCGCTCACCAGACGGTGCCCGGGGGCCTTGGGGATCTCGCCGGCCCCGGCGGTGGCCGGCATCGCGAACGTGCTCGCGGACACGGCGAGGGTCAGGGCCAGTGCGCGGGCGAGCGCTCTACGGGACAATGTCTCGGCTCCTTTTTGAACAATCGTCAGTCGCGCCGCCGCCCGACGCTAGAGCCGCCCCCGTGAAGTGTCCATGGACGTGCCACGGGTTTCATGGGCACTTCATGATCGCGCAACAGACCGCAACAACTGGGCCCTGATCAGGTGCGGGTGAAGGTTCCGAGATCGTTCTCGTCGAGGTATTCGACACGCACGCGGGTGGCCTTGCCGCCGCTGTCCCCGGTGAAGGTGACGCCGGTGAGTCCCACCGCGTTCTCGCCGGTGGTGGGGAAGCTGAAGGTGTCGCCGTCGTAGTGGGTGAGAGGGAACCGCTGTGGTTTCGGGCCGAGTTCGAGGGTGAGCCCGCCGCCCGCGGCCGTGACGTTCAACCGCCCGTAGTAGGGGCTCGTGTACGTCCCGGTGTACGAGCTGTCGGGGCGCGCCGCCTTGCGGCTCGCGGGCGGATCGGCGTAGTCCGTGGGGGACTTGTCGGCCTTCTCCTGCTGCGCGTACAGCGCGGCGACGAGCGGCAGCCAGTCGGTGCTGGGCTTCCCGTTCTGGGCGATGTCGAAGAAGTCGAGCGCCACGGAGTCGGCCAGCCCGACCGGCTGGCCGTTGGTCAGGACGATGATGCCGAGCTGCTCGCCGGGCAGCATGGTCACGTTCGTGTTGGCGCCCAGCTCGAAGGCGCCGGAGTGGCTGAGCCGGAGCCTGCCGTGATCGTCGTATCCCACGTTCCAGCCCAGACCGTAGAAGCCGGTGCGGCCGGCCGGGGCCGGCGGCGGCTGGGAGACGATCTCGGGCAGGTGGGTGCGGGCCAGGCTCTCGGCGTCGACGATCTGCTTCCCGTCGAGCTTTCCGTTCGCCAGCTGCAGCCGCAGCCAGCGGGTCATGTCACTCGCCGTGGAGCTGGCACCACCGGCGGGTGACTGGGCGTCCGCGTCCCGCACGTACCGGGCCTGCCAGCTGCCGCCCGCCGTCCTGACATGGCCGACGGCCTTGTCGGGCGCCTTCTCGTAGTCGGCGAAGCGGGAGCTCGTGGAGGCCATCTTCGCGGGCTTGTAGAGCAGGTCGTCGGAGAGCTTCTCCCAGCTGACGCCCCCGGCGCGGGCGACGGCCTCAGCGGCCGCGGTGAAGCCGAAGTTGGTGTAGGCGTAACTCGCGCGGAAGGGGGCGAGGGACTCGTACTTCAGATGGCCGAGGATGTACGACTGGTCGAACCCGAGGTCCTCCAGCAGGTCACCGGCGTGGTCGGGCAGGCCGCTGCGGTGCGAGAGGAGGTCGGCGATCGTGACGTGGCCGCTCACCCAGGGGTCCCCCAGCGTGAAGCCGGGCAGCCGCGGGGCCACGGGGTCGCCCCAGCGGACGGTCTTGTCGCCGACGGCACCGGCGACGACCGTGGAGGCGAGTGGCTTGGACACCGACGCGAGCTGGAAGACGGTGTCGGGGCCGACCCTGGCGCTCTCGCCGGCTTCGCGGACGCCGAACCCCTTGAGATGGACCACCTTGTCCCGGTACACGACACCCACGGCGACGCCCGGCACACCGGTCCGCTTCATGCCCTTCTCGACGATGCCGTCGAGCTTCGCCACCGCGCTGTCCACGTCGCTCCGGTCCAGCAGGGGCGGGGGCTGCGGAGGAGGCTGTGACCCGGCCGGTGCGGGCGGGACGGCGCCCGGAGCGAGGGCGAGCGCTCCGGCCAGCACGGCGGACGCTCCCCACACGGCGAGCACGCGGCCTCTGCCCGGTCGCACGCTCTCGGCGGCACGCATACACCCATTCAACGCCCGAAGCGGGTCCCCCGCAGCGTGTCAGGGCTGGAGCCTGGACACCACGTCAGCGGTGGCGGAAACCCCGTTCTGGATGGTAGGCGCCATGCTCGTGCCCGCCATGAAGAACCCGAGCAGGGCACAGACCAGGGCGTGGGAGAGTTTCAGGCCTCCGTTGCGCAGATAGATGATCGCGAGGACGAGGAGCAGGAGTACGACTGATACGGACACGGCCATCGCCAACCTCCATTGCCGCAAGGGATGTGCGGCATTCGGCGGCCAGTGTGTCGGAGTGCGGGCTCCGGATGGCCGACTGGCGTGTCCGCCGGTCGGGTGATCCTTGAAACCGGGATTGACCTGGCTCGTCAGCGGGTGCGGCCGGGCGCGCGGCGCAGGAACCGCTCCAGACCGGCGAGGTCGTCGGTGTTGATGTGGTCGACACCGGCGGCGAGGAGCTCGGACCAGACCGCGTCGCGTGCGGCACCCGGCGCGTCGGGGGTGGCCCAGAAGCGGACGCGCTGCCCGCGGCCGTGGGCGGTGGAGACGATCTCGCGGAGCCGTTCGCGTTCGGCGGCGGGGATCGGGCCGGTGCCCTGCCAGCTGAAGCTGTGGGTCCAGTTGCTGGAGATCAGCGGGATGAAGGAGGCGGGCGCGGGCGCGGGGGCGGCGAGGTCGTCGAGGCGCCCGTCGTAGAACGCGTGGCGCACGCGCTGGGCCGCCATCGGCACCCGCGCGGCACGGTCGCCGGAGATGACGGGGGTGACGGCGCCGGGGTGGACGGCACCGTGCGCGTAGGTGGTGAGGATGCCGCGGTACTCGCCCAGTTGGCGGTGGAGTTCGCGGTACACGGCGGCGCCGTCGTGCTTGATGTCGACGAGGAGCTGCACGGGCCGCCGGTAACCGCGGTACACGGAGCCGTGATTGGCCTTCACCCGCTCCAGCAGCGGGTCCAGGTAGAGCGAGCGGAGGGTACGGGTGGGGTCGAGCTGCGCGGGCTCGTGGGCCACGAGGAGCTCTCCGTCGACCAGGAATATGTCGGCCTCGACGCTGGTGAAGCCGTGCGACAGGGCGTCGTACAGAGGCCGTTCATGCAGATAGTCGTTGTGCGCGTGGGCGCGGCCGAGGGGCCTTGGGCGGGCGGGGTGCGCGGCGGCCGTTCGGGCGGGCACGGCGGCGGTGGCCGCGGCGGCGAGCGAGGCGACGACGACAGAGCGGCGGGACAGCGGCGCCATGGAGTCTCCCGGGGGGCGCGGTGACGGAGGGACGGAATCGAGTATCCGTTCCTTTGCGGCCAACTCACCCAGAAAATCGCAGAGTTGGCTTGGCCGTCGCCGCCCGGTCCCCGTCCGTTCGCGTCCGTTCGTGTGCGGGGCGCCGCTGCGTGACGATCGCGGTCCCGCCCGATCAGGTGGCGCGTTCCGGTCCGGCACCGCTGCCCAGTGCGGCGATCTCGGCGGCGGAGGCGTTGCCACCGGTGCACACCACGGCGACGCGTTGTCCGGCAAAGCCGTCCGGGTCGGCCAGAACGGCGGCCAGTGCGGCTGCGCCGGCACCTTCCGCAAGGGTGTGCGCGTGACTGGCCAGCAGTCGCTGCGCTGCGAAGATCTGCGCGTCGGAGACCAGCCGGAAGTCGGCGAGGCCCGCACGCATGAGCTGCTGCGGCAGCGTGAACCCGCGTCCGGTGGCCAGGCCCTCGACAGCGGTCCGATCGGGACGCCGTACGCAGGCACCGGCCCGCCACGAATCGTGTGCCGCGGGCGCGGCGGACGACTGCACCGCGACGACCCGGCAGCCGGGTGCGAGCTCCGCGGCGACAAGGCAGGCCGCGGCGGCCCCGGTGCCGCTGCCGACGGGTACGACCACGGCGTCGAGGTCGGGCCGGGCCTGAAGGATCTCCAGATACGTGGTGCCGACGCCGGCCAGCAGGGCCGGGGTGTCGCCGGGGCTGACCAGGTGCCGGCCGTCGTCCGCCGCCAGCCGCTCGGCACGCTCCTGCGCCGCGGCCATGTCCGCGCCGTGCAGAACCGCCGTGGCACCGAGCGCGCGAACGGCGCGCACCTTCTCCGTGCTGGCCGTTGCCGGCATCACCACCGTGCAGGGGGCGCCGAACGCGGCACAGGCATAGGCCATCGACTGCGCGTGGTTGCCCGTGGAATAGGTGACCAGTCCGCGCGCCCGCCGCTCCGGAGCCATGGTGGCGAGCAGCGTCAGCCCGCCGCGCACCTTGAAGGCACCGACCGGTTGCACGTTCTCGTGCTTGACGTGGACGGTCGCGCCGGTCACCGCGTCGAGCGCCGGATAGGACCACATCGGCGTGACGGGCAGGTGCCCGGCCAGCAGGTCTCGAGCGGCGAGGACGTCGGCAGAGGTGAGTTCGTGTTCCATGCTGCCATCGTGGGTCCGGCCGTCCCATAGGTCCAATGCCATTCTTCATGCCAACTCATCAATGGGATTGATAGGTTGGACGGCATGCTCGACGTGACCCGCCTACGGGTGCTCGCCGCGGTCGCCAAACACGGTTCGGTCACCGCCGCGGCCCGCGCACTGAGTTACGCACAACCATCGATCAGCCACCACCTGGCCCGCTTGGAGAGCGAGACCGGCAGCAAGCTCGTGCAGCGGGTGGGCCGCGGCATTCGCCTGACCGACGCGGGCCGGATGCTGGCCGATCGCGCCGAGGAGATCCTGGGCCGCCTCGAAGCGGCAGAGGCCGAACTCGCCGCCCACACAGGGCTGCGTGCGGGCCGGGTCCGTCTGGCCGCGTTCCCCTCCGCCCTGGGTACGTTCGTCCCGCGGGCCGCCGCCGCGTTCACCGCCGCCCACCCTGACGTCGAGTTGCGCTTCACCGAGGCCGAACCGCCCGACGCGGCACGGCTGCTGCGATCGGGCGAGGTCGATGTGGCCCTGCTGTTCACCTACCCGGACACCTCACCGGCCGACGACGGGCTCCGCCGAACCCCGCTGCTCACCGAGTCGATCTACCTCGTGACCCCGGCCGGCCTGCCCGGCGACACTCTCGCCGACCACGCCACGCGCCGGTGGATCACGGGCTGCGAGCGATGCCGGCGGCACCTGGTGCGATCCTGCGCCGCCGCCGGTTTCACGCCCGACATCGCCTTCACCACCGACGACTACGTGGCGGTACAGGCGATCGTCGCGACCGGGCTGGGCGTCACCACACTGCCGGCCCTGGCCCTGGCCGCCCAGCGCAACCCCTCGGTGAGGCTGGTACGCCTCCCCGATCAGGAACGGCTGATCACCGCTGCGGTGCACGGAGAGGCGCCCGATCCGCCGGCGACCGCGGCACTGCTGGAACACCTCATGCGGGCGGCGGCCCGGATCACGTGATCCGGCCTCGCGCCCGGTTCAGCTGTTTCAGTTCGATGATGGTCGCGACGGCGCGCAGCCAGGTGGCCGCGGTGTCGTCGGCGCCGGTCCCGCCCTCGATTTCGGTGCCGGCCCGCAGCCACTCGCGTACGAGGTCGGCCGCCTCCGGGCGGGGCAGGGGCTCGGGCAGCTCCGCGGCATGGGCGAGTCCGCCGGCGCGCACCGTGTCGGCGAGGAAGGCGACCGAGCGCGGCTCGGTGCCGAGGCGGTCGAGGATGACGGCTGCGGCCGCGGCGCCGTCGCCGAACAGGGTGGTGCGCCGGGTGCCGGGCTCGGCGGTCAGGCC